>JABDAT010000011.1 GCA_013288985.1 Alphaproteobacteria bacterium
GGGTTATCGGAGAAGGGATTATATTGAACAATGCCATGAAGAAAACGAAGTGGAGGAATAACTTTATTCTTGGGAATTTCTTCGTATTCACTGCCATTGATTCTATGGCCGAACACAATATCCGCCAGGTATTTTACAGTACTAAATCCCACCACCATGCCAACAACGTTGAACAGGCGGTGCAAGCTAGGCAATGTTTTAAGAAAATTAGGATCATGTCTGGGCACAGCATGAAAGCCATGCGCGATATATTCCGCAATTTCTGTACTTTTTTGAGGGAATCTTTCTATCCAACCCATAGCACTCGCAATCCTATAACTATTTCATTCATGATACCATTCATGAAGGGGGGAGTTCAACCTAAGACTATGATACATCGAAGAATTTAACAAAACTGTAACAATAGATAAAATTGTATGGATGCAGTGCGGTAAAACAAGCGGGTTAACGGGATAATAAGCTTATGAGTTAAAGGGTTAATAAGTTAACTCATTAACCCGTTTCTTTATCTCCGCTGCAATAGAAAGAGCATCATTCAGCCGGTAGGCGGGAGGGAGCAGCGTATTACTTGTTGCCTGAAGCGGTGTTGCGAGTTTGCGTTCATAGAGCGTATGCACAAACTGCTTATGTTTTCCTTTTACAAAATCATCAGCGGCGTAAATAGCAACCGGTTTTCCGGTAGCGCAGGCTTCCGAACACATGGAGACTGAGTCACCTGTCACGATAATCGCATCTGCCAATCCTAGGAATCCGTAGTAAGGGTTGGCTTCCGGCCCGTCGCTATCTTGCCATTTATGCAGGTAATAAGGGCAGGTGAGGTGTCGGGGTAATGCAGCTTCCATCTCTTTGCCGGTACGCCTGCTGGTTGTGATAAAAAGAGAGCCACCCTGCGATTGCGCAAGCGCAGAAGCATAACGGGCGATGGGTTCAGCATGACTGGCGGCAAATGTTTTGCTTCCGCCACCACCGCCAATCAGCAAGGCGATTTTAGGGGAAGGAAGGCCGGAAAGTGTAGAACTCCATTTCGCTGCTTCTTGCTTGAGAATATCTTCCGTTACGCGGTGCGGTGCGCCAAGCGTAATAAAAACATTTTTCCCTTCGGCAATGCCGTCATGCAGGGGCGTGGCGATTAAATCAAACTGACTGGCTGGAAAGCCTGGCCACTGGATTTGCACGGTGAAACATTCATGATGTCTGGATTTAATGTATGAGGCTACAATGCCAAGTCTGCGGGCAGTGGATATGGTGATGTCAGGCCAGGGCGGCGTTAATGCATTTAAACAGGATTTATCAAATCCAAGTGTGGTTTTATTAATGAGTATATTAGGCAATTTTATAAAGCCATTAAAGGCAATGCGCTTGATTTCATAAGGCAGGCCAAGTGCTTCTGCAACTCCCAGCGTCTGGCTGGTATTGCCGGCGCGTTCATCAAGTAGGGCCCATATTTTTTTTGGAACCACCAATATTACCTTGTTTATTATATTGCAGTTGTACTGTATCGTGTAGCCCGCAATTAAGGAAATGCATAGGAAAAATATGTCGCAAGCGCAGCCAAAGATCGTATCGCCTTCTACGCAATCCCAGCCTGAACTCACCATGCTGGATATTAAAAAATTTAAAACCACAGGCCTTAGCAAAGATCCGTATGATTATATTCTCGTGCCTAATTTTCTGCACCCTGAAGCCTTTGTGCGCAGCATCGAGGATTACCCCGTTATCGATAAAAGGGGCAGTTTTGCTCTTGCCTCACTTAAATACGGGCCGGCTTTTAAGCAGCTCATCAGTGAACTGCAAAGTAATGCATTCCGTGATGCAGTGGCGGAAAAGTTCGGCGTGGATTTAAACGGCAAGCCCACGATGGTGACCGTGCGCGGCATGTGCAGCCGCAGGGACGGTAAAATCCATACGGATACGGAAAGCAAAATCCTCTCCCTCCTGCTCTATATGAACCGCAGCTGGGAGGAAAATGAAGGTGGCCGCCTGCGTCTGCTGCGCAGCAAGAATATCGACGATGTGGCGATGGAAGTACCCCCCGCTTCAGGTGCGTTGCTTGTATTCCGCCGCTCGGATCATTCTTTCCATGGCCATAAGCCTTTTGCCGGCACCCGCCGTGTAATTCAGCTTAACTGGGTGACGGATCAGAAATTTGTCGATACAAACATGAAGCGTCACGGCCTCTCTGCGCTGATTAAAAGGCTGAACCCGTTTAGTGGCGAGTATTAAGGGAACTGAATCTGATACAGGTAAATTACACTAATACATTGCCAAAACGAAGCTTAGTTCATTTTATTCATTCTATAGCAGCCAATGCTATACTGCGTAATATTTGCTGGCTGTTATTTTTTGCCCTATTTCTTTGTGTGGGTACGGTCGGTCATGATCCCTGGTGGAAAAAAGGGGAAGCCTATGGTTTTGGTATTATTTATCATTTTTATACCACACATACCTGGCTCATACCGATTGATGCAGGTGCGCCATTTATGGAAAAGCCACCGCTCTATTACTGGACCTCTGTTATCTTATGCCATCTGTTAAATGGAATTTTGCCATTACATGATGCTGCACGCCTAGCCAGTTCCTTTTATATGATTATTACGGCAGTGTTTACCTGGAAATCTGCGCGTGTACTATTCAGAGAATCTTCTCAATCTGAAGTAATGAGTAAAATAACACTATGTTTATTACTAGGCACTTATGGCTTGGTTCGTTATGCACATGCCATGATGACCGATGTCGCTTTGCTTGCAGGTACAGCGGTTGCCTTTTACGGTATGGCTTTACTCTGCGCATGGCCAGAACATTGGAAGCAAAGTGGATTCTGGCTTGGTATCGGGGTGGGTATTGCATTTATGGCCAAGGGATTGGTGCTGCCTGCAATTCTAGGGCTTTCTATATTTTTCTTATGGTGTTTGCTTCCACAATTGCATTCCCGCAAAACATTTTGGGTGATGATCGCTGCATTTATTGTCGCATCGCCTTTTTTATTCGTATGGCCATACTTACTCTATGATTATTCACCAATATTATTCAAAGAATGGTTTTGGGAGAATAATATTGGCCGTTTTCTAGGGTTTTCTGTCTCAAAATTGGGAGCAGAAAACAGACCGCTCTTTTTTCTCTGGATGACGCCTGTATTTGCATTTCCGATTTTCCCACTGGCCTGTACACAGATATATTGTGGTCGTAAACAGTGGCGACACTACAGTTATTTGTTACCTCTCATTTTCTCCGTTACCGGTATGGCAGTATTATTGTTTTCTGCTTCTGGCAGATCTCCTTATTTATTGCCATTATTTATTGCATTTGCTCCTCTTGCAACCCAAGGATTAATACGTATTCCTACGACGATATTGGCGGGATGGAATGTTTTTGCACGTATTGCCATTACCTTATCGGTGATAATTACTTGGCTGATATGGTTGTTGTTGATGCAACCTATTGCCGATAGACCGCTTGCTTGGCTGCCTGCATTATTTGACAAATGGTTGCCAGTAGCATTTGTTTACCCTGAAAGCCAATGGTTGGCATGTTTAGTAGCTATTATAATAACGCTCTTCTGGGTTGCGTCTTTTACACTGGAAAGCCGCTCTGCCTATAGTGTCGCGCGCACATGGTTTTTAGGTGCGGCATTGATATGGTGCACTATACATACGCTGCTTTCCCCGTGGATTAATGAGACACGCAGTTTTCGCACCGTATTAACCCAATTGGTGCAATATCTGGAAGCTTCTCCTTATGCCAATAGTTGTATAGGTAATTATAAATTGGGTGAGAATATAGCGCCAATGCTGGTCTATTTTACCCATAAAACACTGCCGTTAATGAATGATGATGTAAATGAGACAGCCTGTCCGCTTCTTCTTACCTTTGCTGATAAGGAAATATCATCGGAGATAGGCGGGCATTGGGAAATGATATGGCGGGGGGTAGGGTTTCTGGATATCAGGGGCATGGAACTACGCCTTTATATGCGTGGGCAGTAAGTAGTACCTCTAAAAGTGCCATATCTTGCTGCATTCATAGATGCCAAGAACGGCAAAAGCGATTCCTGATAATACCCTGACCAGCTTAAGAGGAATGCGTGTAGTAATCGCATGGCTTAATAACACCGCCGGAATATTGGCTGCCATCATGCCAAGCGTAGTGCCAACTACTACCCAAACAAAAGACTGAAAATGGGCTGCCAGCGCAACGGTTGCCAATTGCGTTTTGTCGCCAATCTCCGCTATAAAAAAGGTAATGAAGGTGGTTATAAAGATACTTTTATGGGTCAAGGGCTGATCGGTATCACAATCCACCTTATCGGGAATGAGCGCCCAGATTGCTGCGGCAAAGAATGAAAGCCCCAATAGCCCATGCAATAATTTTTCATGCAACAGGCTGCCAATCCATTGCCCGATGAATGCGGCCATAAAATGGCTGGCAAGCGTTGCCGCCAATATGCCAAGAATAATCGGCACAGGCTTACGGAATCGTGAGGCAAGGCATAGGGCAATAAGCTGGGTCTTATCGCCCAGTTCAGCGGCGACGATTATGAAAAAAGATACGAGTAATGCGATCATGTTACGTATTGCTTGGGATAAATAACAGAAAAATCAAAGAAATGGAGCGGGCGAAGAGGATCGAACTCTCGACATCCACCTTGGCAAGGTGGCGCTCTACCGCTGAGCTACGCCCGCTTTTCGGTAAGTTCAGGAAATTTAGAACCCCTGAAAGCGGAGGCCAATATAGGGATTTGCTTTTAGTTTGCAAGTATTTCATGCTATATCCTTCAACCTAAATAAATTGAGGGATTTTATGACATCATCGCCCCATACGCTGGCCGCTGCGGCTCCGTCGCCTTATCTCAAGGAAGTCACCGTGCAGAACTTCATGCAGGAAGTAGTGCAGGCATCGTTGCAGGTGCCGGTATTGGTCTATTTTACTGCTAGCTGGTGCGGGCCCTGCAAGCAATATGGGCCTATTCTTGAGAAAGTGGTAAATGAAGCCAAAGGAAGGCTGAAACTTGCCAAAGTGGATATTGATAAAAGCCCCCAGCTTGCGCAGCAGTTTCGCATTCAGTCAGTGCCGATGGTCTATATTTTCTTACAAGGCCAGCCGCTTGATGGTTTTCAGGGCCCCATGCAGGAAAGCCAGCTAAAGCAATTGCTTGCCCAGTTTATCGAGGCAGGACCGGAAGCAGAAATGGTACAGGTGACGCTTGAGGCTGCAGATACTCTGTTGGCTGAAGGGAATGCTGCTGAGGCAGAACAGGCCTATAAAGTTATTTTAGAGCAGGATGAACACAATATTGAGGCAATAACGGGATTGGCGCATTGCTTTATCGCCCAAGGGACTGCTGAAAAAGCCGAACAGTTATTGTCACAAGTGCCAGAAGACAAACAGTTGCATGAATTGGTGGTAGCGGCAAAAGCGGCAGTAACCCTAGCTAAAACGGCGCCCAAAGATGCTAATCTTGATGCATTGCAAAAGAAGCTGGAAGCAAATGCTTTGGATCATCAGGCGCGTTATGAACTGGCGAGTGCTTTATTTATTGCCGGAAAACAAGAAGAGGCTATCGCCCAGTTGCTTGCGATCATTGCCAAGAATAAAGACTGGAATGAAGGCGCAGCACGTCTGCAACTTCTTACATTTTTTGAAGCGCTCGGCCATACGCATCCGTTTACCATGCAGGGACGGCGCAAGCTTTCCTCTATTTTATTCGCTTAAAAGGTATTTTAAATGACTGCGATTGATCCCAAATTACTTGAAGTACTGGTATGTCCGCTTACAAAAACTACATTGCGCTATGATGCTGGCAAGAGCGAGCTTATCAGCGATAAAGCTAAACTCGCTTATCCCATCCGCGACGGAATACCGATTATGTTAGTGGAAGAAGCCAGGAAGATAGATGATTAAAGAGAGGAGTATAGCGAGTTTTGTGTTATCCCACCTGATTCATAATGCAGGGTTTCATGTAAGCCAACAGATCGCGGTATAAATCTTCTCCGGCTATTTCCTGCCATAACTCGCTGCGCGAAAAACGTTCATAAGCCTTATTACGGGCAACACTAAGAGTATCATCGCCTTTGATGGATATAGAAGGAGAAGATGAATCTATCGGATAGGTGTGCCCTTTCTCTTTTGCTATAATTGTGCTGTAAATAGCACCAACCGACGCCAGCATTACCAGGTAAGGATTTGCATCAGCGCCGGCCATCCTGTCTTCTATCCGGTAAGTTTTTTCTTTATAGCCGTAGCGCAAAGTAAGTGTATTGTCCGCTTTATCATATCCTACCATAAAATTTCTTGGTGCAGTGTAGCGCTTTCCAAATCGATCATAAGATTCTGGTTTTGGGGCATAAAGTATCGTTCCTTCTTCCTGTAATTGCTTTTGGATATCGGCTACTTGTAGCGCCAAAGGGCTATGTACCCCCAGTCTTTTATTAAAAAAGAGATTTTTTCCATCTTGATTGAAGCAGCTGCTATTAATATGCATTCCTGCTGTTGTATTGCCGTTATCATTCGTTACAGTTCTAAAAGAGGCTTCCAATCCTTTGGCAAATTGATTGAGATGAGAAGAAAGGGTTCTTCTTAGTGTAACTATCTGTCTGGCAATTTCGACAGAGGGATAAAATCCTAAGTTTTTGGGAATGGTCTGTTCTTTATCTGCTAGTCTCCTGGGCGCTGCTAAATCCATGCCAAGAACTTTTTCTACGCTACTAAATACTGCCTCATATTCACCTTCTGAGAGTTCTTCATTATATACGCGTTCCAAGAGAGGGAATTGTAATTGGAGATCATTAGTCAGCCGATAATGATTAATGCTATGCGTCCATATTTTTCTTCTTTTATCGAGTACAATGAATTCCTGCTCGGCACCGATTGCTATGTGAATTCCGCGTTTCTTTAGCTCATCCTCCATAAAAATAAGTCTGGCTTCTGCCTTTGCATTGATTTCATCAGTGCTGGGAGGCTTTGCCCTTTTTTGCCATGGCTGATCCATAGTAAATTTTAACCCTATTGCTGCAAACAGAAAATTACTGATTTTAAAGGGTAACCTATTGTGGTTAATATTTAATTAAATAAAAGAAAGGCCGGTCAAACAAATGACAGGCTTTTTTTGGATAAAAAGAAGATGGGGCCAGAAGGCCCCATCCCTTTAGTCACGAAATTATTAGGTTCATTGCAAGGTCAGTAGACCGCGCAAGAACGATCTAGACTAGAAATCCATATCGCCCATGCCGCCCATACCACCCATGCCGCCGCCACCGCCGCCGCCAGAAGCGGGTTTGTTGTCTTCGGGCTTGTCGGTGATGATAGCTTCGGTGGTGATCATGAGGCCAGCAACAGAGGCAGCATCCTGCAATGCAGTGCGCACCACTTTGGTTGGATCGATGATACCGGCTTTGATAAGGTCAACATATTCAAGCTTCTGAGCGTCGAAACCAAAGTTGGTGTCGGTGCCTTCGAGCAGCTTGCCAGCAACCACAGCGCCGTCGAGCCCTGCGTTTTCAACAATCTGGCGCAGCGGTGACTGCAATGCGCGCTTTACGATGTTGATACCGGCTTTTTCGTCGTCGTTGAGTGATTTCAGCTTGTCGAGCGCGCGGCTTGCGTAGAGCAGGGTCGAACCGCCGCCTGGAACAATGCCTTCTTCTACGGCTGCGCGGGTTGCATGCAATGCATCGTCAACACGGTCTTTGCGTTCTTTTACTTCGATTTCGCTTGAGCCGCCGACTTTGAGAACTGCTACGCCGCCTGCGAGTTTAGCAAGGCGTTCCTGCAATTTTTCTTTGTCGTAGTCGGACGTGGTTTCTTCAATGTGAGCGCGAATCTGGCTGCAACGCGCTTCGATATCAGTCTTTTTACCAGCACCATCCACAATCGTGGTTTCTTCTTTGGTGATGGTGACTTTCTTCGCGCGGCCCAGCATGTCGAGCTTTACGTTTTCAAGCTTGATGCCGAGGTCTTCGCTGATAACCTGACCATTGGTGAGGATAGCGATGTCTTCGAGCATCGATTTGCGGCGATCGCCAAAACCGGGAGCTTTCACGGCAGCTACTTTTAAACCGCCACGCAGTCTGTTGACCACGAGTGTTGCAAGCGCTTCACCTTCAACATCTTCAGCAATGATGAGCAAGGGTTTGCCGGACTGAACAACAGCTTCAAGCAGCGGCAGCATCTGTTGCAGGCCGGAGAGCTTCTTTTCAAACAACAAGATGTAGGGGCTGTCGAGTTCAACAGTCATTTTGTCTGAATTGGTGATGAAGTAAGGGGAGAGGTAGCCACGATCAAACATCATGCCTTCCACTACATCTACTTCAAATTCTAAGCCTTTGGCTTCTTCAACAGTGATGACGCCTTCTTTGCCTACGCGCTTCATGGCGTCAGCAATTTTTTCGCCGATCTGCTTGTCGCCGTTAGCAGAAATGGTGCCCACTTGCGCGATTTCATCCTGTGAACCAATCGCTTTGCTTTTGAGTTTAATGGCTTCCACAGCGGCTTCAACGGCTTTGTCGATACCGCGTTTCAGATCCATGGGGTTAAGGCCAGCAGCAACGGCTTTGCTGCCTTCGCGCAGGATTGCTTGTGCCAAAACGGTAGCAGTGGTGGTGCCGTCGCCAGCGACGTCATTGGTCTTGCTGGCTACTTCGCGCAGCATCTGTGCGCCCATGTTCTGGAACTTGTTAGCGAGTGTGATTTCTTTGGCAACCGTTACACCGTCTTTGGTGATGCGCGGTGCGCCGTAAGATTTATCAAGCACCACATTGCGGCCTTTGGGCCCAAGGGTTACTTTGACTGCATCAGCGAGAATGTCGGCGCCGAGCAGGATTTGGTTACGGGCATCGGTCCCGAATTTAAGTACTTTAGCCATAGGTTAAGACTCCTTGAAATTTCTATTAAGCTGCTTTTTTGGATTTTTTGTGGTCTTCGACGATAGCGATGATGTCGGATTCTTTCATCACGAGCAGGTCTTCGCCGTCTACTTTCACTTCCGTGCCGCCCCATTTGGCGAACAATACGATGTCACCGGCTTTTACGTCGAGCGGAATGGTTTTGCCCGAATCGTCGCGTGCGCCTGAACCAACGGCAAGCACTTCGCCCTGCTGGGGTTTTTCTTTAGCGGTATCGGGGATGATAATGCCGCCGGCGGTTTTTTCTTCCTGCTCGAGGCGGCGAACCAGCACGCGGTCATGCAAGGGTTTAATTTTCATATCGTAAGCTCCACTAATTGTTAAACGGTCAGGTTGGCCAAAAATGGCCGAAATCCTTGAGTGCAACGTATATAAGGAGGAGTTAAGTGCATTTCAAGGGCAATATACAATTTTTTCATTTTATATTGTGAAAAAGACGATAAAACACATACATGTCCTATAACGCTCCAAGCTATAATTGCCCCATGTGCCCGCGTCTGGTTGCCTTTCGCGAGGCTAACCGCATTGCTTATCCAAGCTTTTTTAATGGGCCGGTGCCGTCTTTTGGGAATTTGGATGCGGAGTTGCTGGTAGTAGGCCTTGCACCCGGCCTCAAAGGCGCCAACCAAACGGGCAGGCCGTTTACGGGTGATTATGCCGGAATAATTCTTTACTCTGCGCTTAAGAAATATGGCTTTGCCGAGGGAGATTATAATCCGGAGAAAATAATAGAGACGAGGAGTGAGGCGCGAGGAAGTAGGCGCGAGGCACAAGGCACAAGGCATGAGGATGGCTTCACCCTCCAAAACTGCCGCATCACCAATGGTGTGCGCTGCGTACCACAGGCCAATAAGCCGGAGCCTTCCGAGATAAAGCAGTGTAATACATTTCTAGTGAATGAAATCAAGGCCATGCCGCAATTAAAAGTGATAGTTACTTTGGGCCAGATTGCTCATAAAGCGGTGATTATGGCATTAGGATTAAAGCAATCCGCTTATAAGTTCGCGCATGGCGCTGAACATCACTTGTCACTTAACACTAAGCACTTATCACTACTTAATAGCTACCACTGCTCACGTTATAATATTAATACCGGGGTGCTGACGCAGGCGATGTTTGATAAGATAATTGAAAAGGGAAAAACCTATCTATTTCCTGGCCACTAATGCTAGGCCTTCTTTCTCAGGCGCTATTTTATTCACACTTTGACGCATCGCAAGATCAGCGGATAGAGATCCTTCTCCACTCAAAAACATACCTTTTAAATGGCTTAAATCGTCACCCATTCCCTGAATGGCCTCAAATATCTTAGGACTGAGGCCGGGAGGGACATGACCATGATGTGCAGCTGCTGTGTCGTGATGATTTTCATGTCCACCATTCATATGCCCTCCGTGCAACGCGTGTGCCGGTAATTCATGCGGATGTCCCATAACTGTTTTTTGTTTTGTTTGAGCCTGGGTATCCTCCATAGCAAGAAAGTCTAAATCATTTGCAGTATTGGCAGCATCTTGTGAGGTCGTGTCTGTACTATCTCTCGCAATAAGTGGGGCAGCAGAACGATCTATAGATGCGGGACTTAAGGACTCTTCCATTATGGTTTGCTTAAATGCGGCTTTTGCTATTGCTGCAAATTTTTCATCAACACCTGAAATACTATTAATATCAGGATGGGGGCTATTTGCTGCTCTTTCCCCTGCTTCCATGGCTGCTCTGATTTCTGCGATATCATTATTACCGCTGCTGGCAATGATGTCACGTACTGCGATGTCATTTGTTACCATGGTCCTCAATTCTTTTTCTGCAATGGGGTCTTTTAACGCCTGAATATTATCTTCTATTCTTTGGTTTTGTTCAGCCGTGCCTTCTGATCGGTATGGAGCATCAATGGCCATGAAATCTTGATTATTTTTCGTGCTAGCAACAACAGTATCGGCGATATCGCCAATCTGTTTACCAACTGTGACCGCTGTATGGGCTACTGTTAATGCCGCAATAGGATCAACCATAAAGACTCCCCAATCTGTTAGTTGATATTTTATTCCCCATTCTACCTGTGCAAGACAAAAGAATACAGTAGCGAATTATTAAGATTTTATGACGGCTTATAGCTGCACAAACCCCACTATCTCATGTATTTGCTTCATATTTTTAGCGGCGATAGCGCCTGCTTTCTCTGCGCCGTCCTTTAAAACCGCGTCAATATAGCTGACGTCCTTGAGTAATTCGCGCATAAGCGAGGTAATGGGAGAGAGCTGTTCAATAGCCAGCGCTGAAAGCGCCTTCTTAAAATCCGAGAAATTCCTGGCTCCATAGTCATTCACCACTGCTTCGCGTGAAACATTAGCAAGCGCCGAGAATATATTGATTAAATTGGAAGCTTCAGGGCGGGCGGATTCATCATAACTAATGCCCTCAACCATATCGGATTTGGCTTTGCGGAACTTAAGATCAATTGCTTCAGCGTCATCTGTGAGGTTAATGCGCGAATAGTCCGATTCATCCGATTTGCTCATCTTTTTAGTGCCGTCGCGCAGGCTCATGATGCGGGTTGCAGGTCCCTGAATCAGCGGTTCAGGCAATGGAAAATAATCGTTCTCATAATAGCGGTTAAAGGCTCCGGCAATATCGCGCGCCAACTCCAGATGCTGCTTCTGGTCTTCACCTACCGGCACATGCGTAGCCCTGTAAGCCAATATATCTGCAGCCATCAGCACAGGATAGCCATAAAGCCCAAGCGAAGCGTTATCACGGTTTTTTCCGGTTTTTTCCTTGAACTGGGTCATGCGGTTAAGCCAGCCAAGCGGTGTGTGGCAGCCCAGAATCCAGGCAAGATCGCTGTGGGCGGAAACGCTGGATTGCGGAAAGATGATGCTTTTTTTTGGGTCCACACCACAGGCGATATAGGCGGCAGTCACTTCACGCGTAGCCTGGCGCAAATCATCCGGCTTTTGCGGCACCGTAATCGCATGCAAATCCACCACGCAGAAAATACATTCATATTGGTTCTGCATGCCAACCCAGTTGCGTATGGCGCCCAGATAATTGCCCAGATGCAGATTGCCAGTAGGTTGTACGCCAGAAAATATACGGTCAGCCATAATTCTCGCTCATGGGTTGAAATTGCAGTTTTATGCCACTCTAGATGGCATAATATTCATGAGAATGTAACATAAATATACCCTAATTCATGTAGAATAATCGATAATGGAAAAGGTGTGGAATCCGTTTATGACGCTTGCGCCGGATACAATATCAGATAAAAGTTCTTCTTTGGCGACGGCTGCAATTTTGCCGACGCGCAAAGAGGCTGGGCTTGATTTGCCTGCCGCTGCAGAAGCGCCGCAAAAAGATATTCAAAAAACGGTGGGTGGAATAACCATCCATGGAATTATTCATTATTTCTTTGGTTGGATATTTAATTCCAGCTTATCGCTGGGCATTGCCTATTACCTTAATCCGAGGCCGGAAGTAAAAAATTTAAAAGAAACGATAACGAAAAATATTGGCAAAATTTTTGGCCGCGCTGATCATGTCAAAACCCTTGATAGCGTACGTTCTGTTGTTGAAATTTGGTTTATGATGATAGCCGGCATCATTGCCACCGGCCTTATGACGCCGCTCCTTGCTAACCGCGATAAGATTGCTTACTGGATTAATCAGAAGCTGGGCAAGGATACGAATGTCTTGCCTGACGAGATGAAACCAGTAGAGGCGCCAAAAACACTTGAAGATAAAATCGAACAGGAAATTAAAACACGTGTAAATGGCAAGAGAAGTGCCTTTGATTTGTGGGCGGCGCGCGCTATTTCCATGGCGTTTGTTATTATTGGTGATATCGGTTTTAACCGCCTAAGCCGTCATCTGGAGAATGCAAACAAGCCAAGCATAGATACGCTTTCCTGGAGTATGGGGCAAAGATTATATAAAACATTGCCGGCAGGCCTTGTACATAAATGGAATAAATGGTTTGAGGGCCATGGCGCAGGCATTGGTGATTTACAGGCCAATTCAGCGGATCATTTTAATCGCCTTGAAAAATCGGAACTGGAATTTGCTGCCAATCATGGCGGGCGTAATGAAGACAGAATGGTGGTGGCTGAGCAATCACGTCTTATCACCAAAGAATGGGGCTGGGCATTAATCTGCGCAGTGATGGTCGATAAGTATACCAATATGGTGCATAGTCTGCGCATGGATAAGCAGCATGCAAAAGTGGTTCAGGATTTAACCAAGGAAGGCATTATCCCTCAAGGTTATAAAGTGTCCGTATCCCAGGAAGGCAAGGTAAAGCTTGAAGAAAAGAGTGCGAGTCAGCCGGAAAACATATCTCCAAAATCCGCGTGGTCAGAAAAATCCACAAAATCGCTTGCTGCACAAAATGGCTATGTAAATGCCACTTATAATAACCGTGCCCTGAATGCTGAGGCGACTATCAGCTAGCTTCTCGTTTTAGATGTGGATGCGCTGTTATTTTTGGCCTCGCGCCTTGCTCGAAGTTGAGCACTATCCGTTACTGGATTTTCAACGGTTATAAGAGGTCTAGGAACCTTTTCGGCTTCCCTAAATTTTAATGTATCGACCCCGGTTGATGTTTGCCTTCTTTTTGCAAAGAGTTCTGCAGTGGTGGAATGAGGGCCAGCTACGGCTTCAGGTTTAGGATCTGTAGCAGAAACAGCCGGTTCCTGCACTATTGCAGGCGGTGCTTCCGGGGTTGCCGCTTTAATGGGAGCTGGATGTGCAAGCATGGGGTGTTTAAACGGTGATCGCTCGTCATCTTTTATTATTACAATCCGCCCATTTCCATTGCCTGTAACTTCATAAGTGGCTTTTTCCCTGTAATTAATAGTTTGAGAAATCGATGTATTTTCCTTGCTGCAATATATTCGTATAAGCTTGTCTATGCCTATGCCCTGGGTAGAAAGCATTAAATTACGTTGGATATCCCGTGTGTGATCCGTAATTTCAATCCCGCTGGCTTCACGTAGCATGAGATAAAAATCGACCGCTTTCTGTTCTGGTTCAGATAAGCTTTTATAGTCAGGTTTATCAGTCATATAAGCCTCATCAGTAATAGCCCACCGCATTCTAGCATATAATTTACCAAATGATTACAAATAAGGCCTAATCTTCATATAAATGTCACACAATAAGTCCTTAAATATATTATTATGTGAGTGAGGGAAAAGGTCCGGAAATCAGTATGGTTGCTGTAAACGACACGATAGAAGATAAGAAACCTGAAACAGGTGAGGCTAAGGCTTTGCCTGCGCAGGGTGCCGACAAATCATCCAACTCTCATCATCGTAAACGCCGCACAGTCGGCAATATAATTTTTGACTTTATTGTTTATCCTTTAGTTACGTTTGGTGCGATATTTGTAGCTTCTGTTTGGGGCACTAGAGAGGGACGTTACGGAAAAGGCTGGGCAAATGAGCAGTATAATAATCTGGCGGAAGTCATAGAAAAGTCACCTCTTTTAAAAAACATTCCAGCAAGTGCAGAAAAAACCAGGAATGCCAAGGGCCATGCCATGGTGTTGGTTTCATTTCTAGTCGGAACACTTCTTACGGTGCCGGCTAAATTGTTTGAAGATAGCCGCGAAAAAATATCACAATTTATTGATCGGGTGTTGGGCACGGAACCTACCGATCCTTCTCAATATGCCAAGGAGCCTGATCAGGGATGGAGAAGCGTAATTGGCGGACGGGTTGCTACATTTGCTACGGTATTGGTTATTGATAAATTGATTGGCGGGAAAATTATTGATGCATCAGCAAAAACAGCAAATTTTTTTACAAAACAGAATATCGACTTAAAAGCGCTGGAAGATGTTACCGCAGGCAGCAAATGGCAGACAGGCTTTGTTGCAGCCTTTGAAGGTATCTATACGGCGCTTTGCACAACGTTATTGTATGGTTTTAGCCGTAGCTTTGCCAAGATTATTAATAAGAAGGAAGAAGATCAGGAGAGAAGAACTTTAGCAAAAGCGGTAACCGAAGCCGTTACCAATAAAGCAAAGCGCAAAGTTGATTATCTTCCTGAAGAGCCAGAGAATAAGACGCTGGAAGAGCAAAATAAGCGATTTGTTACAAACACATCAAAACCCGCCATGCGCTTTAATACCCAACCTCCCTCAAATTATACCGATAAAGCAAGCAGCCAGCCCAGAGAAATGGAAATAGCCGTTTAGGTGTTTATAATGCAACTCACCGGCGCGTGATCGGACGGCTTTTCCTGACCGCGCAGCGTATGCATAATTTCACATGATTGCAGTTTATCAGCAGCCTGCGGCGAAAGCAGCAGATGATCGATGCGCATGCCGTAACCTGCCTCATAGCCATTGCTGCGGTAATCCCACCAGCTGAAATGCTGCTGAGCAGGATTAATAGCACGGAATGCATCCGTCAGCCCCAAATAGCTGAGCGCGCGCAACTGTTCGCGCTCTAAAGGATGATAGCATACGGTGCCATCAAGACGCTCTGGATCGTAGACGTCGATGGGGCAGGGTGCAACATTGTAATCGCCTCCCAGAACGAGCGTTTCCTCCAGGCACAGCAGCGATTCCACATGCGCGCGCAGCCGCTTGAAAAAGCGCAGCTTGTATTGGAATTTATCGGAATCAGGCGACTGGCCATTGGGCACATAAATCGATGCTACGCGCAGTGCTGCGTCTTTCAGGCTCACTACCGCTTCAATATAGCGCGCTTCCTGATCGGAATCTTCACCAGGCAGGATGGTGCGGACATCATCAATCGGGAATTTAGAAAGTATGGCAACGCCGTTATAGGTTTTTTGCCCGTGTGCTTTGATGTTGTAGCCGAGCTCCTCAATCTCCATGTAGGGAAACGTGTCGTTAGTTGTTTTGAGTTCCTGTAACAAAACAACGTCCGGCGTATATTCCTTGAGCCAAGGCAGAAGCTGGTGCAGGCGTGATTTGATGGAATTGACGTTCCAGGTAACGATTTTGATGCTCATATGGGGTACTATGCAAATAAGTTGGGTTACTCGCAAGATTCTTAATACGTCGTTCCTCGATTTGTTATGTTTTGTTAGGCTACTCCTAACCTTGTTTGTTTCATTTTGGTACGTCTTATCACGTTGTTCCTCGATTTGTTGTGATCTGTGCCATTCCTTCTCCCTTTGGGAGAGGGGCAGAGTGAGGGTAAATCGGTTAGGTTGAAGGCAAATCTGTCAGGCCTGTTCCTCACCTTAATCCTCTCCCGGCAGGAAACTAGGCTAGACTAGACCTCACCTCACTTTTTGCATGATTGTTCCATTTTGGTTAATACGTCGTTCCTCGATTTTTGTGAATTTGTCACCCAGTGCTACGACACGGGGGCTCATGCAAAATAATACACGGCCTGAGATCCCTGCTTGCGCAGGGATGACATTATTATGAAGAATATTATATCAGGGAATAATCCCTATTTCAATACCCTGTTTTCGGTAGGGCACAATATTAATGCACCGCGTAGCGCTTTGGTGAAGGAAGCTTCTGCGTATTGCTAAGCGCGCGCTCGCATTCGAATATATAGTCGCGCGTAAAAGGCACGGCTTTCATATCGCGGGTGATCTGCATCTGGAAGACCATCATATCGCAATGGCTGAACTGTAATTCACAGGCCAGCAAATAAAATTCCCACATACGGCAGAACCGTTCATCGTAAAGGCTAGCAATCTTCTGGCGGTTAGCTTCAAAACGTCGGTACCATTCGGCTATTGTGAGCGCATAATGCATGCGCAGTATTTCAATGTCGGTTATCCATAGACCACACTGTTCAATGACCGGCAGCACTTCCGACATAGCCGGGGAATAGCCGCCGGGGAATATATATTTGCGCAGCCACTGGTTGGTAGTGCCGGGACCATCGGCGCGGCTGATCGAGTGAATCAGAGCGATGCCGTCGGGCTTGAGCAGGGATTTTACCTTGGCAAAATAATCGGGATAATAAAGTACACCCACATGCTCAAACATGCCCACTGAAACAATACGGTCATATTCGCCGGTTTCATTGCGGTAATCGCGCAGGTGGAATTCCACCTGACGTTCCAATCCTTCTTCGCGCGCGCGTTCACGCGCGCGGGTCAATTGTTCTTCTGAAAGCGTAAGGCCCACCACATGCGCTCCCAGTTCACGCGCCAGATATAATGCCATGCCGCCAAACCCGCAGCCGATATCGAGCACGCGCATGCCGGGCGTAATCTGCAATTTAGCAGCAATGTGTTTTTTCTTATTATATTGCGCTTCTTCCAGCGATTCCTGTTCATCGGTAAAGTAGGCGCAGGAATATTGCATGTCTTTATCAAGAAAAGATTCATAAAGCTTTTCATTAAGATCATAATGATGGGCGACATTGCCGCGCGTGCGCGAGACAGGATTATATTGCTGTATGGCGCGCAGGCAGCGATCCAGCCTTTCAATCCAGCGCATAGCTGGCGGGCGCTCAAGCTGTAGATTCATTATAAAGAGTGTAAGCACATCACGCAGCGTGCTGCCTGATTCTACCGTCAGCGTGCCGTTCATATAGGCTTCGCCGACATGCAGGCCTGGATTCAGTAGTAAATTCAGATGCAATCTTTTATCATGCAGACGGATATGCGCAGCCGGCAACTCACCCTGGTTACCGTAATAATGATCCTTACCCTTTGCATCGGTGACGCGCAGAGAACCACGGGCAATCAATCGCTTTAATAATAAGCCCCAGAGCATAAGATAATAAAGTGTAATTGAAGCGGGATATTTTTATATCACACTTTACCTATTCTAGCTACCCTCAAAAACACGCGTGTTCTTAGGGCGTACAAACACCACATCATTTTTCTGGATTGCCAGCATATCAATTACATCCTTGGGTACTTCTGCAGTGAGCACATTGCCGTTGCGCCGCTCCATTTCCACTTTAACAAGTGGTCCGGCAGGATTGATGTGAATTACCTGAGCGCGGATATATTCATGCTCGTCCGGGCTTTTCGCCACGAATAATTCATGAGGACGTGCAAATAACTTAACCGGCTTGTCATAGTTAGGCCGCGCGGCCTTTTTCTTTTGTATAGGCAGTATAGAAGTATCACCCGGTAAAACACCCGGCAGCACCTTGCGCAGCAGATGGGTGATTTCAGGGTAACGGCTCATCCAGCCGCCGGGGCGTGGCAGTGGCACTGTTTGTGAAGCGGGTTCATCTTCTTTCACATCATATTCCAGCAGATGGGTATTGCCTTCTTCATCCTTCCAGCCTTCAAATACATTATAATTGCCAAGGAAATCATAGACGAAGCTATTGGCAGGCTGGTGATAAACTTCACCGGGCGTGCCCATCTGTTCAATTTTGCCGTTGCTCATCACAATCACGCGATCAGCTACTTCCATCGCTTCTTCCTGATCGTGGGTGACGAAAATACTGGTGACATGGATTTCGTCATGCAGACGGCGCATCCAGCGGCGAAGCTCTTTGCGCACTTTGGAATCAAGCGCGCCGAAAGGCTCATCCAGTAGCAGGAGCTTGGGTTCGACCGCCAGTGCGCGGGCAAGTGCCACGCGCTGACGCTGCCCGCCGGAGAGATGCGAAGGATAGCGATCATGGAATTTATCAAGATGCACAAGCGTAAGCAACTGCATCACCTTGCGCCGTATTTCCTTTTCTTCCAACCGTTCATTCTTCGGCCGCACGCGCAAGCCGAATGCGACGTTTTCAAACACCGTCATATGTTTGAATAATGCGTAATGCTGGAACACAAACCCGACGCGGCGCTCGCCCGCTTTCTGTGACAACGCCTCGCGCCCGTCGAGAAGCACGGTGCCGGAATCCGCCATTTCCATGCCGGCGATAATACGCAGCAAGGTTGTCTTGCCAGAACCTGATGGTCCCAAGAGCGCAATCAGCTCGCCTGACTTTACCTCAAGACTTACATTATCAAGCACATTGGTGTCGCCATAATGCTTGATGATATTGCGGACCTGGATGCTCATGATTAATGCAGCGCTTTCACTTCGTACGGGAAATAATATTCAATAATGCTCTTGATGAGCAGTGTACATAACGCAAGCAGTGTTAAAATGGAAGCGACAGCAAACGCGGCAGCGAAGTTATATTCGTTATAGAGTATCTCTACATGAAGCGGAATAGTGTTGGTAAGGCCACTGATATGGCCAGAAACAACAGAGACGGCGCCGAATTCACCCATAGCGCGAGCATTGCATAATAGTACGCCGTAAAATAATCCCCATTTAATATTGGGTAAGGTGACATGCCAGAAGGTCTGCCAGCCGCTGGCACCCAGCATGATGGCGGCTTCTTCCGATTCAGTGCCCTGTTCTTCCATCAATGGAATAAGCTCGCGGGCGATAAATGGAAAGGTAACGAAGATAGTGGCAATGACAAGGCCAGGCACGGCAAAGATAATTTGTATGTCGTGGCGATCAAGCCATTCGCCGAGCATACTATTTGTGCCAAATAATAGCACATAGATAAGACCGGAAATAACCGGCGAAACAGAGAAGGGCAGCTCAATGAAAGTAATAAGCAGGCGCTTGCCGGCAAATTCAAATTTGGTAATTGCCCAACTCGCTGCAAGCCCGAACACCATATTGCAGGGCACGGCAATGGCCGCCACCAACAATGTGAGTTTAATGGCCGAGCGTGCATTTTCGCTCATGATGGCATTTGTATAGGCCTGGAAGCCTTTACTAAGCGCTTCAGCAAAAACAATGGCCAGCGGCAGGCCTACGAATATGGCAATAAATAATACAGCCACCACGCTTAGCAATACGCGCACCTGCAGCGATTCAGTGATGAGGGATGCTTTCATGATTTCATCCTCCCGTTGCCCCAGCGTTGCAGTAGATTGATTATAAGAAGTAATATAAATGACGCCAGCAGCATGGTAAGCGCAATAGCAGTTGCACCGGCATAATCATATTGTTCTAGTTTTGTGATGATGACGAGCGGCACGATTTCAGACACCATGGGCACATTGCCTGCGATGAATATGACGGAACCGTATTCGCCCAGGCCCCTGGCAAACGCCATGGCGAATCCTGTAAGCAATGCAGGGCAGATATAAGGAAAAATGATTCTGGAAAAAGTCTGCCAGCGGCTGGCACCTAATCCTGCCGCAGCTTCTTCGAGTTCCGCATCCATATCCTGCAGCAGGGGTTCGACGGTCCGCACGACAAACGGCAGGCCAACAAATATAAGCGCTATGGTAATGCCTGCCGGATTAAAGGCGAGGCGAATACCCAATGGTGCCAGCAACTCGCCAATCCACCCATGCGGCGAATAGAGTGTTGAAAGCGCAATACCGGCAACGGCGGTAGGAAGTGCAAACGGTAAATCAATCATAGCATCGAACAATTTTTTCATTGGTAGTTTGTAGCGCACGAGCACCCAGGCGATGATAAGTCCAAAGAAGACATTGACCAGCGCCGCAATAAACGAAATGCCGAAACTTATTTTATAGGCGGACATTACGCGCGGCGCAGTCACCGTGCTTACAAATGTGTGCCAGGGCATAGTGGCGGTTTTAATAAACAGACCTGAAAGCGGTATTATCACGATAAGCGTGAGGTATAGCAGCGTGAATCCTAGCGCGAATCCGAAGCCCGGAATGACGCTCGGCTGTTTAAGTTTAAAAGAGTTTTTCATGCGCGCATCATTCATGGAGTTCATCAGTACAGCAACGTTTTTTTGTCACGCATCGTTAAAAACATGTAAAAAATGCATTTAAAGCTAAAAAAATCATTAAATAATAGGAGAAAATGCTTTATTATCCCGTCTGTTTCCTGTATGGACACTTTTAGTTTCAGTCGGAACTTTGGTTCGCCGGAAACGCCCTTTTAACAACTGATGAGTTTTATATGTTTATTTTCTTCCGCTGCAAGATCCCATAGCAACTTCACCATTGATAAAAGGAATTCCATAAGAGATGAACAAAATACCCCACGCAAAACCTGCACGCGTTAATCGCAACCAACAATTTCTACTATTAAATAATCCGCTTCCGCTGAAGCCGTCCGCGCTCCCGAAATTTGCGTCCGCACAGGACCTGGTTGAGCGCATGAAACCTTCCGAGCCTGTACATTGTTTGCGCCCCCATGCCATAAAAACTGCGACCAAGTTTTTTGTGTCTGCGTTTCCCGGCCAGGTGATGTATGCGGTGAAAACCAATCCCGAACCTTACGTATTAAAAACGATCTTCAAAGCGGGTGTGCGCCATTTCGACGTGGCATCACTTGCAGAAATTGAACTGGTTGCGCGCGAATGCCCCAAGGCGATGATGCATTACATGCATCCGGTCAAGAGCCGCGAATCGATCCTGCATGCCTATCATAAATTCGGCATTCGCAGCTTTTCGCTCGATTCGCTCGATGAATTGAAAAAAATTCAGGAGATGACTCAGCACGCCAAAGACCTCACTCTCTATATACGTCTTTCCATTCCCAACGATCATGCTGCCTACAGCCTGCAGGGCAAATTCGGCGTGCAGGGAGAAGAAGCAGTAACCTTGCTGCGCGCGGCGCGTGACGTAGCAAGCAAGCTTGGCGTGTGTTTCCATGTCGGTTCACAATGCATGGATCCCGCGGACTACCGCGTTGCCATGGCAAAGACCCGCGCGTTGATTGACGATGCAGGCGTTGCTGTTGAGTCTGTGGATGTTGGCGGCGGCTTCCCCTCTATCTATCCCGATCTGGCTCCGCCTTCTTTGCAAGGCTATATGGATACGATCCGTGCTGCACTGGATGAAAATGGATTTGCCGGTGGAATGGATGTGTTCTGTGAACCAGGCAGGGCGCTTGTGGCTGAAAACGGCTCTGTCGTGGTAAAGGTGGAACTGCGTAAAGGCAATGCGCTCTATATTAATGACGGCGTGTACGGCAGCCTGTTTGATGCCGGCTATCCAGGGTTTGTATACCCCACGCGCGCCATACGTCCATTGGAGAGCTTCAGCGGTGAGTTGGAATCGTTCAAGCTTTTTGGCCCAACCTGCGATTCGCTTGATGCAATGAAGGGGCCTTTCATGCTGCCGGCGGATATTGCCGAAGGCGATTGGATTGAAATCGGCGGATTAGGCGCATATGGCCAGACCATGCGCACAAAGTTCAATGGATTCTTCTCCGATAAGCAGGCCGAGGTCGCCGATGCGCCGATGCTGAGTTTGTTTGGGTTATAACTATCACGTATCTGTCATCCCCGCGAAGGCGGGGATCTTAAGATTCCCGTCTGCACGGGAATGACAAGAGTTTTTTTGAGAAATGACAAAGCATATAAAAAATTAAAACGTAAATAAGAGGACGGAAATATGAAGGCGGCAACCAAGAAATCACCAAAGAAAACCCTGAAGCAGGAATTGCTTTCGCAAGTTGTAGAGCATATCGACATCACTTCATTTGATGCGCGCCCGATTATTAATTCCATGGATAAGATGTCGTTTACCTCGCGTGACCTTGCCAAAGCAACGGCCATTTTTAACCGTATGCTCGCAGATAAAGATTGCAGCGTTATCCTGACGATTGCCGGTTCCACTTCAGCTGGCGGCTGCATGCAGCTTTATTCTGATTTAGTGAAATACAACATGGTGGATGCGATTGTTGCGACTGGTGCCGCCATTGTCGATATGGATTTCTTTGAAGCGCTGGGATTCAAGCATTACCAGGGCACCCCGTTCATTGACGATAAATTGCTGCGCGATACCTATATCGATCGCATTTACGATACTTATATTGATGAAGAAGATTTGCAGAACTGCGACGGCACAATTGCCAAGATTGCAGACAGCCTGCCTGCTAAACCCTATTCCTCACGCGAGTTCATCCGCGAGATGGGCCGCTATCTTACCAAAAATGCCAAGAAAAAAGGCTCGCTGGTGCAGACGGCTTATGAGCATGATGTTCCGATTTTCTGCCCGGCATTTACCGATTCTTCCGCAGGATTCGGGCTTGTGCTGCATCAGGAAAAGAATCCCAAGAAGCATATTACGCTCGATTCCATCCGTGATTTCCGAGAACTCACCGAGATTAAACTCAAAAGCAAAACCTCTGGCTTGCTTATGATTGGCGGCGGCGTGCCTAAGAATTTTGCGCAGGATACGGTGGTATGCGCTGAAATTTTAGGTAAAGAAGTCGATATGCATAAATACGCGGTGCAGATTACCGTAGCCGACGTGCGCGACGGAGCCTGCAGTTCTTCGACGCTGAAAGAAGCCTGCTCATGGGGCAAGGTGGACACCGCCTTTGAACAGATGGTGTATGCGGAGGCGACCTCGGTATTGCCGCTGCTGGCCTCGGATGCTTATCACCGCGGGCATTGGAAAAAACGTAAGGCACGTGCATTCTCAAAGTTGTTTAAGTAAAGTTTATTGCCGTTATAAACGGTCAGTCATTTATAGGAGAAGAAGTATGTTTTATAAAACACATATCAGAGCTCTTATCAGCCTTGTTTTACTTGCCGATGTTACAGCCTGCAGTTTCAGTGCGCCGGAGACGCTGGAAAATCCTTCTGATAAGGAATTCCGCGCCAGCATGATGAAAATGAACCGGGATATGAAAATGTCTCCCACGGGTGACACGGATATGGATTTTGCCATGATGATGATTCCCCATCACCAGGGCGCTGTGGATATGGCCCGGGTCGAGCTTGAATACGGCACAGACCCTGAGCTTCGCAAGTTGGCCAGAAATATCATCGCGGCGCAGAAGCGCGAAATTGCCTTGATGAAGAAATGGGAAGCACAGCGCATGCAGGATACTTCAAAAGGGCAGTAATTATTTCCAGAGGATAGAAATATAGGCTATCAGTAGTAATCCTAAAATTTGCTGAATCACTTCGAGAATTACTATGGTGCGGGCGATATATCCCCATCCAAGCCATTTTGTATTAAATGCACACCGCCATATTGAAACAAGAGACCAAACTAAATAAGTTAGTAGTACCGTCAGCAATACTGGAGCAATTCCAAATTTAGACAAAGACGTATCGGGAAAATGTATAGCTGATTGTGAACAGATGACGAATAAAGAATTGGGAATCACCCCATAAATCCAAAACACGACCCAGAGTTTTTCATCTCCGCACCAAGCTCGTTTAATCCGGTCCACTTACGCTACCTGCATGGGCTGCAAATTATAGTTGGCAATCAGTTCCTCGGCAATCTGCACTGCGTTAAGCGCGGCGCCTTTGCGAAGATTGTCGGAAACCACCCAAAGGTTGAGCCCGTTTTCCACCGTCTTATCTTCGCGGATGCGCGACACAAAAACGGCGTCTTCCCCTGCAGCTTCCGCAGGGCTTTGATAGCCATTTTCATGGGGGTTATCAATAACGACAACGCCTGGGGCTTCATCAAGAATTTCACGTGCTTCTTCAGCAGAGAGCGGACGTTCAAATTCAATGTTAATGGATTCGGAGTGGCCGACAAACACCGGCACACGCACGCAGGTGGCGGTAACTTCAATATTGGGATCGAGGATTTTTTTGGTTTCCTGCACCATTTTCCATTCTTCCTTGGTGCTGCCGTCTTCCATGAATACGTCAATATGCGGAATTACATTGAACGCAATGCGCTTGGTAAATTTCTTGGGCGTTTTATGCTCATGGACAAATAAATCCTTGGTCTGGGAAAATAATTCATCCATACCTTCTTTACCGGCGCCGGAAACCGATTGGTAGGTTGAAACCACGATGCGTTTAATGGTCGCTGCGTCATGCAATGGTTTAAGCGCTACCACCATTTGTATAGTAGAGCAGTTGGGGTTGGCGATGATATTACGTTTGCGGAAACCATCAAGCACTTCAGGATTTACTTCAGGCACCACAAGCGGGATGTCTTTATCCATGCGGAAATAAGAAGTGTTATCGATTACGACGCAGCCTTGCTCAGCTGCGCGCGGCGCATGAATTTTAGAAACGGATGCGCCAGGCGAAAAGAGCGCGATATCCGTGCCGGCAAAATCATAGTCATCGAGAATTTTGCATTTAAGAATTTTAGTGTCACCAAAGCTGATTTCCTTGCCACGTGATTTGTCGGATGCCAAGGCAACCAATTCACGTATGGGAAATTTCCGTTCCGCAAGGATGTTGATGATTTCGCGGCCTACATTACCCGTAGCGCCGACCACTGCGACTTTATATGCCATAAGACTATTTCCAATTAATAATTAAGCTGCTTTTTCGCTCTCTTTTGCAACGGTTGCAAGCGCTTTTAGCACCGCATCACCCATGCCGGAAGTGGATACCTTGGTGGCGCCGTCCTGCATGATGTCGGCAGTGCGCAGGCCTTGGGCGAGCACGGCGGTCACAGCCTTTTCCAATAAATCAGCGTCTTTGCCCAAATCAAACGAATAACGCAGCATCATGGCAAAGCTCAAAAGAGTGGCTATGGGATTGGCGATGCCTTTGCCGGCAATATCGGGCGCGCTGCCGTGAACAGGTTCGTAAAGGGCAGGCGTTTTTCCGTTTTTATCTTTGGCGCCGAGCGATGCTGAGGGCAACATACCGAGCGAGCCGGTGAGCATGGCGGCGCAATCAGAGAGAATATCGCCGAAGATATTGCCGGTTACCATCACGTCAAACTGCTTAGGATTGCGCACCAGCTGCATGGCAGCGTTATCAACATACATATGTGAAAGCGCGATGCTCTTATATTCGCTGTTGCGGATTTTCTGCACTTCCTCGCGCCACATTTCCGTGCATTCAAGCACATTGGCCTTATCAACCGAGCAGACTTTTTTGTTGCGTTTTTCAGCGAGCTCAAATGCCACGCGCGCGATACGGTGCACTTCAGGGCTGGTGTACACCATGGTGTTGACGCCTTTGCGCGTGCCGTCTGGCAGCGTTTCCACCCCGCGTGGGGTGCCGAAATAAACGTCGCCGGTGAGTTCGCGCACGATGACGATATCAAGCCCGGCAATGACGTCACGCTTGAGCGTTGAGGCATCGGCCAGCGCATCAAAACAGATGGCAGGGCGGATATTGGCGAATAATCCCAGTTCTTTACGCAAGCCCAAAAGCCCGCGTTCGGGGCGCGCAGCATATTCAAGCGATTCCCATTTAGGACCGCCGACTGCGCCCAGCAAAAGTGCATCGGCTTTATGTGCGGCATCGAGCGTTTCTTTGGGTAGGGGATTGCCGGTTTTGTCATAAGCAATGCCGCCAACATACGCGGTGCTGGTAGTAAAATGCGTGCCGCGATGCTGATTAAACCAGGCAATAATTTTTTCCGCTTCTGCGACTACTTCCGGGCCGATGCCGTCACCGGGGAGGAGGAGAATATGTTTATGGGTCATGTTACGCTGCCTTCTTGATTAAGTCTTGAAACGAGGGGCCGAGCTGGCCGTTTAGGACGGTGATGTCATCCCAGACTTTGCCTATTACATAAGCCTCACCCTTAAGCCACTCGTCAAATTCTGCACGTGAGGGGAAATTAGCAACAATGACAGAGCCAATCATTTTGCCAGCATCATCGGTAATTGCCACGCCGCAAATTACATTACCCTTAGCACGCCATGTGTTTATATACTCGATATGCGCGGCACGGGATTTCAGGCGGCGATCATAAGCGCCTTCGTCTTTAGCATCGTAAGCAATGAGGATGAATTGTTTCATACATACTTTCTTTTTAGTGTCATTCCAGCGGAAGCTGGAATCTCTTTATTACGGGCAGAGATCCCTGCTTTCGCAGGGATGACAAATAAGGTTAACTATATAGCCAAGGTGTTACCGGTTTATGTGAAGATTCAAAACTGTCAATTGCGGGCAGTTTCTGCATGGTGAGGCCGATATCGTCAAGGCCGTTTTGCAGGCAATGTTTGCGGAATGGATCAATCTCAAACGAGAATGAATGATTGCCTGCGCTTACAGTCTGGGCCAGCAAATCGATTTTAATGTTTTGCCCGGCCTCGGCGGTCTGCATGAGTTTGCTGACTGCATCGGCTGGCAAGGCAAGCGGCAGGATGCCATTCTTGAAACAGTTATTATAAAAAATATCGGCGAAGGATGGGGCAATCACACAGCGTATGCCGAAATCCAGCAGCGCCCAGGGTGCATGCTCGCGTGAAGAGCCACAGCCGAAATTATCGCGCGCCACGAGAATCTGCGCATGGGTATAAGGCTCGCGGTGGAGCACGAAATCATCATTGCGCTTGCCGTTCACGTCAAAACGCATTTCATAAAACAGGCCTTCCTTAAGGCCGGTGCGCTTGATGGTCTTTAAGAACTGCTTGGGGATAATCATATCCGTGTCGATATTTTCAATCGGCAGTGGTGCAGCAATGGCGGTGAGTGTGGTGAAGGGGTGCATAATTTATCTCTCTGATGCTAATCGCGCATTTTGGGTTATTTTAATTTTATCAACAAGTCTTTTCCATCCTATGGATTTAAGTGCGATCAATCGCTTTGATAATGGCTCTTCATGTTGCTGTGATCCAAAAAAAGTTTGTGGATCAATATCGATATCATGTAATTTATTTACTATTATTCCCAGCGCCTGAGTAGCAAACTCTGTATCTGATTTAGAACGTAGACGTATCGTTCCTACACGGGTTCCTAAGTCAGTTATCAGCATTGCTTCTTTTAATGACTCAAATAATTTCTTATCTGCATCTATTATCATTAATGTAATTCCCGTATATCCGCCAACTTGCCTTTAATTGCAGCGGCGGCGGCCATAACGGGGGACATCAGATGCGTGCGTCCACCGCGGCCCTGGCGGCCTTCGAAGTTGCGGTTGGAGGTGGAGGCGCAGCGTTCGCCGGGCTCTAGCTTATCAGCGTTCATGGCCAGGCACATGGAGCAGCCGGGCTCGCGCCATTCAAATCCCGCTTCAAGGAATATGGTATGAAGGCCTTCCTTCTCAGCTTGCTCTTTAACCAGCCCGGAGCCTGGCACAATCATGGCGAGCTTCACGTTGCCGGAAACTTTTTTGCCTTTGACGACTTTGGCAACTTCGCGGAAATCTTCAATGCGGCCATTGGTGCAGGAACCGATGAATACTTTGTCGATAGTAACGTCGGTAAGTTTGGTGCCGGCAGTGAGCCCCATATATTCAAGCGCCCGCTCGATAGTCTTGCGGCGGTTTTCGTCTTTTTCGTCCTTGGGATTGGGCACGAAGCCGGTGATGGGCAATACGTCTTGCGGACTGGTGCCCCAGGTAACTTGCGGTACGATATCTTTGGTGTGAAGCACGACTTCCGTATCGTATTTAGCATCCGCATCCGATACGAATGTTTTCCAGTAAGCAACGGCCTTATCCCAGTCTTTGCCTTGCGGCGCCATGGGGCGGCCTTTGAGATAAGCAAAAGTTGTTTCATCGGGAGCGATTAAGCCCGCGCGCGCGCCTGCTTCAATCGACATATTACAGACCGTCATGCGGCCTTCCATGGAAAGATTTTTGATGGCGTTGCCAGCATATTCGATAACATAACCTGTGCCGCCTGCAGTGCCGATTTTACCGATGATGGCGAGCACTAAATCTTTAGCGGTAACACCGGGAAGCAAATCGCCTTCCACGCGCACGAGCATATTCTTGGCATGCTTCTGGATAAGGGTTTGCGTGGCGAGCACGTGTTCGACTTCACTGGTGCCGATGCCAAACGCCACTGCGCCAAATGCGCCATGCGTTGCCGTATGCGAATCACCGCAGACAATAATCATTCCGGGCTGAGTCAGGCCCTGTTCGGGGCCGACGATATGGACAATGCCCTGACGTTTATCATCCATCTTGAAATAAGTAACACCGAATTCTTTGCAATTATCTTCCAGCGTCTGCACCTGGATGCGCGAGGTTTCGTCTTTGATGCCTTGGGCGCGATCAGGAGTGGTGGGGACGTTATGGTCAGCAACCGCAAGCGTTGCATCGGGACGGCGCACTTTGCGCTTTGCCACGCGAAGTCCTTCAAAGGCCTGCGGGCTGGTGACTTCATGCACGAGATGGCGGTCTATATAGAGAAGGCAGGTGCCATCATCGGCTTGCTGGACAAGATGGGATTCAAATATTTTGTCGTAGAGTGTTTTTGACATATGAACAGGGACAAGTTAACAGGAGCGAGTTACGAGGCTTCTAAGAACCTCGCTCCTTGGTCCTCGCCCCTTGATTGATTTATTCAGCAGCAGTGTCTGTGGCGGTAATCACATCGCGCTTTTCACGAATTCGTGCTGCCTTACCGGTCAGGCCACGAAGGTAGTAAAGCTTGGCGCGGCGCACGTCACCACGGCGCACCAGGTCGATGCTGTCAAGGCGCGGCGAGTGAAGCGGGAAGATACGTTCCACACCTTCACCATGGCTGATTTTGCGCACCGTGAAAGAGGAGTTGAGGCCAGCATTTTTGCGGGCGATGCAGATGCCTTCAAAAGCCTGCACACGTTCATTATCGCCTTCGATAATGCGTACATTGACGCGCACGGTGTCACCGGGTGAAAAGTCAGTAGTTTTTTTGCCTTCGGTGAGTTTGGCGGTATATTCTTGTTCCAGTTTCTGCAGCGTATTCATGGTCTTATCCCCTTAACATTTGCGCGTTCGCGCCAATTCTATATATTTCTCGCGGCCGGACCATAGCATATCCGATGGTTTGCGTCCATTCAAAATGAGCGGCGCATTATAATTAAGATATTCAAGCAGTCCAGTAAAATCAGTGGCTAAGCTAAAAATTTCTTCCATAAATCGGGCCTGCGGGTTTTGGTTGTTGTCTGCGCTTCCTGCAGGCGCCAATTTCGTATGTCCACGTGATGGCCTGATAACAAAACATCCGGCACTTCCTGGCCGTTCCACATAGGGGGTCTCGTATAATGCGGATATTCAAGCAGCCCGGCAAAATCGCCGTCCAGGCTGAAACTTTCTTCGCTTAATGATTCCGATGCACCCATGACGCCGGGAAGTAGCCTCACACAAGAATCCAGCAGCGTGATTGCGGCTATTTCTCCGCCGGAAAGCACATAATCGCCAATGCTTATTTCAAGCGGTTTATGGGTTTGCAGCAGGCGTTCATCGACGCCTTCATAGCGCCCGCAGAGCAAAATCAAATTTTTCTGTGTGAGTTCATGAGCAAGTTTTTGTGTAAAAGGAATGCCGCGCGGCGTGAAATAGATGAGCTGGGCATTAGGCAATAGGCTATGGGCGTGAGTGATGGCGGCATCCAGCACATCCGCGCGCATAACCATGCCCGCGCCGCCGCCATAAGGGGTATCGTCAACCGTCTGGTGCTTATCCTTGGCGAAGTCGCGTATCTGTGAAGTTTTTAGGCTCCACAGGCCGTTTTCAAGCGCCTTACCCGCCAGTGAATGCCCCAGGGGGCCGGGAAATATTTCCGGGAAAAGAGTGAGGATATGAGCGGAAAACACGTTACTCTTCCTGCTTAATAAAAGTAGGCAGTTCAATGGTCGCTTTGCCTTCTTTAATATTAATGTTGGGAAAAGTTGCTTTGGTAAAAGGCATGATATCATCCGCACCGGATTCAAGGCGTATGATCACCAGATCGCCCGCGCCAAAATTATGCAATGCGGTGATAGTGCCGTAAGCGTTGCCCTCGGCGGTAAACACTTTTACGCCTACCAAATCTTCATAGTAATATTCATCATCGTCAGCGGCGGGCAGGGCAGAACGCGGGACGCATAGTTCAATATTACGTAGTTTCTCCGCATCTTCGCGGGTGGTGATGCCTTTGATGCTGGCAATCAAGACGTCTTTAGTATGGCTGGTGACTTTAACATCAAATGTTCGTTTTCCCGCCTTATCGGTAAGCGGTCCATAAGACGTAATGTCCTCGGGATCGGCTGTAAAGCTGCGGATTTTTACCTCACCGCGAATACCGTGCACGGTGGTAATAACGCCAAGGGGGATGAGACGGTTACCGTTTTCTGTTTTCCGTTGTTTGTTTTCCGTGGCTGTATTCATACGGAAACCAGATTACGGAAAACACTCTTACGCTGCAGGAGCCGCTGGAGCTGCTTCTTCTGCGCCGCCTTTTTTCTTGCTGCCGGTGCCTTTGGCTTTAGCAACATAGGTGGGTTTTGCGGTGATGACGCCGGTAGCGCGAAGGAAACGAGCCACGGTTTCAGAAGGTTGCGCGCCGGTTCCGAGCCAGTATTTCACGCGTTCAGCATTGAAGGTGAAGCGTTTTTCATCGGTTTTAGCGAGCAGGGGATTATAAGTGCCCAGCTTTTCGATAAATTTGCTGTCACGTGGGCTGCGTGAATCGGTCGCAACGAGGCGGAAATAAGGGTTTTTCTTCGATCCGCCGCGGCTAAAACGCAGTGCTGTTGACATGAGGTTTCCTTCCAAGAATTAAATTTCAGGCGCGCCTTATAGCATTAAGGGGGAGGAATTTAAAGCGAAAAATCACATTCCCGGAATGATGTTCTTGAGTCCCCCGCGCAGCATGCCTTTTTTGCCGAGCTTTTTCATTTGCTTCATCATGGTTTCCATCTGCTGCCAGCCCTTGTAAAGCTTATTGATTTCCTGGACGGTAGTGCCGGAACCCTTGGCGATGCGCTGTTTGCGGCCGCCGTTAAGCAGTTTAGGATTTTTACGTTCCTTGGCGGTCATGGAAAGAATGATGGCTTCCTGGCGCGCAAGCAGGCTTTCGTCGATATTGGCATTTGCCATCTGTTCCTTGATTTTTCCGATGCCGGGCAACATGCCCATGAGGCTGCCAAGCCCGCCCATTTTTTTCATATTGCGCAGCTGGGAGAGCAGATCATCAAAATCAAAGCTGCCTTCCTGCATCTTGGCGGCCATCTTTTCGGCTTCTTCCTTGTCGATGGACTCGGCGGCTTTTTCAACCAGCGAAACCACATCGCCCATATCGAGGATGCGGCTGGCGATACGCGCGGGATGGAATTCTTCAAACTCGCTCAGCTTTTCGCCGACACCGGCAAATTTAATGGGCTGGCCGGTGACAGAGCGCATGGAAAGCGCAGCACCGCCGCGGCCATCACCGTCAAGGCGCGTGAGGATAATGCCGGTGATGCCGATTTTTTCATTGAACTGTTTGGCAATATTGACCGCATCCTGACCGGTAAGTGAATCGGCAACGAGCAGGGTTTCCAGCGGCTGGCTGAGCTTTTTGACCTGCTCAAGTTCGCCCATCAATTCGTCATCTATATGCAGACGTCCCGCGGTATCAAGTAGGACTACGTCATACCCTTCAAGCTTGCCCATCTCTAAAGCACGTCTGGTAATGGCGAGCGGTTTTTCACCTTCTATGATAGGCAATGAGCCAACGCCAACTTGCTTGGCGAGCACATCCAGCTGTTGCTGCGCAGCGGGGCGGTAGACGTCGAGCGAGGCCAGCAGCACTTTTTTATTATAGCGGTTTTTAAGGCGCAGGGCGAGTTTGCCGCTGCTGGTGGTTTTCCCCGATCCCTGCAGGCCGACCATAAGAATAATAACAGGCGGCGTGGCGGTGAGATTCAGCTCAGCATATTCGCTGCCCAGCAGTTCGGTTAAATGATCCTGCACCAGCTTGATGACCATCTGCGCCGGCGAGATGCTTTTTATAACCTCAGCGCCTATGGCTTTTTCTTTGAGGCTGTTGATAAAATCTTTGACGACGGGAAGCGCTACATCGGCTTCCAGCAGGGCAATCCTGACTTCGCGGAGTGCACCGTCAATATCGGCTTCCGTGAGCACACCGCGCCCGCGCAGCTTGCCAAGAATGCCATTTAGTTTTCCAGAGAGAGAGTTGAACATGCATCAGGGCTTAAGGCTAAAGAAGGGCAACGTCAAGATGGATGCTTCCATTAATATGAGTGATTGAACGGATAATGATTGACAAATTGCCGCGCGTACTTATTTTGCGGGTCTCATCTTTTGAAGATGCAGCAAGTGTGATCTGGTAGCTCAGTCGGTAGAGCACCTGACTTTTAATCAGGTTGTCGCGGGTTCGATTCCCGCCCAGATCACCACATTATTTTTAAATTCGCGTTCAAGCGCCACGCAGGCTGCGCTTCCACTTGGTCGCTAATCGTCGCTATAGCGCTCCTCCGGGTTTGATTCCCAGCCATCACCGATTTTATTAAATTTGCGTTAAGTATTTTTGTACGGTTGTAAAAGTGAAAATAGATTGCACGCAAGCCCGTTTTATCTTAAAATAGAATACTATAAAATCAGATAGAAACCCACCTTATGGAACGCGAATCGCGTCATCAATGCCTCATTTATGAAGGGCCACCCTCACAACAGCTACCCGCGCTGGCGGCTATGATAAAGCGAAAGCTGGATGAGGGCTATAGATGCCTATATCTGAATAGCCGTCCAATGGTGGCTGGCATACGATCCATCCTCTCGGCCATGGACGTCAATGTCGAAAGCAATGTTGCCAGGGCTTCTTTGGTTTTGTCTTCGGAGTCCATCACCTCTGCGGATGGTGGTTTTGATGTTGATATGATGCTGGACAAGCTTGAAGACGCTTTGGATCAAGCGTTAAACGACGGCTATAAAGGACTGTGGGCAACCGGGGACATGACATGGGAGTTTGGCTCCAAGAAAAATTTTGCCAAACTCATGGAATATGAATACCGGCTTGAGACGTTGATGCAAAAACGGCCGGAACTATCTGGAATCTGCCAGTACCATCAGGATACACTGCCACATGAAGTGCCAGGGCAGGCCTTGCTGACGCATCCAGTGATCTTCGTCAACGAAACGCTTTCACGCATAAACCTAAACTATGTTCCTTCCGGGGTGTCAAACGAACAGCAGGCTCTGTAAAGAGCTGGTTATCGCGGATTAAATTACCGCGCAGATCATCATCTTTTCCATAGTATATAGGTTGGTTTGTCTAAGCGGAATCAAAGAATCCATGGTATTATTAACTATAATTGTTTTATAACAGATAGTTATATAAAGTGATATGTTTTAAATATTAACATCTCGGTAATATTTGCATGATAGAATGCTTACTGAAAATACGTGTTAATTTGTGGAAGTCGCTTTGTGAGCAAATCACCAACATTGCTATTTGAAGACGATGTAAAAGCCTTTCTTGATATATTTCGTGTGCGTTTATCGAGAAAAGATGAACTCGATCCTTCTAAAACAGGGCGTGTCCATGTAGATCTCAAACAAGTTAAGGGAGATGAAAAAAGATCGTTTGGAAAACAGCTTAAGCTTACAGAAGCTGAAATAGCAAAAGTACCCAGCGAAAGAGAGTTGCATCTTGATCCTATATCGATAGCACATTTATTGATAGAAAAAGCGCGTCTGAATCTTGATGAAGAGGATCTAAAAAGCTTCCATGAGATTTTTGCCCAAAGCTTTCCCATTGACCGGGAAACGGGGTTTTATGAGAAGAGTTGTAAACCTCTTGTTGCTGGCCTTGCCCATTTTAATGCGAAGACCAACAAGACGCCTGTCTGCCTGATTGAAGGCGACTTCACTAATATGGGGGGCGCCAATGACAGTGCGCTTGGAAGAGAAGGCACCAACAAGCTGATTTATAAAATATCACAGATTCTTAAAAGTAGTTTTGCGAATACATTTCCAGATAAAGCGATTGAAGTGCATGGTGTGCGGGCGGGGGGTGACGAAGTGCAGCTGGCAGTTTACGGCCTCACGAAAGCAGAAGTGGATAAAGTAATTAATGAAAAGATTCGCCCTGAAATCAATATGCTTGCCGCGCAATTTGGCGTGCATGACATAGCTCACAAAAAAATAGGCAAGCTGCCTGGTTTTGGCGCTGCATTTGCTTCGGTTGAGCTTGGTCAGAGAGAAACTACCGCTGCAATACGTACGGCTTTAGATAGTGGTGTTGCCCAAAGTAAAGAGGAAGATGGGTTTCTCAGATTCGGTTTAATAGATGACGAGAGAGTGAATCGTTATATTGAGCAGATATATGTTCCGCTCTTTAAAGCCAATCATAATAACGAAGAGCCTAGCGATGATGAGAAGGCTCAAAAAAGAGCCTCGCTTGGCAGATACAAAGAAAGCACCAAGGCCTATTGGCAGACACTCATTGCTCCTGGTGGGGAATATCACGATGAATACGAAGGTTTTATAAAGACAAACCCTGCAAGCGTTAGCCCACATGATTTCTTTAATTATCAGTCTGAACAGAATAAGGGGAATGTTAAGCAGGCATTAGAAGCTATTCACCTTGCCGAAGAAGGAATAGTGCAGCCACCATTTTTTAAGACAAATATTCCCTTCAGGGACGAACCTCCCGAAATGCAGCGCATGCGAATGGCATTTAAGCAATTTAGTCTTGATAAGCTTGTCGATGGAGAGCCGCCCTTAGTATGGAATGATGAAAAGCGTTTCCTGGATCTGGATAGAAAAAGGTTAAACCATGTTAACGGGCCTATATTGCGCATGATAATTGATTTTTACAGGCATTTCATTGATGCCCCGGATCCGGCTTCGCGTGCAAAAACAAACCGTTTCAGGTTTTTTGATGCGGATGCATTGAAAAATCATTATCAAGGTGCGCGTATAGTGGAATTTGAATTCCAGAATTTAAACGGACTCAATAATTTGAATTATGAGATTGCCGATGCGGCGTTGCGTGATACCACTAAATATATCACTGATGGATTAAAGACATTAAAACACCCTCCGGAGGGAATAAAGAGTGTTGCCGATCGCATTTATAATGCGGGTCCTAAGTTTACGGTGGTTCTTCCTCCTGAATATACACAAGAGGATGTAAGAGCCTTGCATAAATATGTAGCAGGGCAAATAAAAACGCATATTGCAGATTGTCCTATTGGCAAGTTTGCTAAAAATACTTATACGTGTTTGCGCACTGAAGAGAATACGCCCAAGGCAACTAAGGACGAAATTGCAGCTATGAATGCGGAATCTAAGCAAAAAGATATTGCATTGGAAAAAGATATTGAAAGAGTAAGCGAAGGGCTCAATAAAAATAGCCGCATGCCAAAAAAATTAGTGAAAATGTCGGATGTTCCGCACCCCAAAGATCCTGAGAAATCTATTGGCATTAAATTTTATACTGACGTTATAGCAGCTAAGGAGGATACGGTATTTAAGTTAAAGCGCATTGATGCGCTGGCAGATAGTAAATTTAATGGCGCCGCCCGCATTACTGCTACGGCTGTATAGAAAGGTTGGTTATGGATAATAAAGAAAAATTTACTGACAAGCTTATAAAGGAAATAGAAAATAACGGCGAAGAAAATATCGCTCTTGAAATCGCAGAAGATAAACGCCTGCGCAGACTGGGTATTGATCCCAATCTGGATTCAGCCTCCATTCTTGATAAGTTGGATGAGTTAGCGCATAAGCATAAAACGCAAAACGAATAATGCTCGGTATTATATTCTGTTTTCTCGACTCTTACCATTCAGCTATGTTATAGCTGAGCTATGTTTTGGCCCGATGTAATTGCACTGAAAGAATTTTATGCGTCGCCGCTGGGACAGATGGCGTGTCTTGCGGTGCGCAAACGCATTCACGGTTTCTGGCCGGATGCAAAAGGCGATAGCCTGCTTGGACTTGGGTTTACTACGCCCTATCTACTACCGTTTCTGGGAGAGGCGCAAAGTGTTTTTGCCTGCATGTCCTCTGCACAGGGGGTCATCCATTGGCCTACAAATGCACGTAATCTTTCTCTTCTTTCTGACGAAGCCGAATTGCCTTTTGCCGATAATAGCATCAACCGTGTGCTTGTAGTGCATGCGATTGAAAACAGCGAGCAGGTACGCCAGATGATGTCTGAACTGTGGCGGATTTTATCCCCTGCAGGCCGGCTTTTAATGGTGGTGCCTAATCGGCGCGGGATATGGGCGCGCTCACCACGCAGCCCTTTTGCTTATGGCCAGCCTTTTACGTCATGGCAGTTAAGGCAGTTGCTATCGGAGCATTCCTTTACGCCGCTCTCGGCAAATTCTGCGTTATTCTTTCCACCCACTACATGGCGCTACATGCTGCGTTCTTCGCGTTTTTGGGAAAGTATAGGCAGCCAATTCTTCCCGGGATTTGGGGGTGTATTGTTGATGGAGGCGGAAAAGCAGATTTACGCTCCTCTGGTTCAGAAAGTATGGCAGCGCCAGCGCAAAGCATATGTACCGCTGGCACAGCCTGCGGGCATATAATCAATTTATTTATCTTTTTCTTTACGGTATACTATGGGGTGTGCTGTTGTTTATTCTGAGACAGTATTGAAGGAAGTTATATAATGCGCAGCAAAATCAAAAGTGATTATGAATATGGGTATGAAACTGGTAAAAAAATGAAAAATGGATTTACCCTGATAGAATTATCCGTTGTGCTGGTGGTCATTGGTTTGCTGATTGGCGGTATTATTGCGGGGCAATCTTTGATCCGGCAATCGCAGATCAACAGTATACTGGTTGATGAACAAAAATACACGAGTGCGGCGCTTTCCTTCCAGCAGAAATATAACGCATTGCCCGGCGATTTTGCCAATGCGGTAGGGTATTGGGGATCCCCATCAGGTGCTACTACGCCCTATACCAATTCGACTTACTGCGCCGGCATGACGGGTACGGGTACGCAGACATGCAATGGAGACGGCAACGGTCAGATTGCAGAATCTGCTTACCCAGGGTATGACACAACCTATCTTTATGAGGCTTTTTTGTTCTGGCAGCATCTTGTCAATGCCCAGCTGATACAGGGGAGTTATACGGGCATAGTGGGCTCGGCAGGTTATACAAGCAGCGCCACGCCTCCTGCCGGTGACCATGTTATTGGCAGCAATAGTCCAAAGAGCCGTATCACTAATGCGGGATTTGGCGTTTCTTATGTTGGTATTATTACCAGCGCAATGACCAATGCCAATGCAAATTATTTTGCGGGCACATATGGACATGTGTTTATTTTTGGGAGTTATTCTGCAAAGAATTTACCGGTGGGCGTCGGTCTTACAGGCCAGGAAGCCGCTGCTTTTGATGCTAAATTTGATGACGGGCTGCCCGGAAGCGGCACTATATTGACCTGGGTGAATTCCACGGGATTTACTCCCAATTGCGCGACAAGTGCAACGGCTTATAACCTGACGACAACCGGATTGCAGTGTAGTTTAATATTTATAACCGGTTTTTAATAAAACTTTCTAAATGCTGTGGTGTAAATGGTATTTTACTCCTAGGGCTTGATTATAAGTTGAATTTTTTATACAATACTTATGCATCAGGGGATAAGGCATAATATTAAAAGAATAAAAAATGAATGCGGCAGGAAGATATGGAATTTACTAAGAATCGGCAGACTTTTTTGATTGCGTTATTTACGGCGTTATTTTTGTATAGCGCTGTGCCATCGGTATGGGGTTCTTCAGCATCCGCCCAGGAAACGCAAAGCGACGGCAGCAAGAGCAAATCCAAACATGCTAAATCTAAAGCCGGACATTGCCGCAGCAAAAACAAACATAGCTGCCGCCATACCCATGCCGCGATGACTATGCGGGTACAGCCTGCATCATTTATTGCCGATGTGGATACGGGAAAAATACTTGAATCTGAAAACGCAGATTCCCCGCGCTATCCCGCTTCATTGACCAAGATGATGACGCTGTATCTTACCTTTGAAGAACTGAAGAAAGGTAAAATGAGACTTGATCAGACTATTCCTGTCTCGGAACATGCCGCCTCACAACCCCAGACTAATATTGCACTTCAACCGGGCAGTCGCATCGCCGTGAAGGATGCAATCTTAAGTATTGTCGTGCGTTCAGCCAATGATTCTGCCGTTACATTAGGTGAGGCCCTGGGTGGTGGATCGGAATCCGTATTTGCGCAGAAAATGACGCAAAAGGCGCGTACGCTTGGCATGAAACATACGCTGTTTTACAACGCTTCCGGCCTTCCCGATCCGGCGCAGCGGACCACAGCGCGTGACATGGCAATGCTCGGGTTGGCCTTGCGCAGGGATTTCCCTCAATACTTTCCGTTCTTTAAAACGGAGTCCTTCACTTTCCATGGTCTTACTTACATCACCCATAATCATGTTATGACGCGGTATGAGGGGGTAGATGGCATTAAAACCGGCTATATTCGCGCTTCCGGCTTTAACGTCGTGACATCGGCTAATCGTAATGGGCATCATCTTGTTGCCGTAGTGCTGGGCGGCAGCACCTGGAAAGCGCGTGATGATAAGATGATAGCTTTGCTCGATAAAACCTTTACCCAGCTTGCATCCCTGGATGCAGGAAAGAATATACATCTTGCCTCGGCTGAGCGCCGCAGAATGCCATTATTCCCCGCAAAAGCTGAAAGCACTTCGGAATATATGGAAGGCGAGGGCGACGTTCCAGGCGACGAAGGCAAGCCTGACGATGTTGTTCCGGCAGTTACCGCACAGCAGCAAGCTTCTATTGCTCCTGTTCAAGGGGAGCAATGGGGCATACAGGTGGGAGCATTTGCGGCCGTCACTGAGGCTTCTGCTGCAGCGGCCAATGCCATGAAGCAGGCTCCGGCTGAATTGAATGCATCCGTAATAAAGGTTTCAGACGATAATAACGGTGCCGCCATCCATCGAGCACGCCTGATAAATCTTACGGAAGATCAGGCTGAAAATGCCTGCCATAAACTTACCGCAAACCATGCGCCCTGCTTTGTTTACAGGGTGAATTAATAGCGCGTTGTCATAAATAATTCATATTCTCTTTTGGCTGAATTTGCTATAATTAGCGATAGTCAAAGCGTGCTTTCAAAGCCGTGAAACAGGAGCCGTAAATGGCCGCAGATACTTTAGTTCTTGAACAGGATAATGCGCTGCATCAGTCTTCATTACAGGCGTTTGATCAGCGAATAACGGATTGGTTTGTAAAATCTGTGGATGCAGTCGGTGATTTAATCATTGATGGTTTTAATAATGCAATGAATAAGATAGCCGGTGCGGTAGGTGAAAAAATTGGCTCCTTGAGCGGTCTTGCTCCCACAGGCGCATCGTCCGATTTTGGTTCAGGCGGTGTGTTCTTGCAAGGGTTAAACGGCAATGGCTCCGCGCTAGGCCATGCAATAGAACTGCAGCCGCAAATTTCCCCGTCAATTGCACAGGCTGTTGCAGGGGCAGGTATTGGCATGCGGGAATTTCAGATGGCTGATGTGCCCCTATCTTCACTGACCGGTTATGACAGTATCTCTCCCGTCTCCACCACGCCCGACATGAATATCGGTGTCCAGCCATCTCTGGCAGCTACTCCCAGCAGGCATTAATATTAATTTTCTTCCGCATAAATTTCCTTGCTGAAAAAGGCCATATTGCATACTATCCCCGTCTTAAATCAGGGGCATATGGCAAATACCAAAGAAGATCCTATAGCATCCATGAGCTTTGAGCAGGCGCTCAAGGAGCTTGAGATTATAGTGCGGAAGCTGGAGACCGGGCAGGGGGAGCTTGAAAGCTCGATTGCTGATTACACTCGCGGCACTGCGCTTAAGGAGCACTGCCAGAAAAAACTGGCCGATGCTAAAATGAAAGTGGAAAAGATCATACAGACGGCAGACGGAAAAATCACTACTGCGCCGCTCGACGGCGCGTAAGAAAAAATAAAATCGCTAAAAAACGATAGTAAAAGGGAAAAGCATGGAAGACAGCTTACAACAGGCATTGCAAGACGTATCGGAAGCATTGCAGCGCAAGATGGATGAACTTCTACCCGCAGATGGCGGTGAAGACAGCGGCACGACCGTAGTGGCCTTCAAGCCGATGAATGATAACAAGCCTACCGAATCTTCTCCCATTGGCGGTGAGGATACGGTCATTAAGGCCATGCGTTATTCAGCTCTATCCGGTGGCAAGCGCCTGCGCCCCTTCCTGACGGTAGCCTGCGCGAATCTTTTTGGCGTTGGCCGCGAGGCCTCTTTGTGTACTGCGTCTGCCATCGAATTTATCCATACCTATTCGCTGATTCATGACGATTTGCCGGCCATGGATAATGATGCGCTGCGCCGTGGCAAGCCAAGCTGCCACGTGGTATTTGGTGAAGCCGCTGCCATTTTGGCGGGGGATGCGCTGCTTACTTTTGCGTTTCAAGTTCTGGCTGATGAACGCGTACATGCCGACCCGGCCGTGCGCTGCGAGCTTATCCGCACATTATCGGTAGCTTCAGGCTATCGCGGCATGGTCGGCGGCCAGATGATGGATCTGGAAGCGGAAAAGAAAAAACTCAGCATTGATGAAATCATCCGCCTGCAACGCCTGAAAACCGGTGAGCTTTTTGCCATGTCGTGCGAAGCAGGGGCAATTTTGGGTAAAGGCGCGCGCATGCTGCGCAGTGCCTTGCGGGGTTATGCTCATGATTTGGGGCTTGCATTCCAGATTACCGATGATCTGCTTGATGCCGAAGGCACGCGCGCGGAGGCGGGCAAGGCCGTCAATAAAGATAGGCAGGCGGGCAAGGCAACACTGGTTTCAGTGCTGGGCATTGAGCGCGCCAAGGAGCAGGCGCAAATTCTTTCCGCCCAGGCTATTGGCCATCTCGAAGTATTTGACAAAAAAGCGGATGATCTGCGCGCGCTGGCTGAGTTTGTGATTACGAGAAGACGATAGTTATAATCCTATCATTTATTCTATATGGCTAAGATTCGCCTTGATATGCTTCTTGTCGAACGCAATCTTGCCGAGTCGCGCACCCGCGCGCAGGCAATCATTGCGGCAGGCAAGGTCTATAGCAATGAGGTGAAGCTCGATAAGCCCGGTCATATGGTGGCTCAAGATATGTCCATTACCATACGCGAAGCGGAGCACCCCTGGGTATCACGCGGAGGTATGAAGCTCGCGCATGGACTTGCGTATTTTGCTGTGGATGCAAAAGACAAGATTTGTCTTGATGTGGGAGCTTCAACCGGGGGCTTTACCGATGTGTTGCTGCATAACGGCGCCGCCAAAGTCTATGCAGTGGATGTAGGCCACGGCCAGCTTGACTGGAAACTGCGCCAGGATGCGCGCGTTGCCGTGCTCGAAAAAACCAACGCCAGGAATCTTGATGCGCATATCATTCCCCAAGTGCCTGAGCTTATAGTATGCGATGCAAGTTTTATCAGTTTAAAAACCGTGCTGCCGGCGGCACTTGCGCTTGCCGCTTCCCGAGCAATGCTTATTGCGCTTATCAAGCCGCAGTTTGAGGTTGGCAAAGGCAAGGTAGGCAAGGGCGGCGTGGTGCGCGATGCGGATCTGCACCAGCAGGTCTGTGATGATATAACCGCCTGGCTTAATGGACTTGGGGACTGGTCTGTGTTAGGCATTACGGAAAGCCCGCTCAAAGGGCCCAAAGGCAATACAGAATTTCTTGTTGCCGCGCAAAAAAGGTAGGGAGTGTATGCATCCATACTGCCAGATTTTCCTTAACAGTCTTGAAGCTGCTTTTGCGCTCGCAGTCCATGGAGAGACGGGCTGGTTTGCCGCCTGGGCGT
>JABDAT010000012.1 GCA_013288985.1 Alphaproteobacteria bacterium
TTACGGACAACCGACCGCATAGACGCATCGTCTGTAATTTTTTGGCGCCATGCTGCATTACTGCGCTCCAGCACGCTATAAATATTATCATTCCCGTAGGCTGGCCCATTTTCAACGGTATTTCCGGGTAGAATACCTACCTCTATGCCAGCAATACCGGCACAAGCGGCACGCCTTATTCGCCATTCATCTTCAGAAATCTGAACCGTATCGGCGTCTGCCCGGCGCGCGCCTATAAGAGCTAGGTTTAAAATTCTTGCCTGGCGTATTATGTCTTTGTCTGTGGCAGTATATTTGCTATTTACCACATTCGGCTGCAATTGCTCATACACTGCATAGAGTAATTTCTTTTTATCATCACCCGGAATAGTCGGATCGCCCAGGAAACTCGGTCCGCCTGAGATAATTTCTTCTTCCAAAGCTTCACGAAAAGTCTTTCCTTGTTTTAGCTTTGCTTCCAAAACACCAAGCAAATGATTTATCAGATGGGTTTTGGCAGTTGGAGAAGCCAGTATTTCGTCAGGAGATATTTCGGAGAGTTTTATTTTCAGTGCGCTGCTGATATCCGCTATAACTGGATCGCGTTCGTTCATAGCGTTTCCTTCTTCTTATCCCGCGCTATCGCCACCACGCCGGAACGAACGGTTTCCACCAACCCCAATGGGCGCATGCAGTCGATGAACTCATCGACTTCTTCGCTGGTGCCGGTGACTTCAAAAATAAAGCTCTCGGCTGCGGCGTAAACGGTGCGGGCGTGAAAGGCTTCGCTGACTTTGAGGGTTTCCACGCGGGTTCTGCCCGTGCCTTTTACTTTAACCAGCGCCAGTTCGCGCTCGACATGCGCGCCTTCGACGGTCAGGTCATTGACCTTATGCACCGGCACCATACGCTCAAGCAGGCGTTTGATCTGCTCGATGACCATCTCGCTGCCCGACGTCACGATAGTGATGCGCGAGAGGTTTTTGTCATGCTCGACTTCGGCCACGGTTAAGCTTTCAATATTATAGCCGCGCCCGGAAAACAGGCCTATAACGCGCGCAAGCACGCCGAATTCGTTATCCACCAGCACGGCGAGCGTATGGCGCGCTTCGGTGACTTTGCCTTCGGGAATATCGTATACAATATCGACCATGTTATATCTGGTTCTTGTCTAATTTGCCGTCATTGCGGCCAGCCGGGCTGAGCACGATTTCATTATGGGCGGCGCCTGCAGGAATCATCGGGTAGACGTTCTCGTTCTGGTCGACCATCATATCGACAATCACCGGGCCTTTATGGGCAAGCATTTCTTTGATGACGCTATCGACTTCGCTTACTTTGCTGGCGCGCAGGCCTTTGATGCCATGGGCTTCCGCGAGCTTCACGAAATCGGGCAAAGCGTCCATATAGGATTCAGAATAGCGGTTGCCATGGAACATTTCCTGCCATTGGCGCACCATGCCCATATAGCGGTTGTTGAGGATGAGCACCTTCACCGGCAGGCGGTACTGCTTGATGGTGGAGAGCTCCTGGATGTTCATGAGGATGGATGCTTCGCCGGTCACGCAGACAACCGGTTTGTCAGGATGGGCGATTTGCACGCCAACGGCGCAGGGCATGCCGTAGCCCATCGTGCCCAATCCCCCGGAGGTCATCCAGCGGTTGGGGCGGTCAAAAGAGAGATATTGCGCCGCCCACATCTGGTGCTGGCCGACATCGGTCGTGATGAAAAAATCCTGTTTCTTCAATGCCGCCTGCAGGCGCTCCAGCGCATATTGCGGTTTAATAACGGTTTTGCTGCTTCCGTAGCTGAAGCTTTTCTTGGCGCGCCAGCCGTCAATCTGCTTCCACCAATCGGCAATCGCCTTTTTATCGAGCTTGGGGTTTTTGGCTTTCCAGGCGGCGATGAGCTGTTTCACCACGACACCGGCATCGCCGATAATGGACACGTCGACATGCACGGTTTTGTTGATGGAGGAGGCGTCGATATCGACATGGATTTTTTTGGATTTGGGCGAGAAGCCGTCAAGCTTGCCGGTGACGCGATCGTCAAATCGCGCGCCGATGCAGATCATCACGTCGCAGTCATGCATCGCCATATTGGCTTCCAGGCTTCCATGCATGCCGAGCATTTTAAGGAATTGCGGGTCGGAGCCGGGAAATGAGCCAAGCCCCATGAGTGTATTGGTGATGGGGAAGCCGGTCATGCGCACGAATGCGGTAAGCGCCTCGCAGGCCATGACGCCCGCGTTTATCACGCCGCCGCCGACATAAAACACCGGGCGCTTGGCGTTTGCCATGAGCTCGATGGCCTTGGCAATCTGGCGTTCGTCGCCGGTGCGCTGCGGGTTGTAGGAGGTGCGCTCGAAGCTGGTTTTGCCCTGATAGATGCCGGGCTGGTTAAGGATATTCTTGGGCACGTCAACCACGACGGGGCCGGGGCGACCGCTGCGGGCGATATGGAAGGCGTCATGCATAATGCGGCCGAGCTTGTTCACGTCGCGCACGAGGTAATTATATTTGGTGCAGGAGCGGGTGATGCCGGTTGTATCAGCTTCCTGGAAGGCGTCCGAGCCGATGAGATGGGACGGCACCTGGCCGGTGATGCAGACCATGGGGATGGAATCCATCAGCGCGTCGGTGAGACCGGTGACGGCATTGGTGGCACCGGGGCCGGAGGTAACGATGACGGCGGCGACCTTGCCGGTGGAGCGGGCATAGCCTTCAGCGGCGTGGGTAGCGGCCTGTTCATGGCGCACGAGGATGTGGCGGAGCTGGTTTTGCTTGAAAAGCGCGTCGTAAATCGGCAGCACGGCGCCGCCGGGATAGCCAAACACTGTGTCGATGCCCTGATCAACTATAGCGCGCACTACCATTTCCGCCCCATTTATCGTTTGGGTGGCAGGGTTTGCGTCTATGTCGGTATTTTTATCGTTTTTAGTGTTGCGCGCCATAAATTTTTCATCAAAAGGACAGAAAACCTAATGATTCCCGCCCCTTTGGTCAATGGTTTTTGCAGGTTTTTAGTGATTTTGCTGTTGAAATAGGCCCAATCCGTAGCCAAAAGCTCTTGCTGGACTATCAGTTATAGTAGAAACAATTGTGTAAATTAATCCCCAACCTGTATATCAGCTGGTTTAACACCGACTGCCCAACTGGCGTTTTTAACTGTAATTCCGGCAGTTTTTGCAATTGCAGTAACTTTTTCCATTCTAATATCGTTAGCAATCGGAAAAATAATAGAGTCATTATCAGTATCAATTGTTGCTATACCGCCATTAGGAAGTTTTGCATTCGGTGTTAATCGCAATAATTTGGTAATGCTTTCACGAACTGCGTCTATTGTAGTAGAATTTTTACCAGTCATAGTTATCGTACCTACTCTTATATCGCCTTCTCCGTCAGGTTTTGTTTCTCCGCGTAGCAACACTTTTTCTCTTTCAGCTATGCTTCTTGTCTCAATTTCCGCTCCCTGAAGCAGTTCATTCATTTGAGGGAGCAAGGACGCTCTTTCAGAAGAATCTGCTAAATTTTTGGTAACTTTATTTTTCCCAATACTCGCAATTATTGCATCATCCTGAGATGCGGCTTCCAGCCATTCCGGGCTAACATGCGCTCCTTGAGAAGAAAGAACCACGCGTGCTCCTTGTGTAGCGGTAACGCCTTTTAGGGTGTGTCTTACTGAGGCAGTAACTTCATGAGGCTCACCCCATAAAAGCGCTGCCGCAAGTTCTCCGTTTCTTTCGCCAGGAGGGAAAAAAGTGGTTCTATCTAGCGCTTTACCAATATTTTCACCTTCCGGGCGGGTTTTAGCTTCAGATTTTGATAATATAGTATCCAATTCCGTGCCAATTTTATGTTGGTCAAGAAAATCACCCAAAGGTATTTTTTCGCCATTGGGCAATATAATCTTTATGGATTTTGAATTAGGATACATATCCGCGCCCGTATGAGCACCAAGTACATGTGCTTCCACCTGGGAAGATATAAGACGGACTCCCTCCACATTATTTCTTCTTAAGGCAGCATTAATCTCATCTGTTAGATGAACTCTATAGCGTGCTTCATCTAATGTTCCGCCCATGCCCACAGCAACAAATTCGGGGAGATCATCCGTATTGCCATGCATTTTCTCCCACACGTCTCTGGCGGTTTTTTCAGCAAGTTCTGTCATTTCTTCCAGAGGATTTGCACTGACAAGGATTTTGCTTGTTCTAAGATCAAACCCGCTTTCCACAAGAGCAGTGACCATTTGTATGACCATTGGCGCATTCTCATCCACCAGATCGATGCGATCAGGAAAAGAACCGTCCTTTTGTTTCTTTCTTGGTGCGCCTCCTGCAATGACGGCTAGACTTCCCGTTTTTGCCTGTTCCTTAAATGTTGCGTTTGTATTTATCGTGTTAGGATCCCATGTAACCAGATTGGGCTCAACATCACCATTCTGATTGGTTCTCTCAAACACGGCAGCAACATCCATACTTTTATAGTTGACTGCCCCGCTTTTAAATTCATTTAAAGCAGAGTCTAAAGCCTCTCCTTTGCGCCCAAGCAAACACATATGGGCAAAATGACCATTGCTTTCCATTTCCTTAAGAATAGTTCGCACCGTTTCTCTTGGGATATTGCCGTTGACGGAGAAAACAAGAACATTGGGAATATTATTGGCCATAATGTGATCCTCTTCATCGATTGTAGTTCACAACTATGCCACAATAATTAACAAAATATTGTGAAGATTGTGTTAAAAATTGGTAAAGATTGAGAGCAAAATCTAGTGCTTATTAATATAAGCAGCAAACTCCCCCACCAGCGCCTGGTAAAGCTCGCGCTTGAAGGGGACGATGATGTCGGGCAGGGTTTCGGGCTTCACCCATTTCCACTCGGAAAATTCAGGGTGTTTGGTGGCGATGTTAATGTCGGTATCAGTGCCGTCAAAGCGCATGGCGTACCATTTCTGCTGCTGGCCGCGGTATTTGCCGCCCCAGATTTTAGGAATGAGCGTTTCCGGCAAGTCATAAGTATACCAGCCTTTGCTTTCGGCGAGTATGGCGGCTTTTTCGGTGCCGATTTCTTCGCCGAGCTCGCGCATGGCAGAGTCGCGCGGTTTTTCGCCTTCATCAATGCCGCCCTGGGGCATCTGCCAGGCTTCCGATGTCATGTCGATGCGTTTGGCGACAAACACGTTTTTGTCTTTGTTTATAAGCATGATGCCTACGCCCTGGCGGTAGGGCAGTTCGTGATGTTTGCTCATGGGAATGTCCTCAATGCGACGGCAGAAACGGGCGCCAGTTCCACCCCTTGCGCCGCCAGGCTGCCAGACCATTCGGCAAGCGCTTCAATAGTGGGCGGGTAGGAATGGGCGATGCCGATGGCGGTGCCCTGCTTCTTTGCCAGTTCCGTCAGATCTTGTAATTGCTTTTCGATTGCTGAAGTCGAAATTTCAGCATCAATCACGGTATCCACGCCCAGCGCATAAAGCGCATGCGATTTGATGAAATCGGCCAGCCCGGTATTTTTAGGCGTCTTGAGATAAAGAAATAACACGCCGCGCGCGGTAAGTTCCGTAAGTGCGGGGCGCATGGCGTTTACATTGGCGGTCAGTTTTTCATCCGCCGACCCCAGCACGCCCACATAGCCCGGAAACCGCGAAAGCACCCAGTGCAAACGCGCAGCCGTCTCGTTGGAACTTAAATCTTCAATCAAACCATAAGGTCCCGGATCGGAGAGCGGATATTCTTCTGGCTCCAAAGGAATATCCACCAGTGATTCAAAGCCGGATTCGCGCGCTTTTCTTGTCCAGGCTTTGGCATCGCCTGCATAAGGAGAAAATCCAAGCGTAAAATTATGCGGCAGTTTAAGCACATCTTCAGTAAGGGATTTGCTTAAGCCCAAATTGGTAAACACTATCGCTACCAGGGGCCGCTTCTCTTTTATATCGTAGGGTCGCGCATAATATTTCCAGGGCAGGGTGCCGTCTTTGGCGGCAACAGGCACTAATCCTTTATCCGATTGCTCGGTGATGCTGGAAAGCGGCGCCGGCGCCAATCCTTCCTTCCCTATGATAGGCGTTGCATCGGCGCTTTCCTCATTTTTAGTATGGCGGGGGTTGCCTTCCACTTCGCCGCTGCTTATGTGGATGATGATGCGCTGCCCGCTATCGAACGCCTGCTGGGCAAGAATATGGTTCGCAAAAAATATTTTACTCACAAACGAGAGAATCAATAACCCGCAGGCAACCGTAGCCAGCGTCCATACGCATACCCCAACAGTGTATTTTTTCAGGTATTGTTTGAAAACAACTTTAACATCCACTGCCACAGCCTTCTCAAGCTGAATTAATTAAGGGTCTTGTAGATAGACAACGAGCGTAAGAGATCGAGTGCGCGCGACAATTGGAAATCCTCGCTCTCTGAGATATCGCCTTCCAGCGTCCGGTCGGTGACATCATCAGGGTTCGCTGTTTTCTTCTTGCCGTCTTTCTTGAGCATTGCGGCGACATCCGATGTTTTGTCTTTATCTCCCTCACCGTTCTTTAACTCATCTTCACCCTTGAGGCGGCGCGGCAGGCTTGCTTCCAGACGCTGCAGGTTGGATTTCTTTATGGGTTCAATCTTGGCCTGCTCGACTACGATATCAGGAGAGATGCCTTTGGCCTGGATTGAATGTCCCGAAGGCGTGTAATACCTGGCAGTCGTAAGGCGCATTGCGCCATGACCGGGCAGCGGGATGATGGTTTGCACCGAACCTTTTCCGAACGATTTGGTGCCCATGATGATGGCGCGCTTGTGATCCTGCAGCGCCCCCGAAACAATCTCCGAAGCGGAAGCCGATCCGTTATTGATAAGCACTATCACGGGGATATTCTTGAACAACGTTGCCTCGCCGCCATGCGCCATATAACGCTTGGTGTTCTCCGGATCGCGTCCGCGCGTGGAAACGATTTCACCTTCTTCAATGAAGGCATCGGAAACGGCGATGGCCTGATCAAGCAGCCCGCCGGGGTTATTGCGCAGATCAAGCACAATGCCTTTGACCTGGCCGATGGCTTTCTTCTGTTTTTCCCATTCCTGCTTAAGCTCGTCAATGGTCTGTTCATTAAACTGGGTGATACGCAGGTAAGCGATATCGCCTTCGGTGCGCGAACGGACGGAGCGCACTTTGATGATGGCGCGCGTTATATTGAACTCAAGCGGTTCCTTCTCGCCTTCGCGCAGCACCGTAATTTTGATTTTGGTATCCGGCGCGCCGCGCATTTTATCGACTGCGTCGGAAAGGCTTAAGCCCATCACCTGCTCGTCATTGATGGCGCTGATATAATCTCCCGCATGCACGCCCGCTTTAAAGGCAGGAGTATCGTCAATCGGGGAAACCACTTTGATAAGACCGTTATCCATGGTGACTTCAATGCCAAGGCCGCCAAATTCGCCTTTGGTCTGCACCTGCATTTCCTTGAAGCTTTTTTCATTTAAGTAGCTCGAATGCGGATCAAGCGAAGACAGCATGCCGTTAATAGCCGCTTCAATGAGATCGGAATCCTTGACCGGTTCGACATAATCGGTGCGCACGCGCTGGAATACGTCGCTGAACAGATTGAGCATATCATAGATATCTCCCTTTTCGGCCCAGGTAACGCTTGCAATGCCTGCAAGGGATAAAGTTACAACAGAAAGAGCCAGAAAACGACGCGCAGAGAAACGACGCATTGGGAATATCCTTGAGAGTGAAATGAAAAACGCTCCGACTTTCTTATAGGAAAGCCAGCACAAGCACAAGAGGTGGATTTTTTAAATCGTCCCCGCTCAGCCTACTGGCTTCGCGATGAATCTAACGTCTCTGACGACTAAAGGGCATGGCCTCCTGGCCATGCTTCTTTTTCACTGGTAAGTGTTCCAGTACGCGAGGAGGAGCGGCAGCGGGGGCAATTCTTTGCCCCCTAATAATATAATACATCCTACCTGAACCAACCCGTGGGATCGACGGGCTTGCCTTCTTTTCTCAGTTCAAAATAGAGGTGATTGCCGCTTGGTTTCTTACCCATGACGCCGATGGGTTCGCCCTCTAAAATAAATTGCCCCGGCGCGCAGTTAAGCTCCGCCATGCCGGAAAGGAGGGTATGGTAATCATTGCTGTAGCGGATGATAACCATGTACCCATAATCCCTGAATGGACCGGCAAAAACCACTTCGCCGTCAAAGGGTGCAACCACCCGCGCTTCTTCGCGCATTTCTATCATGATGCCTTTGGAGAAGGCACTGCCCTTGCTGGTATTGCCGTAATGGCTGATGATTTTTCCTGCCGGCATGCGTATATGGCCGTTGGCGCTTACAAATGAACGCATGCTGTGTTTGGCGTCATGTTTTTCATGTTTTTTTACGGCATTGGGCGCATTGCCTTTTTCCCAAATATTGTTGCGCTCATTCTTTTCCAAAGACTCAAGCAGATCCTGAATATTTTGTGACTTTGCTGTAAGTTGGGCGGTGCGTTCTTTTTCCCGCTGTTCCTTGCCGCCCAGCACTGTTTCCAACTGCGTGCGTTCCTTGACTTTGGCAGCGAGCTGTTTTTGCTTTGTTTCAAGAGAATGTTTTTTGGTCGCAACGATTTGCTGATTTTTTCTGATTTTTTCTTCCAGCGCGTCGAGCTCATCCAGCTGCAGCTTTAGGCTTTTGGCTTCTTCCTCCACTGTCTTGGCAACAACACCAAGCGCGCGCGCGGTCGCCAAAGTTTCATCGAGCTTGCCCGGCATGGCAATGACTGCTTCCGGCGGCAGCTGCTGAAGTTTTAGCATGGCGGACACCATCGAAGATAATTCTGCTTTCCTGGCGTCAAGCAACGATGCTTTATCTTTTTTCTGCTCTTCAAGAATAGCAAGTTTTTCTTCGGAGGAAGATAACGCTTCTTCTTCGTTCACTGTATCATTGGCAAGCGACACCATATCCTGCTGCAGTTTTTTCAATTCATGCTCAAGATGCGTTCTTTTCTGCTCTATTGCTTTTTGGCGTTCGCCGGATGTTTTAAGCTCCGATAATGTGGCGGACAATTCCTTGCGCGCCTCATCGCTGGTTTGCGCGTCTGCGGACGGTCCAAATGAAAGAATGCAAAATAAAAAAAGTATAAAAACAGGCATACTAAAGATGTCTGGCATATTTGCGCTATATGTAAAGTGATTCTTAACAGAAAATTATTATGCTAAATACCAAAAAACTCTTGGAAAAGGCCGCATTTTAGGGCATAATGAAGATGGTTAAACACTCGGGAACTTACAAGGAGGAAAAAACCATCACCAAGATCAAAACCACCTCTCAAGTGGCTAAACTGAAACGCCTCATCGAAAAATCGCTCGATGCCGACAAAGCTGAAGATATTGTTGCCATCGACCTTGCCGGGAAAAGCAGCCTCGCTGATTACATGATTGTTGCTTCCGGAAATTCACAAAGACATATAACCACGCTCGCCGACCATCTCGCCGATAAGCTTAGAACCATTGGGTATGGCGCCGTGCCTACGGAAGGCAAGGAAACAAGCGACTGGGTGGTGGTGGATGCGGGCGACATCATTGTCCATCTTTTTCACCCCGAAGCGCGCCGCCACTATAATCTGGAGAAGATGTGGGCTATGCCCATGCCTGCGTTGGAAGCGGCGTTGTAGGGAGTGGGTATGTTTTTTAAGGGGCAAAGGATTGCCCCCGCTGCCGCTCTCCCTCGGCTTTGCCGGGGTCGTCGTGAAGCACTCCTCCTCGCGTACTGATAGATTTTCACTTCGGCCTGCTGGCCACTCAATGCACGTATCCATGCGAATATGATTTAAAAATTATGCACATTTTATTAGCGGCAATCGGCAAGCTCAAATCGGGTCCTGAGTCGGCGTTATATGAGCATTATTGCAAACGCTTGCCGTGGAAGATAATGGTCAAGGAGTTTGAGATCAAAAAAACGCTGCCGTCCGTGCAGCGCAAAGAACAGGAAGCGGAATTGTTGTTATCGGCGGTTGCCGCCGCGCAGCATGTCATTGCTCTGGATGAAAAAGGCAAAGAATTTACCAGCAAACTGTTTGCGGCGCACCTGCAGAAACAACAAGATCAGGGCGCGCGCACGATTGCATTTGTAATCGGTGGCGCTGATGGGCTGCATGATAACATTCTAAAGCGCGCCCATGCGACTCTCTCGTTAGGACGGCTCACCTGGCCGCATATGTTGGTGCGGGGATTATTAGCCGAGCAACTCTACCGCGCCCACACTATTTTGAATCACCATCCCTATCATCGCGAATAGGCATCATCAGTAGAACTTGCATATGATGCGCAGGAGCGTATACTATATATAGTAAAGACATTGGGATTTAATTTCTAAATCTGGGTTTGGAACACACGTGAATAATGCTCCTTTTCAATCCTATAACGAACAGTTGCAGCAGCTGACAGGCTCCATTCTCACCATGGGCAATCTGGTGAAAGAGATGATCACCACGGCGCTTACGTCGCTTACCGAAAAAGACGACGTGCTCAAAGAGCAGGTGCGCGAGCTGGACCGGCAGGTCAATGCGCTTGACCGCAGCGTAAGCGAACAGGCGACCATGATGCTGGCATTTAGAAGCCCGATGGGGGATGATTTGCGCTTTGTCACATCGGCACTGCGCATCGCAAGCGATTTAGAGCGCGCAGGCGATCTGGCCAAAAACACCACCAAGCGTTCGATGAAGCTTGGCGATTATGCGCCGGCTACGGTGCTTGGCAAGCTTCACAGTATGGTGGAGATTGTAGCGTCCATGCTGGGAGATGCATTGACGGCGATTGAAACGCGCAATCCCGAGCAGGCCATTGCCGTCTGGAAACGCGACAAACAGGTGGACGATCTCTATCATGAAATCCTGCGCACTTTGCAGGAAGAGATGCAGAAACATCCTGAATCCATTGAATCGGCCACCCATTTTGTTTTTGCCACCAAGAATTTTGAGCGCATCGCCGATTATGCTACCAGCCTGGCGCGCACTGTCCATTACGTAACAACGGGGACATTGGCTGATAAAGGCGTGCTAAAAGCCGCCAAAGAAGAAACCCATTAAGTAGCGATATTTAGGGACTAGGCAGCTTCTTTAAGAGATTGTATAAGTCCTTTCGCTTAACCCTATTTCCTCTGTAGCGTATGTCTGAAATTCCTATTCCGCGCCCCGTTGTTTTGGCCATTCTTGACGGTTTTGGCGAAAATCATGATACCGCCCACAATGCCGTGGCGGCGGCGCGCACGCCTGCATTGGATGCATTAAAGGCGCAGTTTCCTTACGGGCTTATCAACGCATCGGAACTGCATGTTGGTTTGCCTGAGGGGCAGATGGGCAATTCGGAAGTGGGGCATATGAATATCGGCAGCGGGCGGGTGCTGATGCAGGATCTGCCGCGCATTGACCAAGCCATTGAGAACGGATCACTTTTTAGAAATCCCTTGCTTGCCGAATTTATTGAAACGCTCAAAGTAGCGGGTGGCACCTGTCATATCATGGGATTATTATCTCCGGGCGGGGTGCATTCCCATCAACATCATATGGCGGCGCTTGCCAGGATTATCGCCCATCAGGGGGTGGAAGTAAAAATACATGCGTTTCTCGATGGGCGCGATACGCCGCCGCAAAGCGCGCTGGAGTACATCGCGCAGTTCAAACAGGATTTTCCGCAAGCTGTGTTTGCAACGGTGTCTGGCCGCTATTATGCCATGGATCGTGACAAGCGCTGGGACAGGGTGGCGCTTGCGTACCGCGCCATTGCTGAGGCGGACGGTCCGCGTTACACCGCTATTGAAGATGCCATAAAAGCAAGTTATGAGGCGGGCAAGACCGATGAATTTGTTCTTCCCACCATCATTGATAGCAGCTATCGCGGCATAAAAGGCAATGACGGCCTGCTCATGATCAATTTCCGTGCTGACCGCGCGCGCGAAATTTTACAGGCATTGGCCGCGCCGGATTTCAAAGAATTCCCACGCAAACACGCCATACAGTTTGCAGGCCTATTGGGCATGAATGAATATTCGGTTGAGCTGAATAAATATATAAAGCCGTTATTCTCTCCGGCGCCGCTTAAAAATATCCTGGGTGAAATACTGGCAGAGCGGAAATTGACACAGCTTCGCATTGCCGAGACCGAAAAATACGCGCATGTAACGTTCTTTTTCAATGGCGGGCGCGAAGAGCCGTTTGAAGGAGAATCACGCATATTAGTGCCATCCCCCAAAGTGGCGACGTATGATTTGCAGCCGGAAATGTCGGCGGTAGAAGTAACCGATAAATTGGTTGAAGCCATTGAGAGCAAGACGTTTGATTTTATCGCGGTCAATTATGCCAATACCGATATGGTTGGGCATACTGGTAATCTCGCTGCAGCCACAAAGGCGGTAGAAACGGTGGATGCCTGTTTGGGACGTGTATGGAAGGCGTTAGAGCGGGCAGGGGGGGCAATGATTGTGACGGCCGATCATGGCAATGCCGAACAGATGCATGACGTGGAAACGCATCAGCCGCATACTGCCCATACGCTTAATTTGGTGCCGGTCATTCTTGCCGTTCCATTTCTTGCCGGGAAGACGCTTGCGGTTCAAGAAGGAAAATTGGCCGATATCGCTCCGACTATATTGAAGCTGATGCGCATACCCCAGCCTGCGGAAATGACGGGAAAAACATTACTGTAAAAGAATGCGCGGCGCCGTTATTCGGTGGCTGTAATTTTAGCCAGAACTTCTTCGGGAGTGCTCTTTACTATTATCCCGTCCTCTTTACCAAATATGATGCGGGTTTCATTGGCGGTTCCCGTGCTGGAGACATATCTGATCTGCCGGATATTGATAAATACTTCTTTATTATTGAGATCACGAAATACGAGGAAATTAATGCTCATAAAAAGACCCTTTGATATTTAAACGCCGCTTAAATATACGCCAGTCAACTTTCTTACTCAACATAAGGATTTTTATTCTTTTTCAGGACAATGCGTATGGGTATGCCGGGCATGTCAAATATATCGCGCAAACTGTTTATCAGATAGCGCTGATAGCTGTCGGCAAGCTTTTCGGCCTTGCTGGCAAAGATAGCGAATGTGGGCGGTCGGCTTTTAATCTGGGTAATGTAGCGGATTTTGATGCGCCGTCCGTTGACGATGGGAGGAGAGTGGCGGATAAGCGCTTCTTCCAGCCATTGGTTAAGCTTGTTGGTGGAGATGCGCCGGTTCCAGGTTTCATACGCGGCAAACACCGCCTGCATCAGCTTGTCGATATGGGTGCCGCGCTCGGCGGAGATGGGCTGCACTATCACCCCTTTTATTTGCGGCATAACGTCTTCAAGCCGTCCGTGCAGATCTTTGAGATAGGTTTGCTTGTCGGCTACTTTATCCCATTTGTTAAGTGCAATCACGACCGCGCGGCCTTCCTTTTCAATATGGTCGGCAATGGTGAGATCCTGCTTTTCAAGCGCCTGTTCCGCGTCCAGAACCAATATGACGACATTGGCATATTGAATAGTGCGCTGGCTGTCTTCCACGGCGAGCTTTTCCACCTTGCCATGAACATTGCTGCGTCGGCGCATACCCGCCGTATCGATTAGTTTAAGCGTTCTGTTGTCATAAGTAAGATCGACAGCAATGGAATCGCGTGTGATACCAGCTTCGGGTCCTGTCAATACACGCTCATACCCTAGCAGCCTGTTAAAGAGGGTGGACTTGCCCGCATTCGGACGGCCAACAATGGCAATGTTAATGACAGCATGTATAGCCGTCTCATCTTCAGATATAGAAGGTGCGTTTGATATTTTTTGTAAATTTTTTTCTGCGTAAGGCGCCAGCGCATCATAGAGATCGGCTAATCCCTCCCCATGTTCTGCGGAAATGGCGACAGGCTGCCCTAGTCCCAGGCTGTAAGCTTCCGAGGTGGAATCTTTGGCTTTACCGCCTTCGCATTTGTTGACCACTAACACCACAGGCTTGCCGCTTTTGCGGATGAGTTTGGCAAAATGGCGGTCTTCAGGTGTCACGCCGGCGCGGCCGTCCACCACTAAAAATGCCACATCCGCGCCGTGAAGCGCTTGCTCTGACTGATCGCTCATGCGCGCTGCTAATGAACCTTTAGGGGCCTGCTCAAGTCCGGCAGTATCAAATACGTTGAATTCAAGCGGTCCGATGTTGCCTTTGCCTTCGCGCCGGTCGCGGGTAACCCCCGGAGTGTTGTCCACAAGGGCAAACCGCGTGCCCGTCAGGCGGTTAAAGAGCGTCGATTTGCCGACATTGGGACGGCCGAGTATGGCAACAGTGAGCATAAAATATCTTAATTAATACAGTACGTGCAGCTTCGCGTCTTGCGTCAGCATATATAACCGGCCACCAGCGATAACCGGCATATCGGTGATATTTTCAGGAATCTCGACAGTGGAAAGCGTGGTTCCATCTTTAGGCGCAATCGCCAGCATTTGTCCATGCTGGCCTGCAACAAGCAATTGTCCGCCAGCCATAATAGGCCCGCGCCATACAAAAGGATTTTTGCGTTTCTTTTCGTCTTCATAACGCGGCAGTTGGCGGATCCATTTAATACGGCCGTCTGCGCGCGTCATGCATAGTAATTCATTTTCATTGGACAGCAGGTAGACAAAATCACCGGCGATCCAGGGTGTATTAAGAGAGGAAACATCCTGTTCCCATAAACGCCTGCCGCTTAAGAGCGATAGGGCGGCAAAGAATCCATTGCTGCCGGCGGCATATACAATGTCATCCTTAACAATGGGATTGCCGCCAATGCCGGAAAAAACACCGGTAGCTAAGGTGCGATGGGTGCGTATGAGAACATCATTCCAGATATCCTGGCCGCTGACATTGTCGAGCGCATGTATTTCACCCGAAGAATAAGGCGCTATGACAATGCTCTCGGTTACGGCAGGAGAAATATCGGCAAGAAATCCTGCGTTTTCGTTAATGCCGCGATGGCTCCAGATTTGTATTCCGTTTTCGCTGTCGAGTGCAAAAAGCTGATTGTCGACGGAGAGCACATAGACTTTGCTGCCTCCCACCTTGGGAGCTGCGCGCAGCGGCACGCCAATGGCCTGTTTCCAGATCTCCTTGCCGGTGGTTGCGTCAAGGGCAACCACTTTACCGCGCCCGCTGGTGGCATAGATGCGCCCATTGTCATAGGCCAGGCCGCCGCCCAGCAAATCCGGTTCGTGTTTGCTCACGGCGCTTTTATTGGTCCAGCGGACCTTGTCTATATTCATGGCGTCATGCGCTGTGATATAGCCCTTCGCGTCCATTGCAAACACAGTGCCTGCTGCAATCACGGGGCTGGTATAAAACGGTTCTTCCCATGCATTGCCATCGCCTATACGGGTGCTGTCGTGATGGGTGAAGCCGGAGATTTGCAGATTTCCGGTAACGCCTTGCGGTCCTCCGCCGGCCTGACGCCAATTATCATTGGTTTTGATATCCGGTATAGTGACATTAGTGCCCTGAAGAGAATCGTCGGGCTTTACAAGTGATATTTCGCTCAACACGTCAATGCGCTTGCCAGGAAGCGGTTCTTTATCTTTGCTGCCGGTGAACCAGTCCGGTAAATAATCGCATCCGGCAAGCAGCAACATGGCCAGAGCGCAGGCGCCAACGATGCGTAATCTGCAACCTATTGTTACAGATGTCATTTTGCATCTCCGCCAACGGCATCAAGCAATTCCATGGCATATCCACGTTCGGCTACCGGCAGATTGGCATTATCAGCGATGGGTTTTAGCAGCAAAACCGCCTCTTTGTTTTTGCCTTCTTTCATTAAGCGGGCAGCCTCTGTTTCTGCGATCAGATTAGTAAAGGGCCGTCCCGTTTCAGAAGCATGGCCGGCATCAAAAGCAGTATGTTGGTTGCCAGAAAGAATGCTGGCCTGCAGTACGGCAAAATCATGCAATGCGATATCGTCTTTATTGCGGCTTTCGGCGGCTATTTCAGTATATAATGCAAGCGCCTTGTCTTTCTGATTTGCTTTAATCCATGCGTTTGCCTGCCAGAGTTTTGCAAGTACCGCAAGCCCATGAGCGCCGTCGCCAGCCTGACCAAAAAGCGCTGCCACATCCTTATCATTTCCTGACTCTGCCAGATCGCGCGCCTGCAGCAGAAAGCCCGTCTGCTGCATATGGACTTTCACCAAATGTTCTTTCCATAAAACTGAAGCGGCAGTAAGCGCTATAACACCGATGCAGCCGGCTATGACTAATTTGCCGGAACGCTGCCAGAATTGCTGCAGCCTTTCGACGCGCAACGCTTCGTCAATTTCATGAAAAATACTGGTGTCATCGGACATGCGCTACTCCCATTCAATCGTTCCTGGCGGTTTACTTGTGACATCGTACACGATGCGGTTGATGCCGCGTACTTCATTGATAATGCGCGTAGATACGTGTGCAAGAAAAGCATGTTCAAAGGGATAATAATCAGCCGTCATACCGTCTGTGGACGTTACCGCCCTGAGTGCGCATACAAATTCGTAGGTGCGGGCATCGCCCATAACGCCTACGGTGCGCACAGGCAGAAGCACTGCGAATGCCTGCCAGATTTTATCGTATAAGCCCGCTTTACGGATTTCCTCAATATAGATGGCGTCCGCTTTACGCAGGATAGCAAGCTTTTCTTCGGTGATTTCGCCGGGGATGCGTATGGCGAGGCCGGGTCCCGGAAAGGGATGGCGACCCACCATGTCAGAAGGCATGCCCAGTTCAATACCCAATCTGCGCACCTCATCTTTGAACAATTCGCGCACCGGTTCCACGAGCGCCATATTCATGCGCTCAGGAAGGCCGCCGACATTATGGTGTGATTTGATAGTTGCCGAAGGCCCACCAGTGAAGGATATCGACTCTATGACGTCCGGGTAGAGCGTGCCCTGGGCGAGGAAATCCGCTCCGCCCACCATTTTCGCTTCATGCTCAAACAGTTCAATAAACGTCTCACCGATGATTTTGCGTTTTTTCTCAGGATCGCGAACGCCTGAGAGGCGTTCCAGAAACACTTTGCTGGCATCGACATAGGTCAGTGGAATATGAAAATGCGATTTAAATAAAAGTTTGACCTGTTCGCCTTCATTTTCGCGCAGCAAGCCGGTATTGACAAAAATACAGGTAAGCTGGTCACCGATGGCCTGATGCAGGAGTGCGGCGACGACGGAAGAATCCACCCCGCCGCTTACGGCGCAGATGACACGTTTCTTGCCCACCTGTTTGCGAATAACATCGATGGCGTGGGAACAAAAAGACTGCATGCTCCAGTCGCCATTGCAGCCGGCTATGGCATGGGTAAAGTTTTTCAGTAATTGCGCGCCGTCAGGCGTATGTGCCACTTCAGGATGAAACTGCACCCCGTAATAACGGCGCTTTTCATCCATAATGGCGGCAAAGGGAGCCGAAGGCGTGGTGGCAATGACTTTGAATCCGGGGGGAATGGCAGTAACTCTATCGCCATGGCTCATCCATACCGGATAACGATTGCCTGATTGCCACACGTTCTTGAATAAGGCGCAGTCTTCCACCACTTCAATTTCCGCGCGGCCGAATTCACGGTGATCGGACATTTCCACTTTGCCACCCAATTGCTGGCACAATAACTGCTCGCCGTAACAAATGCCAAGCACCGGCACACCTAATGCAAATACCGCATCCGGCGCTTTAGGTGAAAAATTGGCATGCACGGAGGCAGGGCCACCGGACAGGATGATGGCTTTGGCGCCAAAAGAGCGGATATTGGCTTCTTCCGTGGTGCAGGGTAAAATTTCTGCATACACGCCATTCTCGCGCACACGCCGTGCAATCAGCTGTGTTACCTGAGAGCCGAAATCAAGGATAAGAATACGATCTGTCATGATGACTATCCTTTTGCACAGGCAGCAGGGGAAGTCAAAAGAATCGGCATAATTTTATTGTAAAACAATAAAGCAATGCGAAGGCCGCAAGAATTTAGAGGAAGATGAATGTTTTTTCTGTTCAATCAATAATTTGCTATTATTAGTAGTTTATGTTACTCTTTACACAATATATAGTAAATTAGGCTTGCAGATTCTTTCGTTGTCAAAAGGCTTGTGCGATGAAAATCAGTGATTACGCTCCTGTAAATAAAGCGAGTGCCGCCAGCAAGAAGAAAGCATCGTCTTCTGTTTCGGGGACAAGCGGCGATTTCCTCGGATTGCTTGCCGCTGATGAGGCCGATGCTGTGTCCACTGTATCTTCACCGTCCGATCTCCAGCCCGTTACCTCTATGGACGCGCTGCTTTCCTTACAGGAGATGCCGGATGAAGAAATCCGTAAACGTAAAGCCGTAGAGGAAAGCAAGGGAACGCTGGAGGCGCTGGAGACCTTAAGAATTGCGCTGCTTACAGGCAGTATTCCGGAGCATCTCTTGCATACGCTTAATCACGTTGTGGCTGTGCAGAAACAGCGTGTCGATGATCCGCGCCTGATGAGCATTATCGAAGATATTGAGCTGCGCGCGGCTGTTGAACTTGCAAAACTCGAACGTGCAACTCAGCATAGTTAGCATTTGTGCAGCGAATTTCCGGCAGGCAATGCAAAGCATCACGCTCCCTTCTTAAGTGGAACATACATGATCTCGTCAACCGGCTTAAAGACATTGAGGCGAGGCGCATAGAGGGATTTGAAAGAAATACGCTCCAGTTGCTGGAGTGGGAGAATCAAGAAATCCTTACAGTACTCAAAAAACACGGCATCATATTTACTAACGATTCAGAGGTAATACTCGATAAAACGGCGGATAACAGTGAAGCCGTCAATATGACGCATGGCGAAGGCGCCCGCATAATATTAAACAATGATCTCACTATTGTATCTGACAGCACAATATTAGAGGAAAAGAAAAGGCTGTTTCCGATAGCAGAAGAAAAAAAAGACGAGGAAGAATAATATTTGAGAGAATGTGCGCGGATTACTTTTTAATTGGACAATATAACTTTCCCCATTAAAGCTTCTTGTCATGTCAACCTCTTATAGAATTTATAACGCATTAAGAAATAAAATGCGCGGCGCTTTTGTGAGGTTACGGTATCCGTTCTCTCCTTCTTCGTTTAAACAAAAGCCGCTATGGGAAATTGGAGAGGGTAAAGGCGCATTCCATAAAATAAGCGAAGAACGGCAATTGGAAATTAAGCCTTCACGTTATTTTGGCCGTTCGACTACTGCCACAGCAAAATTCCGTTATATTCCGTTTCAATGGTATGCCGTTATCCGTGATGCCATAGTGTATAATCCTTCCTTGGCCATTACCAGCGGCGGTATATTATGGCAGCAGGAAACAGTTACTGAGTTGCCTTATATATCGGCCGGTTACAGCAATTATTTCTCTATAAAGAATGATATTGTCATATTTAATGTAAAATACACTCTTCATTCTGCATTGAAAACGGGAGCGCTAATCGCCCATCGCACCGGCTTTAATTATTTACATGCTTTTTGCGATGTATTGTCGAAGATAACGATGCTGGATGCAATCGATCCGGATAAAAAAATTCCAGCAATTATCGATACTAGTGTATCGCCCAGCATAGCAGGACTAGTAATTGATTTTTTAGGCGGAAGAAAATACATTACTTTGCCAGCCAATTGTAAAATGGCGGTAGAAGAACTGTATGTTTTTTCTATTCCCGCCTATATGCCCGACGATCATCATTTTGACGTCACGGCGGCTATCATTAGCCCCGATTGCATACGACAACTTGCGGAGCGATTGAAAATAATTCCCAATCAAACGATTCCGCTGCTTTTTGTTTCGCGAACAAAATACGCACAAATGCATGCGGCCAATTATAACGTGCGCAATGTCATTAACCATAACCTGTTGGATGACGCCCTTGGGAAGCTCAATGCTGAGGTGCTTTATCCTGAAGAACATGGTTGGCGGGAGCAGTGCGAGAAATTCGCTGCGGCGGATAGAATCGTGCTCGTGGCGGGTGCCGCTTGCGCGAATCTGATTTTCTGCCGCCCCGGCACCAAAGTTTTAATATTAGCCAGAAATGATAATCAGAATTATGGCTTCTTTTCACTTATGATGGATGCTCTGGGGCTTGATTACGCGTGGCTTCTAGGGAAGGTTATCAATCATGAGGAGCTGCATTCCAGCTATACGATTGAGCCGGAAGATTTATCCAAAGGCCTTCATTGGCTCATGACCGGCGCCGCAAATTGGGATGGCATGATTGAGGTCAAATAAAAAACGGTTATTTTTCCTCATGTAATTTTAGACTCATTGCCATGATAGCGGAATAGATAATGGACATTCTCAGAAGCAGAATATAACGCGGTTCAATATGCACTAATAAAAAAGGCGCGGTGACGCCAATGATAGTACTGAGGAGAAAGAATTTCAGCAGCGCATGGCAATCGTCCCTTCTTTGCACGAAAACACCTAGCAGCGCTAACAGCATCACGCTTACCACTATGGACAGGGGAGAGCCATCGAACCAGGATTTTAGGAATATTCTGCTTTTCGCATTGAGCCAGCGCAATGGATGATGCAGGAAAGAGGTAATGGTAAACCGCATTAATTGTTTGCTTGAAAACACTTCGCCGCCAGCTGCCGCGCGGCGCGCATAAATATAATCGCATAGTTCTGGATCGAGCTCGCAGCCCACGACGCCCCCGTCCGCTACGACATATTGAAGCTCAGGGGAAACATTTTCTTTTTTTTGCCACACAAGCGTCCATACTGGATTGTTGGGGGAATCCACCCAGTGCCCATGATTGGCAATGCGGTAGGGAAAAGTAGCGCCGTGATAGGCCAGGAGACAGCAAGCAATCGCTGCGAGCCAAGGCGATGTTGTAAGAGCGTGTTTTGCGGCAGAGAAGGAAAACCTGTAAGTCTGACGAGACATTCTCCATATAAAATAAAGTAAAAACAATAGGGCAACCACACTCATTACAAAATCGGTTTGATCACGTATATATGCGGATAAAGCAAACAGCACGCCAGCCACTGCCGCCAAACGGTAACGGGTCCGGGAAACAGCAGAATACAGGCTGCCCAAACCCAGCAGGAAAAATGAAATCTGAAGCGGCTCCGTGTTAAGAATGCCAATGCGGGTCAGCCAATTGAACTCTTCAATCGGCAGCAAAAAGAGCGGTATGACAAATGCGAGTAATGATGTCGCGCGGCTCGGTGAAACTATCCATGCTATTTGAGTAAATACGGATGCCCAGAGGGCGGTGGTTATCAGCGCCATAATTCCGGCAATGGGCAAGGTGGGCGATATCCAGTAAAAGAACACCTGAATTGCCTGCATTCCCGGAGGCGACTGCATTTTTACCCATTGTCCGCTTTCCACCGTTTGCTTGACTGCCCTGGCGACGCTTGCCTGATCATTAAGCTGATAAATGCGGATAATATCGGCATTCGTCGATTCAGGCAGCAGAGGAACTGGTGACTGGCAGGGAAAATGGGATTGGGTAAGTTCAGGCGTGCAGGCGAGATTTCCCTTGGAATAGGAAAGCGGTGTTTTTAATCCATGCGGCAATACGGCGCATGCAATGATAATGAAATAAATTATCCAGAGAAAAATGGTTCGTGAAGAGCAATTCTCAAATATAAAATAACGCATTCTACTGCTAAATGAAGGTTCGGGCGCCTAAAGAGAATATGGTGCCGCTTGTCTGGCTTGAACAGACGACCTACCGCTTACAAGGCGGTTGCTCTACCACTGAGCTAAAGCGGCACTTGGGGGAAGGTATGCACCAATTCACATGGGTTTTGCAAGGACAAATGCTAGTCAAGGTATTAATGCCCTGCAGCAAGCAAGAATCTCTCTGCTTCGAGCGCCGCCATGCATCCCGTGCCTGCGGCGGTAACGGCCTGGCGGAAGATTTTATCCTGCACGTCGCCTGCGGCAAAAACGCCGGGAATATTGGTAGTGGTGGAGCCTGGCCTGGTCACAATATATTTATCATCATCCAACGTTACCTGCGCAGTAAATAGCTGCGTATTGGGAGTATGGCCTATCGCTACGAATGCACCGTCAGCCTTATATTCGCTCACGGCATCCGTCTTAAGGTTTTTAAGGCGCACGCCTGTAAGATTGGTGGGGTTCTCGGTGCCTAGGAATTCTTCCACGGCGCTATCCCATATGACAGAGACTTTTGGATGTTTAAATAAACGCTCCTGACCGATTTTTTCGGCGCGCAGACTGTCGCGGCGATGGATGAGCGTCACTTTGCTTGCGAGGTTGGTCAGGTATAGCGCTTCTTCGACCGCGCTGTTGCCGCCGCCGATAACCACCACTTCTTTGTTCTTAAAAAAGAATCCGTCACAGGTGGCGCATGCCGAGACACCAAAGCCCTGGAACGTTTTTTCGCTGGGAATGCCCAGCCATCGTGCTGATGCGCCGGTGGCGATAATGAGCGTATCACCGGTATAGATGTCGCCGCCATCACCCGTGCAGGTGAAGGGACGTTTGGACAGATCCACTTTGACAATCGTGTCATGGAATATTTTAGTGCCCACATGCGCGGCCTGCTTTTCCATCTGCTCCATAAGCCACGGGCCTTGGACGGCATGTTCAAACCCAGGAAAATTTTCCACATCGCTAGTGATGGTAAGCTGCCCGCCGGGCTGCATGCCGTGCACCATGATAGGCTCAAGGCTTGCGCGCGCAGCATATATAGCGGCGGTGCAGCCCGCTGCGCCGGAGCCAAGAATAAGAGCTTTAGTGTGGTATGTGGCCATATCAGGTGCTAGGTACTAGGGGCTAGGGGCTAGGAAAAACAAGAACCTAGTCCCTGGCACCTTGAACCTAATCTTTCTTAGATTTTTGCCGCATGTTTCTTGAGGTATTTGGCAACGCCTTCTGCGGAAGCCTTCATGCCTTCATCACCACGGTTCCAGTTAGCGGGGCAGACTTCGCCATGTTCTTCATGGAAGTTAAGCGCATCAACCATGCGGATGGCGTCATCGACATTGCGGCCCAACGGCAGATCGTTTACGATCTGATGGCGCACAACGCCATTGCCGTCGATGAGGAATGTGCCGCGGAAAGCCACAGCGTCGTTCAGCAATACATCGTAATTGCGGGCGATGGATTTGGTAAGGTCCGCCACGAGCGGGAACTGGATATTGCCGATGCCGCCTTTTTCAACCGGCATCTGCTTCCAGGCAAAATGGCTGAAATGTGAATCGACGGAAACGCCGATGACTTCTGCGCCGCGCGCTTTGAATTCCTTCACGCGGTTACCGAAGGCGATGATTTCGGAAGGGCAGACGAAAGTGAAATCGAGAGGATAAAAGAACAAAATGCCCTTTTTGCCTTTCTTGGTCACTTTGCCATTAGCGTCGCGTTTAATGCCAAGATGTTCAAATAAATTGAATTTTTCATTGAAAGAATTATCTGCCAATACTGCAGTTGCAGTAAAGTCGGGTGCAGTTTTGCCAACAAGAACAGCCATGGAAACCTCCTGGAGTGATTAAAATAAAGAGAAATCTAGTTTAGAATGATTCTAAAATAAAGAATAAGCCGACTTGAAGCCTCTGTCAAGTAAACTAGCCGACGATTTCCATATCGCTAAAAAAGAAGCGTATTTCATTTTTAGCGTTTTCCAGGGAATCGGAGCCATGGGCAGAATTGCGCTCAATGGATTCGCCAAAATCCTTGCGTATTGTGCCAGGTGTTGCCTTGGCAGGATCGGTTGCACCCATGATTTCGCGGTTGCGAAGAACGGCGTTTTCGCCTTCAAGCACCTGAACGCTTACGGGGCCTGAAACCATATATTCGACCAATTCATCATAAAAAGGGCGGGCTTTATGGACTATATAAAACTCACGTGCTTGGCGACGGCTCAGCTGAAGGCGTTTTTGCGCTATTACCCGCAGATTCTGCTGTTCAAAATAGGCAATAATTTTACCCGTCAGATTGCGCGCCGTGGCATCAGGTTTAATGATAGAGAGTGTACGCTCAGTAGCCATATTAAAGCATCCTTTGAAGAATTTGCGCTACCCTATACGCATTTCCGGCGCCCTGCGCAAGCGGTTATTGCAGTGCGCCAGCCTTTATAACTTCATAATAATGTTTAAGTGTTACCGCCGGGTGTCACTTTGATTAACATTACGCATACCCTTGATGCGCCCTCATAACACATTATGTAGGGCTATCGCGAATAACCTCTAGGCAATTTTTGCCGTTAGCTGGCATTCATTTGATTATTATTAAATAAAAATAACATATTAGAGAAGTTGGCATAGTAAATGCATTGTAATGGGAAGTTTGTTAACCGAAGGAGACTTCCATGGGACTTATCAATTCGCTCGCAAGTCCGTTTACTAATTTACTTGCTGGCTTGTCGGCGGTATCCGGCAACCAAGGAAAGAATGCTCAACAGGCAGGTTCACAACAGTTCCTGGATACAAATTTTGCGCTATACGATTCTGTAAATCCCATTAACAGAAAACAACGCCGTGTCATCCAATCCAAAGGCAAGCACAGGACAGGGATTCGCGTACGCGGCAAATTATGCACTATTGAAGAAGCCAGTGTATTGGCAATAAAAGAACAGAATCTTGAAAATTTCCAGGCAGCAATAGACATTTACGATCTTATTCTCGCCAAAGTTCCGGATTATGTCGGAGTCTATAATAACCGGGGCCTTGCTCTGCAGGCAATGAAGCGGTTTGATGAAGCGCTCATAAGCTACGATAAGGCCATAGCGCTCAGGCCCGATCATGTGATAATTCATTACAACCGGGGAGTTACGCTCCAAGCAATGGGCCGGTTTGACGAGGCGCTCATGAGCTACGATGACGCGGTAGCGCTTAAGCCGGATTTTGCCGAGGCCTATAGCAATCGCGGTAATATTTTGCAGGATATGCAGCGGTTTGACGATGCGCTTATCAGTTACAGCAAAGCTATAGAGATCAGGCCTGATTTTGCCGAAGCCTATAATAACCAGGGCAATATTCTGCAGGCAATGAAGCAGTTTGACGCGGCGCTTGCCAGTTATGAAAAAGCCATCATGTTCAAGCCTGATTATGCAGAGGCCTATTATAATCGGGGCAATACTTTACAGGACGTCAGGCGGTATAATAATGCGCTCATAAGCTACGACAAAGCTGTGGCGCTCAAATCTGACTATGCAGAAGCATATAACAGCCGCGGCAATGCCCTGCAGGAAATGGAACGATTTGGCGATGCACTTATCAGTTACGACAAGGCGATAACCCTTAAGCATGATTTCGCCGAAGCCTATAATAACCGCGGCAATAGTTTGCAGGAAATGAGGCGGTTTGATGATGCGCTGGCAAGCTACGACAAAGCCATCGCGCTCAAGCCTGATTTTGCCGAAGCGTATAATAATTACGGCGCCACTTTAGAGAAAATGAAGCTCTATGACGATGCGCTGGCAAATTACGACAAAGCCATAACGCTTAAGCCGGCTTATGCGGATGCGTATAATAACCGGGGCAATACGCTGGTAAGCAAAGGCGATATGCAGTCTGCAGAAATCATGTTCCTGAAGGCGATTGATCTGAATCCGGCATTTTCCAATCCCTTATTCAGCCTGTCCAATATCCGCAAATACCATGCTGCAGATCATGCGGATATACATAATATTCACACATTGCTGGGTAAACCCGATACTTCATTGCGCGACAGGGAATATCTTTATTTTGCCCTGGGCAAAATCTATGATGATTGCGGTCTCTATGATGACGCGTTTGAATGTTATCGTCAGGCGAACCGGATTCGTAATAGTACGGCTGCCTATAATCCCGGCAAGGTAACGGAAACTACCAATAGCATTATTGATGTTTTCACTAAGGAATTCCTGGCAGCGCCATGCGCGTTTGCCTCCTCCAGCCGCTCGCCTTTATTCATCGTCGGCATGCCGAGGTCGGGCACGACGCTTATGGCCAATATATTATCCAACCACAGTTCCATCGCAACGGCGGGGGAATTGCCTACCATTACAGAATTTACCCTGCGTCTGCCCGAGCTTATCCAAAACGGAGAGCTGTATCCGCAGGCGGTAAAACACATTACTCCCGCCATTGCTTCCGGATTGATCCAGGATTATGAAAAACGCCTGAGGCGCGATATTGGCATGGCGGTTCCTCATGTCATTGATAAATATCCGCTGAATTTCAGGCATCTGGGATTCATCTCCATGCTGTTTCCCGAAGCCAAAATCATTCACTGTACGCGTCATCCCCTGGATACCGGGCTTTCCAATTATTTTCAGCGTTTTGCCCTTGATTACGATTACGCATTTGATCTGCAGAATATCGGCCATTTCTACGGAGAATATTCCAGGGTTATGCAGCATTGGCAGAAAGTGCTGCCTTTAAAAATGATCGAAGTCAGCTATGAAGACATGATCATGAATACCGAACCCATGGTGCGCAAAACATTGGACTTCCTGGGGCTCGAATGGGACGAGCGCTGCCTGGCTCCGCACACCAACCCTTGCGCGGTGGAAACGGCGAGCAACTGGCAGGTGCGCCAACCTATCTATAAGCAATCGGTGGAACGCTGGCGCCATTATGAGAAGCACCTCGCGCCTTTGAGCGAAAGGCTAAGTAATAAAGTTTAGTGGAAAAATCCTATACTTTCTTCCAGTCTGCTATTTTCCGCATAAGCAATCCCGATCCGTACAACACCACGCCTGTCAGCAATAAACATAAAATACGAACAATGGTGGGAACCGAGGCCGCGTCATAAAGCAATGCTTTTGCAGCGGCAAAGCTCAAAACAAGCAATGCGGATTTAGCCATCGCTTCATCTTTGCGTGCGAAGGCAAAAACCATAACGCCAACAGCATAGAATAACCATGAAGCCGATACGGCAAGAGAGCCAGTGTCATGTGTTAAGCGGTATAATCCCAGTATTGCAAGTATATGTGCCGCGCCCAGTAATATGTTGCCATAGGTGTTTTTTGCAGCGAACGCAGAATTACCCGTTAGCAGCATAGTCCATAGGCTGGTTAACGCAGCAAAAGAAACAACAAGCCAGGAGAGTGTATCACCATCTATCAGATGAAATACCATCTCTAAATATTCTATTACTAAAATGGCGAGGATAGCGAGCGCAGGAATAAAAAACACCCCCCTGCGTTTTTGCGCAGAAATTTGAAGCGGTGAGAACGCCGCGCCGAGCATAATTATAACAAACAGCCATGGCCTGGCGTTAGAGGGCAAAAGCTCAATATAGACGGAGTGAAAACAAACTATTGTTGCAAAGGCCAGAATTAATGTTTGGCTGCCAAGACCATCGGGGAAAAATCTTCTGGCTGAGAGATAAAATCCGATGAGCATGGCGGCAAATCCTAATGAAATCCAGGGAGCAGCGTCCGGATTAATGCGGTTAATGAAATAATATTCCATCGCATAAAATACAAATAATACAGGCAGGAAGCTGCGTGACTCATTTTCGCTAAGGGGCATATGATTCTTGGTGGTATAGAGATACGTGCCGGTGGAAAAAATTATAAAGTGACTAGCAAGAACGCCAGCTATGAGGCCATCTTTATCGATATCAAATCCAACGAACGCAGTCATAAAAATAGCCAGATACGCTGATATCATCGTCAATAGGCGCGACTGTACGCCTACGGAGATAGCGGCAAACGAAAGAGAACAAAGCAGATAATAATACAGTGAAAATTCTGCTTCCGTATTTAATCCAAGAATTGCCGGTGCAATATAAGCACCCACTGCGGCAGTGATAGCATAGGCATCATGACGGATTACTACATATAGCCTGATACACATGCCAGAAACCAAGGTGCTCAAGGCAAGTGCGCTTTCAAAAGAGATTAAGAAATAATAACGATGCGCTGCAAAAGCCGTGAGATAAAGCACAATAATGCCGGCACCCGGAAGCAACGCAGCGTAGTCGCGGTCTGATTTCATCAACATAAATCCGGCGCCAATCAGACTTAAGCCCAGTAATACAGCAAGGCCAATTTGCCGTGCAGGCGTCAACCACCCCGATTCAATGGAAAGCTTAATGATGAAACCGGCCGCCAATACAAAACAAATAATAGAAATAATTCCAAGCCAGTTTCCGGGCTTCGTTTCATTGTAAGCTGGAGAGAATGTTTTTTGAGGGGAAGAAGGAGGGATTGCCTGTTGCCAGGGCCCGGTTGGCTGGCCTGCGGGTGGCGAAGATAATGTATGGTTACCCTCAATTCTGGAAAGACGCAGTTCAATGGATGCTAATCGTTCTTCAAGTTGCAATGAGTCCATATATCCGTCTCCTTATGCACAAGTAATTGAGTGAATTAATCCAATAACATGATTGGTTATACGCGGCAATGGCAAGAAGGAGTTGTTTCTATGCCGATTCAGTATCAAAGAATAATGGTGCACCCGGCGGGATTTGAACCCACAACCCTTGCCTTCGGAGGGCAATACTCTATCCAATTGAGCTACGGGTGCATTGTAGCCGCAGTATTAGAACATGCGGGTTCGATTATCCAGCCTATTTTAGCTGACAGGCTGCTTAAGCGTCTATTTGGGTGGCAGCATGCCTGTGCGCAAAGTGCCTCTTACCACGGTTATATTATCTTGGTTAACTATTGTCGCTTTCGTTTCTATATAGCGCAAAAGACTGTGCACCGAGGTTATTTCACCCGTGATGGTAAGCGTATCATTGGCAAATACAGGATGGTGAAAATGCATATCCACTCCTTGCGAGAGGGCATATTTCCCCGGCAGATAAAGCCCGGCAAGCTCAGAGAGAAAAGAACCCACCAGCAGGCCGTGGGCCAATTTGCCGGGATACCCTTGCTCGCGGGCGAAAGCATCATCGGTGTGAAGGGGGCTGACATCACCGCTTAGCTCTGCAAACTGCTTCATCATCGCCTCAGTGATGGTGCGCGTGAAGCGATGTGCCATACCTGCTTTAAGCTCTTCAATAGTATATGCGTGCATAAGTTCTAGGCCATTTTATCGGTTATGATATCCATGATGGCTCCTACATTGTGAAGCTGCGGATAGTGCGCAAGCGAAAAATGGAAATTAAATTCCTGCTCAATCGCCACTATAAGGCGGATATGGGTAAGCGAATCCCACTGCGCGATGTCATCGGCGGTCATTTCCCGCTTCAATACGATATCGCTGCGATCAAACACTTCATGAAAAATATGCGTGAGGCGCGTTTCCATGTTCATATTCATGCTTTCTCAAGTAACGTTGCGTACAGTATATCGAGTTTATTTTTCTCTATATACTCTAACGGTTTATTCTCTGACGGCGCAATTAATTCCCGCAGGATGCGAAAGCCCGAATCATGAATAAGCGATCGAATGTCCTCTATAGTGTGAAACAGGTATACATGATCAATGGCGGGGCAATTCGCGCAGGTAGAGAGATAAAGAAACCCGTCATCCGCCAGCAGCCCATGCAGAGTTTTTAAAATCTGCGAAGGGGATTCCACATGTTCCAGCACCTCGCCCATGCCGATAAAATCATAAGGCTCTGCGGCAGCGTGGCAGGCAATATCGCTTTCGATAAAGCGCATCTGTTGCGTAGCGGGACCATTTGTTGCAAGGAGCAGTTTTTGCGCAAATGCGATGGAAACAGGGCTGATATCGACAATATCAATCGTTGCTTTTGCTGTGATGTGGTTCGCTAAGATACTCGCAAAAATACCCAGCCCTGATCCCACTTCCAGAAACCGTCCGGAAGTGTTTTGCGCATTCACGCATTGTTTATAGAATTCCAGCAACTGATATTGTGCGGGCCAGAGGTAATGCGACACGGCCAGGCCCAGTATATGCGGCAGCATCTGCTGGCTATTGAGATAAATTTGTTCCTTCACTGCATTCTGGCTGGTGCAGGGATAACGGCCGGTGCGTGTGAATTGCACGCGGCAATAGGCCATTTCATCAAGCACGTGCAAATAGGCTGCTGCCAGTCCCGCAATCCCGCCAATCTCAGGTGTTTCCCATAAAAAATTATACGCAGTGAGAAAATTTCCTAATGCCGTGCGGGCCTCGGGAACGCGGGCAAAGAATGCGCCGATTTTTTTCTGCTGTCCAGGGTTTCTGGCATAAATATGAGAAAGAAATGTATCAATCACCGCCTGTCATCCACACTATAATGCTGCGCGCTTAATGTATTCATTTTGGCGGGATAAAATATGATACGCATAATACTAACGCAATATTTGCTGAATGACGATATCAGGCTTTTCCTGTGCGATAATATCCCAGTCTATGGTGTTGGCCCAGTGATAATACGTGCGGCCAAAATGTTCCGCGACCCAAGGTTTCAATGGCTCAAACATAGACGATTGAAAGATAACAGCGTGTGGTAATGCACTATTGTCCTGCATGTAGATTTCATCGGCAGTATTATAATGCCACATCGGCAGAACAAGGTTTTTGTTGATGTCGATGCGTTGCGCCCGCTTAGAAGGCTTAAGGACATAAAAAGTATCTGTCTCCGTAAAAGGAAGCTTCTGTGTTATATTTTCAAGCGTAGGCGGTGCAGAGAATGTTCTTTCCTCCAACAAGAAATCTGACGCGTTTGATGCGTCTGGAATAGTCAATTTCTGGCTAAGCGCATGAATGAGCGTCTGGTACGCTGCAAAAGCGCCGGTATTATTCCAATGTATATCTGTAATGTAAAATGAATGATGCTGCGCTTGTGAAAGGCGCATAGCGTTGAATAGATCGACAATCCATAGATCGGGAACCTGATGATGTAATGCGTCACTGTAATTATTGCGCACAAAAGCATTGCCGCATTTGAGGCTTTGCATGATTTCATTTTTGGTTGGAACAATCATCACCACATATTTTATATGCTGTTTGCCCAGCCGCGCCTGATTTTTGGCAAATTGCAATGCCTCCTGCGCAAAGTCATCCTTATAAAAGCCACTGTAATCACATAAAGGCGGCGGCTCTTTGGGCAGTATAAGCGAGGGGTGATGAGAATCCAGCCAATAGATGCGAATTGCAGTATCAATGGAAGCCAGCCAGTCACGCAATCCAAAATTCGTATCATAGTAATGCTGCAGCGCCAGCTTATATGCGTCAATATCTGTCGAAGCGCCGGAATAAACGGGCCATGATGCTTTTCCGCTCGGCATATGCAGTGATGCAGGGGGATGTATATCCGCCATCTGAACGGCAAGCGGCAGCCAGAGGCATAATAGAAACCCCACGAAAAAGATGATATTGCAGCGGGGCTTCATAATTAATATCGGAAATAAATAAAATTATCGATGGTTTGAGAAGCAATAGAAGCAGCGCTCAGAAAGAATATCAGCACCAATCCCGCATCACGGATAAAATGCAGCCGGCTTATGCATTGTGGATGCGCCCCATATTTTGCTTCGGCTTCCTTGAAGGCCAGCGTGAACAACGGGGTAGAAGCGAGAATGCCTGCAAAAAAACATAGATAAAGCTCTGCATCCGCAGGATAGGCAAAGATATCCACATGATGCGACGAGCCCAGCATAATAGAGAGAAAACCCACTGCCTGCGCCATATTGTCTACACGGAACAGGACGCATAGCAGAATCCAGAGAATTAGGGTGTAGAGATGCCTGAAGAAAATCGGGAGCCGTTTAATGGGGCTGCTGTAATAATTTTCTATAAAAACCACGCCGCCATTGATGATGCCAAAAATAAGAAAATGCCATGCGGCGCCGTGCCATAATCCTATGGCCATAAATGTAAGAAATACAGGAAGTGCCTGTACCCAAATATGCAGATGTCCGCGGTGCGTACGCATGCAATGCAGCGCCAGCGGTGTATAAAAATAGTCCCGCACCAGGCTGGTCAAACTGATATGCCAGCGCTTCCAGAGCTCTGTAAGAGAGGCGGCAATATAAGGATAACGGAAATTTTCCTTGAAATGAAATCCGAATATGCGGGCGAGGCCAATGGCCATGTCGGAATATCCGGAAAAATCAAAATAAATTTGCAGGCTAAAGCAAACAGTTCCGAGCCATGCGGTATAGAAAGTGAGTGCTCCGGGAGGAAAGCGAAAAAGCAGATCCGTTACGAATCCGAACTGTTGTGCAAGTAATACTTTCTTGCCAAGCCCAATAATGAAACGGCGCGCGCCCTCTGCCACATCGCTGGCGCTAATGCTTCGGTGGTTAATCTGATCAATAATGTCTTCGTAACGGACAATAGGGCCCATAAGCAATTGAGGAAAAAAGCAGAAATACAGTGCCAATTTAAGAATATTTATCTGCGCGTTATTCTTGCGGGTATAAACATTGACGAGATAAATGATGGCATGAAAAGTAAAAAAAGATATTCCGAGAGGATAGTGTATCGGGGCAACAAAAATGCCTGCAGCACCCAGAAAATGAAGGACGACATTAAGATTATCCGCCAGGAAATTAGTGTATTTGTACGCGGAAAGCATGAGAAGATTGCAGGCGACTCCTACAATAAATGCCGGTTTTCGTAAATGTTCCTGCAGGTGCTGTAATAACCGTCCGAGGAGATAATTAAACAGCACCGAGGCGAGTAACAGCAGAACATACAGTCCCTCTCCCCAGGCGTAAAATATCAGGCTTACGATTAATAAAAATACGTTTTGCAGGGTGGACGAACGCGGAAGCAGAAAGAAGCTTGTTAAAACCAGGGGCAGGAAGAAAAATAAAAAAAGGGGAGTGCTAAACAGCATATATCGACAAACACCGCGTAGATGAAGGCCTAACCTAGCCAATAATATTGGATAACACTAGGGTTTGTTTTAATGGATTGCCGGTTAATATCAGTATTTTTACTACTGAAATTTGAATGACAATGCGCAGGTTGTGGAAGAACCGCTTCTGTATCCAACACAGTAGCTCATAGGTGTTGTGGTAAAGTCAATGCATGTGCTGCTATTGCATGCGCCGCTGGTATAGGGAGAATTAATCAAGTTAGCGCCGGATATATAATAGGATATCACAGTGCCGGAAAATGGAAGCCCATCATCAATCTTTGCATCCATGTTATAGGCCTGCCTGACAGTGAGTGTGCTAGAGCTTGTGGACATTTGTCCGGAAGTTATTGAATTAACCGTTGCCAAACCAAAATAATTCCCACTCAGGCCCGCAATTCCAACACTTGCCGTCTGATTATATTCATATACATATATGTAAGCATTGGCGCCTACTTTTGCCGCAGGCATATAATTAGCAATCTGGGTTGAGCTGGCGGTTGTGGTACCCGCTTCTGTTGCTGTTATAAAACTGCCGTCGATTAAACCGCCGGCAACAGGGCTGCTTAGATCGACCCAGAACATTCCTGTCTCACCCTGGCCCTGCTGCAGTTTATGGGCTATGGTATCGGTGGCGCCGCCATCTAACACGCCATTGCTGTCACCCTGGCCGCTCCCTCCGCGGGCCGTAGAGAAACCAAAGGTGGTGGCAGTGCTTGAATCCATATCTCCAGGCAATGCGTTATACTTCACGCGAAAGGTATTAACTGCTCTGTTGAATTTTTCAAGTTGAGTAATTTGAGCGCGAACAGCAGCGGCCTGAATGAGATCCTGACCAACCAGTATGCCGCCGACGATAAGCCCGATGATTACCATCACAATCGAAAGTTCGATAAGGGTAAAACCACCTTGTTTAGTATTCCGATAGCTTTGTAATAACATACTATTTGCTGTTAACGGCTTCATCTATAACGATACTTCTATCATGTTCAAATGCAAGCAATTTAAAATCATAATACATGGTGTTACTATCTTTACAGCCGCTCTGTACCATTTTTACAGCTTTTGCTGTAGCGAGATCGCATTCTTTGCCGCCATATTCGACAAAGAAACAGAAAGCTGTTGATTCATAGGGCATTCACAGCGTAAATAGGGACGAGTTTCATAGCGGTGATATTAACCTGGCCGCAAATATAGAGGAAGTTATGGCACTGAAGGACATTCTTGTACCCACTATGGGCGAATCGGTTAGCGAAGCAACCATATCTAAATGGTTCAAGAAAGTCGGCGATGCGGTAAAACAGGATGAGCCGGTGGCCGAGCTTGAAACGGATAAAGTGACGCTTGAAGTCAATGCGCCAGCAAATGGCGTATTAAAAGAAATTAAAGCGGCGCAAGGCAGCACGGTTGGCGTGGGTGCTTTATTGGGTACTATTGAAGAAGGTGCCGCTGGCAAAGCCTCTGCTCCCGTTCCTGCGGCAAAAGCTGCAGTAGCAGCTCCTGCTCCCGCACCTGTACCTGCCGCAAAACCTGCTCCGGCTGCAGCTTCAGCCCCTGCGCCCGTAGCGCCGCCGCCTTCACCCGCTCCTGCTAATGCATCGGGCCCTGCCGCGCGTAAGATCGCTGTGGAATCGGGCATTGACCCGGCCGTTGTTCCAGGCACCGGCAAAGACGGGCGTGCTACTAAAGGTGATGTGCTTGGATTTAAAAATGCTTCTCCAGCTGCTTCTTCTGCATCTTCAGGTCCGCGTGAAGAACGCGTGAAGATGACCAAATTGCGCCAGACTATTGCCAAACGTTTGAAGGATTCGCAGAACACGGCGGCTATTCTTACGACTTTTAATGAAATCGATATGAGCAATGTCATGGCATTGCGCAATGAGTATAAGGATGCGTTTGAGAAAAAACACGGGGTCCGCCTTGGGTTCATGTCCTTCTTTGTTAAGGCGGCGGTTAATGCGCTCAAGGAAATTCCCGAGGTCAACGCCCATATCGAAGGCGACGAAGTTGTCTATAAGCATTATTACGACATAGGTGTTGCTGTAGGCGGCGCGCAAGGGCTTGTGGTGCCGGTGGTGCGCAATGCCGACCAGTTATCGATTGCGGAAATTGAAACTGAAATAGCCCGTCTCGCCCAGAAAGCCAAAGACAGCACGCTTGCCATGAGTGACATGACCGGCGGCACTTTCACCGTATCTAATGGTGGGGTTTACGGGTCGCTCATGTCGACTCCGATTATCAACCCGCCGCAATCGGCGATTCTCGGCATGCATAAAACCGAAGAACGTCCGATTGCTGTGAAGGGGCAGGTGGTTATCCGCCCGATGATGTATGTGGCGGTTTCCTATGATCACCGCATTATCGATGGACGTGAATCAGTCACTTTCCTTGTAAAAATCAAAGAAGCCGTCGAAGATCCCAGAAGACTACTGCTCGGCGTATAATTTTGTCGTGAGTTCGTCCTTTGTGCCCGTAGCTCAGCTGGATAGAGCAACAGCCTTCTAAGCTGTAGGTCGTGGGTTCGAATCCCGCCGGGCACGCCATCAATGCGTTAGCCTATGTTTAGCTTAAGACATTGTGGATTTAGCCTAATCTAAACGCCAAAAGAAGCAGATAAAACTCTTCCTGGTCATTTGGATTTGGCGACAATTTCAAGCTTTGCTACCTCTGTATTCAGATTCATATGTCGGGCTATCTTTTGTGATAACAATGCAGGCTCGAAAGGTTTAGGAATAAAATCGTCCATTCCAGCCTCGATACACCCCTCCTTATCTTGCTCTCTTACATGTGCCGTCATGGCGACTATAGGAGTACGGTTCAACGCTCTCTCCGCCTCTATTTTGCGGATTCGGCGGGTTGCTTCCAACCCATCAAGCTCGTGCATCTGCACATCCATTAGAATCACGCCATAATGGCCATGCGCAAATTTCCTAAGCGCATCAAAGCCGTTATATGCCACGTCATAATCATATCCCAACTGCTCCAACATAGTGCCGGCTACCATGATGTTTGGTTCATAATCCTCTACCAAAAGAACATTTTTATTATGCACGGGCGCTGTAGGAGCGTTATTGGCGGAGAAGCTCTCGATAGGGGAAACTCTCTGAGTGTTTTTAAGCGGAAGAATAACCGTAAATGTAGTTCCTACTCCCGGTTGGCTATCCAACTTAATAGCGCCACCCATTTTCTCTATACATGCCTTGGAAATTGCCAATCCTAAACCCGATCCACCATACCTTCTGGTAATGGATGAATCAGCCTGCATAAACTTGTCAAAGACAGTCTCAAGCTTGTCTTCTGGTATGCCAATGCCAGTATCCTGGACTTTAATGGCTACCCGTGTCGTGTCGCTATCTTTATCTACGGTGCCGGTTATATCGACTTCAATAGAACCATTATCCGTGAACTTAACGGCGTTGGAAAGGAGGTTCATCAGCACCTGATGGATACGTAACGGGTCCCCCAGGTAGTAGCGGTTAAGCGAAGGCGCGTAATTGACGTATAACGTGAGATTTTTCTCACTTGCTTTAACATTAGTAACACTAATTGCCTTTTCTACCTGTTCCGCCAGGTTGAACTCGACTGTTTCAACTTCAAAAGAATCTGATTCAATTTTGGCAAAATCGAGAAGATCATTAATGAGTTCCATTAAGTTATCGGCGCTGAGCTTGAGTGTTTCGATAAACTTCTTTGCTTGCTCCGGCAGCCCGTCCATGCGCTGGAGAAGGTGAGAAAGTCCGATAACCGCATTCATAGGCGTGCGCAGTTCATGGCTCATATTCGCCATAAATTCATCCTTTTTACGACTAACTTCCTTCAATGCCATTTCCGCCCGAATACGATCGCGAATATCACGCGAGACTTTCGATGCGCCGATAATATTTCCCATTCCATCACGAATAGGCGAGACGGTTAGCGATACGGGAATCAGGTGCCCGTCTTTATGACGACGCATCGTTTCAAAATGATCAATTTTATCACCTGTTTTCAGCGTTGTTAAAATTTTATCCTCCTCATGGAGGCGGTCTGCCGGAATAATGAGGGTAATATGCTTTCCAAAGACCTCTTCCGCTGTATAACCGAATATGCGTTCAGCAGCAGGATTCCACGAGGTGATATTACCCTTTAAATCTTTACTGATAATCGCATCATCCGATGAAGTGATAATGGCGGCAAGGTAGGCTTGCGTTTCTACATTATCAATTGAGGAGGGTGCTTTTATCATGATGCCTACTATTAAACCGCTTACACTTAACTATTCCTCATCAAGAAACCATTGGGTATTAAATGTTCTGGTATGGGCCAAGCGTTAAAACGCCGCAGTAAAACGAGCCGGCTTTTAAGGCTGAATGGCCAGGAAGCCCATTTATCAATCCCGCCGGGCACGCCATTTCTTTGATATAGGCATTTGGGCAAACAAGTCGAAGGGCTTGCGCATTGAATAGTTAATATTTTCCTTTCAGCGTTAATAATATGTGATATAATTTATGACGTTATAAGCAATATTATCAATACATTATCGAAATACATAAAAGGAATGCAGCAATGGTTGAAACGCTTGATGATCTAAAGAAAATAGCAAAGGGCATGACCGAGGCATATCTCACTCCACTTGCTAATGGCAATCCAATCCCCGGCAAAATACATACAGCAATGAATGAATTGATCGATAAAATTCCTACTGCTAGGCCATCACCAGCTACATCATATCCTTATCTGTTCGGCCCTGTAGTTGCCCCAACCAGTGGCGTTACTAATAATGATAAGATGAAGATAGTAAACGAAGTACGCGGTTTTCTTGGAAACGGAAGATGTCCTGGTTCTAAGGAGATTGATGATGGGTTATTGAAACCTATTGAGGCAAGAGTGCGCCAAGGATTGGGAATGGCATCTTTACCAAGTGTTAAGAGCAGAAGCTGAAAGCGTAAACACACGATCATGCTTGAGCGAAGGGATCATTGCTCTTGCTTCGGCAATTTTATCTGTGTCGATAGTGGCGGTAATGATGCCGGTTTTATCTGCGCTGGCTTCGGCAATGATTTCCCCCCATGGCGCTACGATGAGCGAATGGCCATAGGTATGCCGGTTGCCAGGATGGCTTCCGCATTGTGCGGGAGCGAATACATAACAGCCATTTTCAATCGCTCTTGTGCGTAATAGTACATGCCAATGCGCTGTGCCGGTGGTGACGGTAAATGCGGCGGGCACACTTAAGAAATCGGCGCCTGCCTGTGCGAGAGTGCGGTAGAGATGCGGAAAACGCACATCATAACACACTGTCATACCGAGCTTTCCCCAGGGCATTTGCGCTATGACTGCTTTATCCCCGCCTGCGATGCGCGCCGACTCATGATAATGTTCGCCGTTTTTTAATGTGACATCAAACAGGTGGATTTTATCATAATGGGCAACGATATTGCCCTGATCGTCAATCAACAGGGAGCGGTTGCACGACTTATTTTCCGCTGCTGGCATCTGAACTGAGCCTATCAGCAGCCAGATTTTCAGTTCGCGTGCGAGTGCGGAGCATAGAGCAATTGCGGCGTCCGGCGAAGGCGGCGCGCCTTTGCCTGGTTCCTGCATGTAGAAAGCATTTTCAGGCAGGGTAATGAAATTAGCACCCTTGCTTACGGCTTCGCGCACATATTGCTGCGCCATCTCCATGCCGGCGTTAATATCGTCTTGTGCGTTAAGCTGTATACATGCGGCAATAAATTCCATATCTATTCCATCATTTGCTTGTGGTGACATCGACCCGATAACCTATTATAGTATAGCCATGTCCGCTATTAAATACGCCTACGAAATCATCGACATTCGCGTTGTGAAGGAACGTATCGGTAAAACGCCTTCGCTGGAGGCTTTGCGCGAGCGGGCAATGCCCATAATATGCGAGGCCTATACGCAAGGCAAAGAAGTTATCAGGCAGCGATTTTTATCCAGTTCGCGCGGCTGCGAGGCGATTGAAGAAGCCTCCTTCCTCATGGATAGCATCATTACCATTCTGCATGATGCAGCGCTTCCTCACTATGAGCCCAAAGAACATATGGCGGTCTTTGCAGTTGGGGGATATGGGCGCAGCGAACTATTTCCTTATTCCGATGTCGATTTGCTCTTTTTATATGATAAAAAGAACAAGGCCAAAGGCCTGTTCGCTGAGTGGCTTCTGTATTGCCTCTGGGATTTGGGGCTTACCGTAGGCCATGCAGTGCGCACTATTGAAGAAACGCTTGCCCATGCGGCGGAGGATACCACAATCCGCACCAATCTTCTTGATGCGCGCTTTATTTGCGGAGACAAGGCGCTCTACGGAACGTTTGAACATAAGTTCCAGGAGTATATTAAAAACGGCAGCGCTGTGGATTTTGTTGAAACCAAGCTGGCTGAACGAGATGCCCGCCATCTGCGCTGCGGCGATTCGCGCTATGTGCTTGAGCCCAACCTCAAGGAAGGCAAAGGGGGATTGCGCGATCTGCACACACTCTACTGGCTGGCAAAATATATTTACGGAATTACTTCGCTTGCCGATCTGGTGGGGTTGCGCATGCTCACGCAGGAAGAATATAAATCCTTTACCATGGCGCGTGATTTTCTCTGGCGCGTGCGCATGCATATGCATCTTATTGCCGATCGCGGTGAAGAGCGCCTGACATTTGATATGCAGCGCGCCGTGGCGGAAGCCATGGGCTATTACGACGATGGCAATGCGCGGGCGGTCGAGCGCTTCATGAAGCAGTATTTCCTGGTTGTGCGCACAGTGGGAAATCTCACGCGCAGCGTATGCGCCGTGCTGGAAGAAGATAAAAAACGCAAACCCCGCAAAGTATTGGGCGACCGGGTGCAGGAGGAAGCTAAGCTTGCGCCTTTCCATCTGGACGGCGAGCGTTTGACGGTGGACGATAAAAAGATATTCGGGAAAGATCCATTGCTGCTGATTACCCTGTTTAAGGTGGCGCATGACAATGCGCTCGACATCCATCCGCATGCATTGCAGATGGTGACACGCAGCCTGTCATACATCGACGCCAGTTTGCGTCGCAATGAGCAGGCGAACAAAGCGTTCATGGATATTCTTCTTTCCAGGGATAATCCCGAACCCACCCTCAGGCGCATGAGCGAGGCGGGTGTTCTGGGAAGGTTCATTCCCGATTTTGGCCGTGTCATAGGCCAGATGCAGTTTGACATGTACCATGTGTTCACGGTGGATGAACATACGATCTTCGCCATCGGCATTCTCCATGGCATCATCATGAATAAGTACAAAGAGGAAATGCCCATTGCTTCGGAAGTGATACATCTGGTCAAATCGAGGCGCGTGCTGTTTTTATCATTATTTACCCATGATATTGCCAAGGGCAGGGGGGGCGATCACTCGGTATTGGGCGAGGTGATTATGCGCAAGCTGGCCCGGCGGTTTGGGCTGGATGCCCATGAAACGGAAACCTGCGCCTGGCTGGTGCGCCACCATCTGCTCATGAGCCGCACTGCTTTCAAGCGTGATATAGATGATCCCAAAACGATTGAGGATTTTGTCGCCAAGGTGCAATCGCCTGAACGGTTGCGTTTATTGCTTATTCTTACCGTGGCCGATATCCGCGCGGTCGGGCCGACGGTATGGAACGGTTGGAAGGGAGCGCTGCTGCGAAAACTATATTACGCGGCAAGCGACATGATGGGGGCAAGCGACACGCAAACGCGCGGCGGGGAACAAAAAAGCCTGAATGAAGAATTGTCGCATCTGTTGGCCGATTGGAAACCGGATGCTATCGAAGACTATCTTCAGCAGGGCGGGTCTTCCTTCTGGGCGAGTTGCGATGCGCTAACGCATGCGCGCATAGCACGGTTGTTAAAACAGGCGGAAGATACGCAGGCCGCGCTGGTGCTTGATACGCATAGCGATCCATTCCACGCGATTACCGATATTGTGCTTTGCACCCCTGACCAGCAGGGATTATTCTCGAAAATATCAGGCGCGATGGCCCTGGCAAATGCCAATATTGTAAGCGCCAAGATTTTTACGCTTAAAAATGGCATGGCCGTTGAAATGTTCCATATCCAGGATATGGACGGCAAGGCTTTTGACAAACCCGACAAGCTGGCGCGGCTATCGGTATTGCTCAATAAGGCAGTTGCAGGCGAGCTTGATATGATAAAAGAAATTGCCGCCACCCATCTGCCTTATCCCAGCCGCATGGAGGTGTTTAAAGTGCCGCCGCGCGTATTTATTGAGAACAAGGCCAGCGCCAATCATAGCGTCATCGAAGTGGGCGGGCGTGATCGCATTGGGTTTTTGTATACTGTTACCAAAGTGCTCGCCGATTTAGGGCTTACGATTTCAACGGCGCATATTTCCACTTATGGCGAACGTGCAGCCGACGTGTTTTATGTGAAGGATGTGTTTGGTATGAAAATTCACCACGAAAGCAAAATCCAGCAGATTTGCGCCAACATGATTGAAGCATTATCCACTGCGCCCGAAAAAGCAAAGCGGGCAGGCTGATGCAGATTCATCCCGCATGGCTTGACTGGCCGGAAACGCAAACGCTTATTAAAGCCTTCGGCGAAAAGCAACAGTTGCGTTTCGTTGGCGGCGCAGTGCGCGACGCAGTGCTTGACCGCCGCGTGCAGGATGTTGACGCGGCGACACCCTTGCGGCCCGAACAGGTTATGCAGATGCTGACGCAGGCAGGCATCAAGGTGGTGCCTACCGGCATTGATCATGGCACGGTTACGGCGGTCATTGGCAAGCATCATTTTGAAATTACCACGCTTAGAAAAGATGTGGCGACGGATGGCAGGCATGCGAAAGTAGCCTATACGGATGACTGGCAAGAGGATGCCGCACGGCGCGATTTCACCATGAATGCGCTTTACTGCGATGCTTCAGGTGCTGTCACCGATTATTTCCACGGTATTGAAGACGCAATTGCAGGGCATGTGCGTTTTATTGGTGATGCGGCAACCCGCATTGCGGAAGATGCGCTCAGGATTTTACGATTCTTCCGTTTCTTCGCTCATTACGGCAAAGCGGCCATCGATCAGCAGGGGCTGGCGGCTTGCGCAAAGGCGGCGGTGACTATCGATAATCTCTCCGGCGAACGCATCCAGCAGGAAATGATGAAACTGCTTGTTTCTG
>JABDAT010000013.1:0-3606 GCA_013288985.1 Alphaproteobacteria bacterium
ATGCCATAGGCGGTGAAACTGTTTTGGCGGATTTGCAAAGTTCTGAAACCGCGAGAAGCGGCCGAGGAGAATAGTTTCTAAATTGTCATGCTGAATTTATTTAGCATCCATCTAAACCAGGGCATAGTATTTATGGAGAAATGGATTCTGAAACAAGTTCAGAATGACAACTGCTAACAGACCGAATTTACTTACTATACTATCAAGCTGGTCACCTGTCGACCTCTTCACTTTTGGAAGCACTCGTGCCTGAAATATACCTGATGGGCAATCCCAAAGCCGTTGTGGCGACATCCACTTCCAGAGCCGTAATAGCCTCCGCAGTACGCAAAGCGCCTAGAACGTTTTTTACCAGTACAATACCGTCTTCGGGACTAACCCTTATCAGTAAGCGCCGATCATTATGTTCCTCCTTAACTATCGCAGGCTTCACCGCTTCATTAAGCGCCGCTATAATTTTCGGGATTTTTCCTAAAGATGCATCATCTTTTATATCACCAGACACTAATATATCGCCCTTGATTAATCTCTCAGTAAGCATAGCCGGATCAATTCTTATTTGCGTTATGAATGAATTGCCGACAAAATTGTGATATGCGGTTTTATCATAATATTTCTGCTGCTTGCCTATAACATCTGCATCCGTCATACTGCTGTTTTCCAACATTAAAAAATTGCTCTCGACTTCGCTTAATCTTATTATATCTTTATTAAAAGAGCATTAAGATTTCATTAGTTACGATTTTTATTCCCTTGGTGAACAAACGGATATAATAGATAAAACCCTATGAAACCTCCTCGCAAACGCCGCCTTTTAGTACTGCCGCTCAGCCGCCTTTTCCCTAACATGGTGACAATAGGCGGCTTATGCTGCGGCCTTTCCGCCATACGTTTCGCCATGGAAAGCCGCTTTGAAGTGGCCGTGACTTTGCTGGTTGCGAGCGCCATCATCGACGGCATGGATGGACGCATTGCGCGCCTGCTTAATTCTACCAGCATGTTCGGCGCGCAGCTCGATTCATTATCCGACTTCCTCTGCTTTGGCGTAGCGCCAGTCATCGTTATGTATCTATGGAAATTGCATGAACTGGGAAGTATCGGCTGGGCGTTGGTGCTGTTTTTTGTGGTGTGTTGCGCGCTGCGTCTGGCACGATTTAATACCAACCTTGCCCAGGACATTGCCCCCTGGCAGACCAAATTCTTTACAGGCATCCCCTCACCCGCCGGCGCGATGCTTTCGCTTATGCCGTTGGTTTTCAGTTTTTACGCGTCTGCTGAAATAGTAAACAACACCGTATTGTGCGCGGGCTGGACAACACTTATTGCCGTGCTTATGGCCAGCCGCATTCCCACCTTTGCCGCCAAGAAAATCCGCGTCCATCACGAATGGGTGCTGCCCATCATGCTTGTCTGTGGCGTGGGAATGGTGTTCGTGCTGATTGAACCCTGGATAATGTTCACGGTATGCGGGTTTTGCTATTGTGCTACCATCCCTATGAGCATTCGCCGTTACCGCAGGCTTTACGCCATCCATAAAGGCGCTATCCCAGGCGAACCTTCATCACTATTATCGTGATTAATAACGGCAGAACAGCGCCGTTAGCAAGAACCAGCGGCCAGTTGGCAAGCAACAGGCCGTAAATCAGCCATAAGGTGATTCCCACAAAGAGCATAAGATAGGCAAGCAGTGAAATACCTGCTGTCTGGCGCTTATATATGATGTGGACGGCCTGGGGGACATAACAGAGGGTTGTAAGTATCGCTGCCATATAGCCAATCCATTCTGTCATGCCTATTTCTTAACTTATATGTGCCATAAATCCAGCGAAATGATTGCTTTTATGGCAATGAGATATTAGTTAATATGCCATGACTGCAAAGAATGCATTATTACTGCCTTCGGGCCTTTACGACTTATTGCCGCCGGAGGCCTCCAGGGAATCCGATGCCGTTGCTCGCCTGCTTGCCAGTTTTGCTTCATTTGGCTATGCCCAGGTAAGCCCGCCGCTGCTTGAATTTGAAACCAGTCTTTTATCGGGCCGCGGCAGCGCTCTTTCACCGCAAACATTCCGCGTGATGGATCCGTTGTCACAAGCGATGATGGGTTTCCGTGCTGATATCACATTGCAGGTGGCGCGTATCGCCCGCTCGCGCCTTGGCGGCGAACCCCGTCCTCTGCGTTTATGCTATGCCGGGCCCATATTGCAAAGCACGCCGGAAGCTTTGCGCAATGAACGACAATTGACCCAGGCGGGCATTGAGCTGATTGGCAGCGATTCCCTCCATGCTGACGCCGAAGTCATGATTGTGGCAGCGCAGACCATTAAAGCATTGGGCATTGAAGACATCTCCATTGATCTCAATCTTCCGGGCCTGCTCGGTGAATTATGCCCGGAAGCGCTCACGGATTCCGGCCTGCGCAAGCAAATCAAGGATGCTATTTTACGCAAAGATTCTGCTGCTATCGCCAGCCTGCCCATTGCCAATAATACTTTGCTTGCTTCTCTTGCCGAATCCGCCGGCCCAGCCGATAAAACGATCGCCACTTTAAAAAAATTAAAATTGCTGCAGGCGGACAAGCTGAAAGCAGTGGCTGAACGCGTACAGCAAAGCTGCCCGTATGCATCGTTAACCGTTGATCCCATAGAATATCGTGGATTTGATTATCATGAAGGCATCAGTTTCTCCATCTTCGCAGGCGGCCTGCGCCATGAACTCGGGCGCGGCGGACGCTATAAAGTGGAAAAAGACAGCGCGACGGGCGTCACGCTTTACGTCACCCATCTGCTGCGCCTGCTGCCAGTACGGCAAGAGGAAAAACGCGTGCTTGTGCCTGAAGATACCGGCCTGGATGTGATTGCCAAACTTCATGCGGAAAACTGGATAACCTTGTATGCGCTTACCAAAGAGCATCGCAAGGAAGCTCAACATCTACATTGTTCGTATATACTGGAAAAAGGAAAGATTCAAAACACATGACAAACGTTGCTGTAATAGGTTCCCAGTGGGGAGATGAAGGAAAAGGTAAAGTGGTGGACTGGTTGTCGGAACGCGCAGACGTGATTGTGCGTTTTCAGGGCGGGCATAACGCCGGCCATACGCTTGTCATTAACGGCGTCACCTATAAACTGAGCCTGCTGCCTTCAGGCGTGGTACGCCCGGACAAATTAAGCATCATCGGCAACGGCGTGGTGATCGATCCGTTCGAGCTGCTCAAGGAAATCGATGTTATCGGCAAACTGGGCGTCAAGATTACGCCTGATAATCTCAAGATTGCCGAAAATGCGTCTTTGATTCTGCCGATTCACCGTAAACTCGATCAGGCCACCGAAGCCTTGCGCGGCAACAGCAAGATTGGTACGACGGGACGCGGCATCGGTCCTGCTTATGAAGATAAAGTGGGCCGGCGCGCCATACGCGTGTGCGATCTTGCTGACCGCGAGGTGCTCGACGCCAAGCTCGACGGATTGCTCGAACATCACAACGCATTGCTCAAAGCATGTGGTGTTGAACCCATCCAGAAAAAAGAGATTCTCGATGAACTGCTGGCCATCGCTCCCCAGATACTAAGCTTCGCCACGCCCGTCTGGATCATGCTTGATGAGC
>JABDAT010000013.1:3616-6012 GCA_013288985.1 Alphaproteobacteria bacterium
AACGCGGCAAACGTATTTTATTTGAAGGCGCGCAAGGAACGATGCTCGACGTCGATCACGGCACCTATCCGTTTGTCACTTCTTCTAATACACTCGCTGGCGCTGCCAGTGTGGGCTCCGGTATTGGCATGAATGCCATCGGCTTTGTGCTGGGCATTACTAAAGCCTATACCACGCGCGTCGGCAGCGGCCCCTTCCCCACCGAACTCAAAGATGAGATCGGGCAAGCGCTGGGTAAAATCGGCAATGAATTTGGCACGGTGACCGGCAGACCAAGGCGTTGCGGCTGGTTTGACGCTGTGCTCGTGCGCCAGGCGGCACGCATATCGGGCATCAGCGGCATTGCCCTTACCAAGCTTGACGTGCTGGACGGGTTTAAGGAAATCAAAGTCTGCATCGGCTATAAATATGAAGGCCATATGTATGATTACCTGCCGGCGAGCTCTAAAATCCAGGCGAATGTGGAGCCTATCTATGAAACGATTCCGGGCTGGAGCGAAAGCACAAAGGGTGCGCGCAGCTGGAGCGAACTTCCCGCACAGGCTATCAAGTATATCCGCCGCATTGAAGAACTTATTGAATGCCAGGTGGCGTTGCTCTCTACCAGCCCTAAACGCGAAGACACTATTTTGGTGCGCGATCCGTTCGTGGATTAGGATTCGGGCGCTTCATTATATTTTTGCTCAACCCCATGGATATGATGTGCTATAAGCATCGTTAAGCATAGGGAACAGGTACATAATGGCCGAAGTAAACGAACCCGCTGTCAAGAAAGAAGATCTTGTTGCTCTGCTCAAGCAATATACCCCCGATCCTGCCTTCATACGGGAAAAAGACATACTTGCAGGACAATACCGCATCTTCATGAATCAGCCGCTGCCTGGCTTTGATTCGCCCTTCGCCAAGGCGTATGTAGCACAGGATGAACAATCCCCAACAGCCGCCTCGTATGCGCTGGTTTTCGATAATAAGATTCCTCTGCGTCAGAAAAATATTTCAGCGTTAAAGGATTTTCGCCACCCCAACGTTATTACATTGCTTCAGGAAGGAGTCGTGGAAATCAGCACGCTCTCTGAAGCGCGCTATGTAGTGATAATGGAAAGACCCACCGGGCAATCTTTGTCGCAATTATTATCACAAGGCAAGAATCCTGTATCTGAAACGATAGTCGTTAATTACCTGCTGCGTCCATTAGTGGAAGTTTTGCTGGCTTTTAATGCCATGGGAATCAGCCATGGCCGCATTAATCTTGATAACGTGTATATCGGCAATAATACTATTGTTCTGGGTGAATGTATTTCCGAACCATCGGGATTCTCGCAACCCTACCTCTTTGAACCTATTGAACGCGCACTCACCTCGCCCTGGGCAAAAGCGGATTACGCAATCAGCGCTGATTGCTATGCGCTGGCCGTCCTGACGCTGCATCTTGCATTAGGGTTTCAGCCTTTCTCCCATATCGATAAAGACACTTTTATCAATGATATACTGACAAAAGGCCCCTATCACATACTTGTATTGGAATGGGATCTGCCCAGTACCATGCAAGATTTCTTTCGCGGCCTGTTAAATGACAGCCGCCGCGAACGCTGGGATCCTAAAAATATCGAGAGCTGGCTGGCCGGAAGACGCTTCAATCTTATTCTGCCATCCCAGCCACGCGAAACGTCACGCGGGTTTGAGCTATTGGGACAAACCTATTTCGATCGTAAAATTATTGCACATATTTTGTTTACGCACTGGCACGATGCACGCACCATATTATTTGATAACAAACTTGTGCGATGGATTGAAACAGCACTTCATAAAGTAGATGTAGCTTCCGCTATTGCCCGTATTGCAAGCAGTAACAACGGTGATAATCCGCGCGCCGAACGTCACAACAGCGATTTACTGGCACGTATTATTATTCTGCTCGATCCGCAAGGTCCTATTCGTCTCAGGCATCTCTCCGCATATCCGGAAGGATTGATGCTGCTGCTGGTATATGCCTTTTTAACAGACGCACAGGAAGATTTGCAAACCGCAGTACAAATTATTGAAAGCGATTTAGTGGGTTTCTGGATTGAGCAGCAGAAAAATGCCGGTTCAGACTTTTCCGCATTGGCCGGAAAACTGCAAAAAATCCGGCAGCATATGCGCATGACAGGCCTTGGATTTGGCATGGAGCGGTGCATCTACGACCTCTATCCCAGTCTTCCCTGCCAAAGCCCTCTGGTGAAGCGTTATTACATTACCACAATTGCGGATTTGCTATCTGCGCTTGATTTCATAGCAACTCAAAAAGCGCCTAATGAAGAATATATTGACAGGCATATCGCAGGGTTCATTGCCAGCAAGCTCAATATCAACAAAGAAATACGGATCAGCGAATTGGATATTATACCGGAGTTCGC
>JABDAT010000013.1:6022-40844 GCA_013288985.1 Alphaproteobacteria bacterium
CGCCTACAATACTCCTTTAATGGCACTTAAATTGCTGGCTCGTGCGCAGCAAAAAGCAGACGGTTTGGTTTTGAAAGGCCTTGGCTATTGGTCTGCCATTCGCCTTCTGCCTTTGCTTGGCACCATCCATAAACGCAGCGTACGCCGCAAACTGCAGGCAGATATGAAGGACATCGCGGGCAAAGGATCGCTGCCAACGATTGCAAATATGATGTTTAACCCGGATCTTTTTGTGAAGGATTACACCGGCTTCAAGAATGCCGTTGCCGAACATACAATGCGCGAGGCGCAGATTATCGAACTTAAAAATCATAAATATCTTGCGCGTCACGCCCGCATGGCAGGGCGCGGAATCGCTCAAACAATTGCCTACAGCGTATGCCTTGCCACTATTTATTACACTTTTAAATCTTACTTTCATTTTTGAATATTATGGACACTCAGCCCTCTGATATCCCCATCAAATCCAAAAAGCGTTTTCGCATATTAATCGCGTTGTGCATTGTCAGCGCTGTTATTCTTAAACTCAGCTTTATTTTCTTCTTTATCGGGATGCTTCCCGCAATGGTCGCATATATTATTGATCACGATAAAAATAAATATATTTTCTCGACCGTTGCCGCTTTCAATCTTGCCGGCGTTTTTCCCCATATGATGGATATCTATCTCCAAGGCGGTACATTTACCGCCATTGAAGGCAAGCTATCGGATGCAATCGTATGGCTTACCATGTATAGCGCCGCCAGCATGGGATGGGCTATAGTGTGGGTAAGCCCCATACTTGCCAGTATCGTGCTGGAAGCAATCTATGCTGGCCGCATATTGCATATAGAAAATATGCAGAAAAAGCTTGTGGAGGAATGGGGAGATTCCATTATACAAAATGATAAAAGCAGCAACTAGAGCGTTTTCGCTTTAAGTTATAGCATGCGCGTAATCCAGCCGCCGCCCAGCACGCGCTCGCCTTCATACATCACACATGCCTGGCCGGGCGCCACCGCGTCACGCGGATCCAGCAATGTAATCTCCGCACGATATGCATCCGTACGTTTTACCGTTGCAGGGATAGGAGATTGCATGGAGCGTAATTTCACCTGAATGGGTGCATCTCGCAAAAATGCGTCTTCACCTGCCAGCCAATTAACTTCACGCACATTGAATGTTTTGGTTAGCAATGCCTCTTTTGGCCCTACAATTACCTGCTTCTTTTCTGCATCAAGCTTAATAACATAGAGCGGTTCTTCGGAAGATATGCCAATGCCGCGGCGCTGACCTACAGTATAATGAATAATGCCTTCATGACGTCCGAGTGCCGCGCCATTGATATGGACAATATCGCCTGCATCACAGGCACCGGGGCGTAGTTTCTCAATGACCTTGGCATAATCGCCGCCCGGCACAAAGCAGATATCCTGACTGTCGGGTTTGGCAAATACCGGCAAATCATACTTGGCAGCCAATGCGCGGGTATGTTCTTTGCGAAATCCTCCCAAAGGAAAGCGCAGGAAATCCAATTGTTCGCGCGTCGTGGCAAACAGAAAATAGCTCTGGTCTTTATCCGGATCGGCGGCGCGGTGCAGTTCTGCGCCGTCTTTTCCCATCTCGCGCTGCACATAATGACCGGTCGCCATCACGTCGGCTCCCAGATCATGCGCCATGCCCAATAAATCGCGGAACTTAACGGACTGATTGCATTTCACGCAAGGGATGGGCGTTTCGCCGTTTAAATAGCTGTTCACAAAATCATCCATCACCGCTTCTTTGAACTTATTTTCATAATTGAGCACGTAATGCGGTATGTTGATTTTCTCGGCTACCTTGCGGGCATCGTGGATATCCTGGCCGGCGCAGCATGCGCCCTTTTTTGCCAATGCCGCACCATGATCATAAAGCTGCAGCGTAATGCCTATTACCTCATAACCCTCATCTTTGAGCATTGCGGCTACGACGGAACTATCGACGCCGCCCGACATCGCAACGACTACGCGCGTGTCAGCAGGAGCTTTATTGATGCCAAGAGAATTCATCATTCAATATCCTCTACGGATTCGGCTTTACCTTTCACGCGTACGGCAAGAGCGGCTGACATGAACTTCTCCAAATCGCCGTCCAGCACACCTTGCGTATCACTGGTTTCTGCACCAGTACGCAAATCCTTCACCATCTGATAAGGGTGCAGAACATAGGAGCGAATCTGGTGCCCCCAGGCATTATCGGTTTTGGTGGCGTTGAGCGCATTGGCTTTGTCTTCCTGCTTGCGCAGCTCCAATTCATACAGGCGCGCGCGCAGCATGCTCATCGCTTCAGCACGGTTTTTATGCTGTGAACGCGAGCTCTGGCACTTGACCACAATGCCGGTCGGCATATGGGTAAAGCGAACGGCGCTCTCAGTTTTGTTAACATGCTGCCCGCCTGCGCCTCCTGAGCGCATGGTGTCAATTTGCAAATCCTTCTCGTCGATCTCTATCTGGATAGTGTCGTCAATCACCGGATATACCCAGACGCTGGCAAAGCTTGTGTGACGGCGGGCATTGCTGTCAAATGGCGAGATGCGCACAAGGCGGTGCACACCCGACTCCGTTTTGGCCCAGCCGTAAGCATTATGGCCGGAAACTTTGATGGTAGCGGATTTAATACCGGCTTCTTCGCCCGCCAGCTCATCTACCAATTCCATTTTGAAACCGGTTTTTTCTGCCCAACGCATATACATGCGCAGCAATATCGCTGCCCAATCCTGGCTTTCCGTGCCGCCCGCGCCGGGATGAATTTCGATAAAACAATCATTGGCATCGGCCTCGCCGGAAAGAAGGCTTTCAAGTTCAAGACGGCGAAGTTTCTCAGCAATTTTATTCAATTCTGCTTCCGCTTCCCCAACAATGGAAGCATCACCCTCTTCTTCACCTAATTGTGCATAGGCAATATTGTCTTTGGTGCGCTGCTCTAATTCGAGGGTTGAGGTAATGATCTCTTCTAAGTGATTGCGTTCGCGCAACACTGCCTGGGCTCCTTTGGCATCGTTCCATAAATCAGGATTAGAGGCGAGATCGTTTAACTCATCACGGCGGCGCAGGGCGTTATCCCAGTCAAAGATACCTCCTCAGCAGTTCTTGCGACTGCTCAATGCGTTTGGAGAGATTGACTAACTCGGCTTTCATAATTTTTCTTTGCCAATAGGTGTATGTGTCATACTCGGGCTTGACCTGAGTATCCATCTATAAAAAGATGGATTCCCGCCTTCGCGGGAATGACACAGACAGGTTAGTAAAAAAAGGCCGCACGAAGCGGCCTTTTCTATTCCATCTCACAAACAGCTTAGCTGCCGGTGAGTTTCTTGGGTTCGCCGCCTTCATTCTCGTTGGCAGCAGATTTTTCTTCAATCACGCGATCACGCTCATGCGCTATTTTCTTCATGCGCATAATTTGTGCACCGGTACCAGCTGGTATGAGGCGTCCGACAATCACGTTCTCTTTCAAGCCCGTGAGTGTGTCAACCTTACCGGCAACGGCTGCTTCCGTGAGAACACGTGTGGTCTCCTGGAAGGATGCCGCAGAGATGAACGAACGCGTCTGCAGCGATGCTTTAGTGATGCCTTGCAGCACCGGTATGCATGTGGCGGGTTTGAAGCCTTCAGCAACGGTCTTTTCGTTGACAAGAAGGAATTCTTCTTTATCCACCTGCTCCCCGGAGAGGAAGGTTGTTTCATGCGGCTCAGCAATTTCAACCTTCTGCAACATCTGGCGCACGATCACTTCGATATGCTTATCGTTGATCGTCACACCTTGCAGACGGTACACCTGCTGCACTTCATTGACCATATAACGTGCAAGCGCTTCCACGCCCATCACGCGCAATATGTCATGCGGTACGGGATTGCCGTCCATGAGCAAATCGCCCTTCATCACATAGTCGCCTTCATGCACCGTGATATGCTTGCCCTTGGGAATCATATATTCCACAGGCTCGATGGCTTCATCTTTCGGACGCACAATGATGCGGCGTTTGGTTTTATAGTCTTTACCAAACTCAATAACGCCTTCGATTTCACTGATGATGGCGTGATCTTTCGGTTTGCGGGCTTCGAACAATTCGGCCACGCGCGGCAGACCGCCTGTGATATCGCGCGTCTTGGTCGATTCACGCGGAATACGTGCAAGCACGTCACCGGCATGTACTGTCTGGCCATCAGTCACTGACAGAATCGCATTCACTGGCAGGAAGTAACGCGCTTCTAGGCCGTTAGCGAGCGTCAGGATTTCGCCTTTCTTATCGCGAAGCGCAATGCGTGGTTTCAGATCGGCACCACGTGTCTGCTGGCGCCAGTCGATGATCACCTTGCTTGCGATACCAGTCGCTTCGTCCATGACTTCGCGCAGAGCAACGCCTTCGACGAGATCGCGGTAATGGGCAATACCAGCCTTTTCCGTGATGATGGGGATGGTATAGGGATCCCACTCGGCCAGTTTAATGCCCTTCTTCACTTTAGCACCTTCGGCAGAAAGAACACGCGCACCGTAAGGTACTTTGAAGCGTGCACGTTCACGGCCCTGCTCGTCTTTAAGCACGATTTCACAGCTGCGGCTCATCACCACCTGACGGCCCTGGCTGTCTTTCACCACGTTTTTGTTGGAAAGATGCAGTGTTGCGTCATGGGTCGCTTCCACACTGGACGTTTCCGCACCACGCTGCGCCGCACCACCAATGTGGAACGTGCGCATGGTAAGCTGGGTTCCGGGTTCGCCGATAGACTGCGCAGCAATAACACCAACCGCTTCACCGTTATTGACCGGCGTACCGCGTGCGAGGTCGCGGCCGTAGCAGCGTGCGCACACGCCGCCATCAGATTCACATGTCAGCACAGAACGGATAAGTACGGATTCAATACCGGCTTCATCAATTTTATCGACGATTTTTTCTTCGATCAATTCGCCAGCGCGCACAATGATGTCGTTGCTGATGGGATGATGCACATCTTTGGAGGAAGTGCGTCCCAAAACCACATCGGACAACGTCACAATGATTTCGCCGCCTTCAATCACCGGCTTGGCAACGATGCCTTTTACCGTACCACAATTATCTTCAATGATGATGCAATCCTGTGCCACGTCTACCAAACGGCGTGTCAGGTACCCTGAGTTTGCCGTCTTAAGCGCGGTATCAGCAAGACCTTTACGCGCACCGTGTGATGAGTTGAAATACTCAAGCACCGTGAGACCTTCTTTAAAGTTAGAGATAATAGGCGTCTCAATGATTTCGCCTGATGGTTTTGCCATCAAACCACGCATACCGGCCAGCTGCTTAATCTGCGCTGCTGAACCACGCGCGCCGGAATTGGCCATCATGAAGATTGAGTTGATATGACGTCCGGTTCTCTTTTCACCTTTGGCGCCGGTCTGACCTGAAATACGCTTCATCATGTCATCGGCTACGACTTCGGTACATTTCGACCAGGCGTCGATAACTTTATTGTATTTTTCACCCAAAGTGATGAGACCGTCCGCATATTGCTGCTCAAACTGCTTCACTTCGCCAAGCGTGTTGCCGATATGCTTGCCCTTGGTTTCAGGAATAATCATATCGTCTTTGCCGAACGAAATACCAGCGCGGCAGGCATGCGTAAAACCAAGGCCCATCATGCGATCAGCAAAAATCACCGCCTCTTTCTGGCCACAATAGCGGTAGACGGAATCAATCAGGTTACTGATTTCTTTTTTGGTCATCAGCTTGTTAACATGCGAGAAGGTAAGCTGGCGGTTGCGCGGCAGCAACTCGGAAATGAGCATACGTCCTGGCGTTGAGCTTACGATTTCCACTTTCGGCTGGCCGTTTTCATCGAGTGAACGGAAACGGCTTTTGATTTTGCTGTGCAGCGTTACGACTTTATTGTCGAGCGCCTGCTGGATTTCAGCAACATCAGCAAAGGTCATGCCTTCACCGATTTCGCCTTCAGATTCAAGCGAGAGATAATAAAGACCGAGCACGATATCCTGCGAAGGCACAATGATCGGCTTGCCGTTTGAGGGCGACAGGATGTTGTTGGTCGACATCATGAGCACGCGGGCTTCCAACTGCGCTTCAATGGAAAGCGGCACGTGTACAGCCATCTGGTCACCATCAAAGTCAGCGTTAAATGCCGCGCAGACGAGCGGATGCAACTGGATTGCCTTGCCTTCAATGAGCACAGGCTCGAACGCCTGAATACCAAGGCGATGGAGTGTTGGCGCACGGTTCAGCAGCACGGGGTGCTCACGAATCACTTCATCAAGAATATCCCATACTTCAGGACGTTCTGCTTCCACCATGCGTTTGGCGGCTTTGAGCGTCGTTGAAATGCCGTAAATTTCGAGCTTGGCATAAATAAATGGCTTAAACAATTCGAGCGCCATTTTTTTAGGCAACCCGCACTGATGCAGCTTGAGTTCGGGACCTACCACAATGACTGAACGGCCGGAATAGTCGACGCGTTTGCCGAGCAGGTTCTGGCGGAAACGGCCCTGCTTGCCTTTAAGCATGTCGCTCATGGATTTGAGCGGACGTTTGTTGGCACCGGTGATAACGCGGCCACGGCGGCCATTGTCAAACAATGCATCAACCGCTTCCTGCAGCATGCGTTTTTCGTTGCGCACGATGATGTCGGGAGCGCGCAGCTCAATAAGGCGCTTCAAACGGTTGTTGCGGTTGATGACGCGGCGGTAGAGATCATTCAAATCCGAAGTCGCAAAACGGCCACCATCCAACGGCACCAGCGGACGCAGTTCAGGCGGAATCACGGGAATCACTTCCATCACCATCCATTCAGGACGGTTATTGGATTCCACAAATGCTTCCACCAGTTTCAGGCGCTTTACCAGCTTCTTGCGCTTGGCTTCGGACGTGGTTTCACCCAGTTCAATGCGAAGATTAGTTTTTTCTTTCTGCAGATCAACGGCGTTGAGCAAGGTGCGGATAGCTTCAGCACCGATCTGCGCGGTGAAAGTATTTTCACCGTATTTGTCCATGGCTTCATAATATTGGTCTTCACTCAGTAATTCACCTTTTGAGAAAGGCGAAAGTCCTGGCTCAACCACCATGTAGCTTTCGAAATAGAGTACTTTTTCCAAATCTTTCAGCGTCATGTCGAGCAGAATGCCGACGCGCGACGGCAATGATTTCATGAACCAGATATGGGCTACGGGAGCGGCGAGCTCGATATGGCCCATGCGTTCACGGCGCACCTTAGACGTAGTGACTTCCACTCCGCATTTTTCGCAGATGATGCCGCGGTATTTCATGCGCTTATATTTGCCGCACAGACATTCGTAATCTTTGATGGGGCCGAAAATACGGGCGCAGAACAGACCGTCGCGCTCCGGTTTGAAGGTACGGTAATTAATCGTTTCCGGCTTCTTCACTTCGCCAAACGACCATGAGCGGATCTTCTCCGGGCTCGCAATCGAAATTTTAATTTCATCGAACTGTTTGGTGGTCGATAATTGACCAAAATAGCTCATCATCTCGTTCATTTTATGCTCCATTTGGGGCTTATTTGACTATATTTCCAAGGCACTTCAATCTTTACCCCGGGTCAAAGTAAAACTCTGAACCGGGGTTATTTATTTACGCTTCGCGTTCTTCCAGTTCCACGTTCAAGCACAAGGAACGCAGTTCCTTTACCATCACATGGAATGATTCCGGAATGCCGGATTCGAAGGAATGATCACCGCGCACAATCGACTCATACACTTTGCTGCGTCCTGCCACGTCGTCGGATTTGACGGTGAGCATTTCCTGCAGGGTGTAAGCAGCACCGTAAGCCTGGAGCGCCCAGCATTCCATTTCCCCGAAGCGCTGACCACCAAACTGCGACTTACCACCGAGTGGCTGTTGGGTGACGAGCGAGTACGGCCCAATCGAACGCGCATGGATTTTATCATCCACCAAGTGATGCAACTTGAGCATATAAATATACCCAACCGTCACCTTGCGATCGAACAACTCGCCGGTACGACCATCAATCAACTGCACCTGACCGGAAGAATCGAGCCCAGCCTTGGCAAGCCAGTGAACAATGTCTTCTTCTTTGGCTCCGTCAAACACGGGCGTTGCAAACGGAACGCCTTTGCGCAAATTGCCGGCAAGCTCCATGACTTCACTATCCGTCATCTGCTTGATTTCGGAATTAATGTCTTTCTCGTCATAGGTTTCGGTAAGCATGGCGCGCACGCCTGCTACCGTCTGCTTCGCCGTCATATGATCAAGCATATCGCCGATTTTGCGGCCCAGACCTGCAGACGCCCATCCCAGATGGGTCTCCAGAATCTGACCCACGTTCATGCGCGAAGGCACGCCCAAGGGATTGAGCACGATATCAACGGGAGTGCCGTCTTCCAGATACGGCATATCTTCCACAGGCACGATTTTGGAAATCACACCTTTGTTACCATGACGGCCGGCCATTTTGTCGCCGGGCTGGAGTTTGCGCTTCACCGCTACGAAAACTTTGACCATTTTAAGTACGCCAGGAGGAAGATCGTCGCCGCTTTGCACTTTGCCGACTTTTTCTTCAAAGCGCGCATTGAGCTGGCCTACGACAGTATCGAGCTGCTTTTTGAGCTTCTCGACTTCTTTCATGGTTTTTTCACCTTCAACTACAATTTGCCACAGCTGGCCTTTGGCAGTCTGGAGGAATACTTCTTCGGTCACCGTCTTGGCTTTAAAGTTCTTGGGACCGCTTTCAACTTTTTTATTCAAAAGCAACTCATGCAAGCGTCCGTAAACATAACGCTCGATGATAGCGCGTTCATCGTCACGATCTTTTGCCAGACGTTCGATTTCTGCTTTTTCAATCGCCAATGCGCGTTCGTCTTTTTCAATGCCGCGGCGCGAGAAAATGCGGACACCTACAATCGTTCCGGCAATGCCGGGAGGCAGACGCAGACTTGAATCACGCACGTCAGATGCTTTTTCACCGAAGATGGCGCGCAGGAGTTTTTCTTCCGGCGTCATCGGTGATTCGCTTTTTGGCGTCACTTTACCTACGAGAATATCACCGGCTTTCACTTCGGCACCGATATGCACTACGCCGATTTCATCAAGGTTTTTGAGGCCTTCTTCACCAACGTTAGGAATATCGCGGGTGATTTCTTCACTGCCTAATTTGGTATCGCGCGCCATCACTTCGAACTCTTCGATATGGATGGAGGTGAATACGTCTTCAGCAACGAGCTTCTCGGAAATGAGAATGGAATCTTCGAAGTTGTAACCGTTCCATGGCATGAATGCGACCATCACGTTATGGCCAAGCGCCAATTCACCCAAGTCCGTTGAAGGACCGTCAGCGATGATGTCACCTGTTTTTACCACGTCACCTACGCGAACCAACGGACGCTGGTTTATGCAGGTGTTCTGGTTGCTGCGCTGGAATTTGAGCAGGTTGTAGATATCCACGCCGGGAGAACCGGTTTTATCGTCTTCGCTGGTACGAATCACGATACGCGCGGCATCTACCTGGTCAATGATACCGCTGCGGCGGGCAACGGTAGTTACGCCGGAATCGCGGGCCACTACTTCTTCCATGCCGGTGCCGACAAGCGGCGCTTCGGTGCGCACAAGTGGAACAGCCTGGCGTTGCATGTTTGAACCCATCAGCGCGCGGTTCGCGTCATCGTTTTCCAGGAATGGAATGAGCGATGCGGCAACGGACACAAGCTGTTTGGGAGCTACGTCGATATAATCAATCGTATCGGGCGCGGCCATGATGAAGTCACCGCCCTTACGGCAGGAAATAAGCTCATCAGTAAATTTATCATTCTTATCGAGCGCAGAATTGGCTTGGGCAATAGTATATTTGCCCTCTTCAATCGCTGAAAGATAAATAACTTCAGGTGTTACTTTCGTATTATTTACTTTGCGGTATGGCGTTTCGATGAAGCCATATTTATTGACGCGCGCATAGGTCGCCATGGAGTTGATAAGACCGATATTCGGACCTTCAGGCGTTTCAATCGGACAGATGCGGCCGTAATGTGTCGGATGCACGTCGCGCACTTCAAATCCTGCACGCTCACGGGTAAGACCACCCGGTCCAAGGGCCGAAAGACGGCGCTTGTGGGTAATTTCCGACAGCGGATTGGTTTGATCCATAAACTGCGACAACTGTGATGAGCCGAAGAATTCACGCACAGCGGCAGCCACGGGTTTGGCATTCACCAAATCGTGGGGCATGACGGTATCGATATCGACTGAGCTCATGCGCTCGATGATGCTGCGTTCCATGCGCAGCAGGCCAATGCGGTACTGGTTTTCCATCAATTCACCGACCGAGCGGACGCGGCGGTTGCCCAGATGATCGATATCGTCGATTTCGCCGACGCCGTCTTTAAGCGCCACGAGTGTTTTGACTACGCCGATAATATCATCTTTGGTAAGCGTTCCCAGATCTTCAGGATAGTTGAGGCCAAGGCGCGCATTGAGTTTCACGCGGCCCACAGCTGAGAGATCATAGCGTTCCGGTTCAAAGAACAAGCCTTTAAAGAGCGCATCCGCTGCATCATAGGTGGTAGGTTCACCGGGACGCATCACGCGGTAAATATCGATAAGCGCTTCTTCACGGTTGGTGTTTTTATCAAGCACCAATGTGTTGCGGATATAGGCGCCGACATTGACATGATCGATATCGAGAATCGGTATTTCTTTAATACCGCCCTCATCAAGCATGGCAATTTTCTGCTTGGTAAGTTCATCACCGGCTTCGATGTAGATTTCACCGGTGCTTTCGTTGATGAGGTCAGCAGCAAAATATTTGCCAATCAACTGATCGTCGGTCAGCAGGATTTCTTTCAATCCGTCTTCGGCGAGTTTTTTAGCAATGCGGCCATTGATCTTTTTGCCTTCTTCCAGCACTTTTTTGCCGGTTTTGGCATCGATCAAATCATGGGTAAGTTTTGCACCCTTCCAGCTGTCGGGAACATATTTGGTTACCCAGCCGGATTTCTGGCGTTTGTAGGTGAGCGTATTATAGAACGTGCCCAGAATTTCTTCGGTAGGCATATCGAGCGCGCGCAGCAGCGAAGTAACCGGCAGCTTGCGGCGGCGATCGATGCGAACGTAAACGATGTCTTTGGCATCAAATTCAAAATCAAGCCATGAGCCGCGGTAAGGAATCACGCGGGCAGAGAACAGGATTTTGCCGGAGCTATGCGATTTACCTTTATCATGGTCAAAAAATGCGCCGGGTGAGCGATGCATCTGCGATACGATCACGCGCTCGGTGCCGTTGATAACGAACGTGCCGTTATCGGTCATGAGCGGAATATCGCCCATATAGACGTCTTGCTCTTTGATGTCTTTGATTTCACGCGCGCCGGTATCAGCATCCACGATCCATACAATCAGACGTAAGGTTACGCGCAGAGGTGCTGCGTAATTGATTCCGCGCTGGCGGCATTCTTCCACGTCGTATTTGGGTTCATCGAATTCATATTTCACGAATTCTAGCGTAGAGGTTTCGGCAAAATCCTTAATCGGGAAAACGCCCTTGAAAACAGTCTGCAAGCCTTGCTCGCGACGCTTATCGCTGGAAACGAAACGCTGCAGGAACTGCTCATAAGAGTTCTTCTGCACCTCAATGAGGTTTGGCATCGTAGTGATGGATGCGATACGGCCGAATGAACGGCGGATGCGCTTACGCGAAGTGAAGGAATGGCGGGAGACTGCGGATTGCACCATGATAACCCCTTCTATATATATAAATTCATTTTTATTATGGAAGTGCGGAGCACTAAATTACGTACGAAAAACCTATAAGCGGAAAAGCCGGAGGCCGCCCACCACTTAAAATAAGCAGCTGCGGGCACTCCGGCAAAATTGGTAATCTCAGAGGACTACTTAATTTCCACTTTGGCGCCGTTATCTTCAAGAAGCTTCTTGATTTTAGCAGCTTCTTCTTTGCTTGCGCCTTCTTTAACAGCTTTCGGTGCGCCTTCAACGAGGTCCTTCGCTTCTTTAAGACCAAGACCGGTCACAGCACGAACTTCTTTGATGATGTTGATTTTGTTGGCGCCTGCATCGACGAGGATGACAGAGAATTCTGTCTTCTCTTCAGCGGGAGCGGCAGCAGCGCCGCCAGCGGCAGCTACGGCAACGGGAGCAGCGGCAGAAACGCCCCATTTTTCTTCGAGCATTTTGGAGAGTTCAGCGGCTTCAATAACGGTAAGGGCTGAGAGATTGTCAACGATTTGTGCGAGATTGGCAGACATGTGGGTTCACCTCTATAAATTATTCGATACTTTTCAGACAGTTAGCAATTACTTAAGAGCGGACTTCTGAAATAAGGTTGTGCTTTATAGCGGAAACTTCAGAGAATGCAAAGGAAATTTTAGAGGGTATTTAAAGAATGGATAAAAGATGTTTTTCCTTATGATTTATCTGCTTTTTTGTTCAACCCTATAATCTATTTAGCAATCTATTTAGTTTTTGGATTAAATTAAGTCAGATCGGTGAAGGGGTTGAATGCAATTTCCCAAAGAACCCCATCCGGATCGGCAAAATAACCAGAATAGCCCCCCCAAAAGACATCTTGCGGCATCTTTGCCGGGGTAGCGCCCGCAGCTAAGGCCTTGGCAAAGACCTTGTCGACATCGTTCTTGGTTTTTACATTATGCGCCAAAGTAAAGCCGGAAAATCCAGAACCTTGCGCTGCCACCTGCGCATCTTCGGCCAAAGCCTCGCGAGGATAAAGCGCAAGCCATGTTCCTTCTAACTGGAACATAACGCATATATCGCCATCTTTATAATTGTGCAGGTTGAATCCCAATCCATCCCGATAAAACAAAAGCGAGCGCGCAACATTTTGAACGCCCAGAGTGATCATGCTGATCTTCGGTTTCATGATCGATTACCTTTCATGAGCGAAGCCGTAACAGGAAGGAGGTACTTAAATTAAGCAGCGTTGCGTGAATGCGCGCCGATGACGCGGGCAATCTGACCTGCAGGAGCCTGCAGAAGAGTTGCAATGCGCCTTGCCGGGGTCTGAATCATTCCCACAATCTTCGCACGCAGTTCATCCAGCGACGGCATTTTGGAAAGTGCTACCACAGCTTTGCTATCAAGCAATGTCTCGCCGAACGCGCCGCCCAAAAGAACCAACTTTTCATTGGCTTTGGCAAATTCAGCCAATACTTTGGCAACCGCTACGGGGTCGCTGGAATAAGCAATCGCGGTGGGGCCTACGAACATTTTGGAAATCTGTTCAAACGGCGTTTTTTCTAAAGCACGCTGCGTAAGTTTATTTTTGGTCACTTTGAACCCGGCGCCGATGTTACGTATTTTGACACGCAAATCTGTCATTTCCGCAACGGTCATGCCTTTGTAATGAGCAACGAGCACAACGCTGGAAGCGGATACGGATTTATTCAGCGTCTCAATTAGTTCTTTTTTTTCAGTGCGGTTCATGGCAGTCTCTCCTTATGCGGCGGTCAAGCTCGCAAGATCAATTTTTACACCAGCGCCCATCGTCGTCGAGATGGACACTTTTCTCAAATAAATGCCTTTAGTGCCGGTGGGCTTTGCCTTGTTTACAGCATCCACAAAGGCAATCACGTTCTGGGCAATCGCTTCTTCGCTGAAACTTGCTTTACCGATGCCAGCCTGGACAATGCCCGCTTTTTCAATACGGAACTCCACCTGACCCGCTTTGGCAACTTTCACAGCTTCCGCAACGTTGGGAGTCACAGTGCCAAGTTTGGGGTTGGGCATCAGGCCGCGCGGGCCCAGCACTTTACCGATTTTACCTACTACCGCCATCATATCGGGAGTGGCAATGCAGCGATCAAAATTGATTTCGCCTTTTAAGATTTTGTCAGCCAAATCGTCAGCACCGACAAGATCAGCGCCAGCTTTAAGCGCAGCTTCTGCCTTATCGCCGCGGGCGAATACTGCCACGCGAATGGTTTTGCCAATGCCGTTGGGCATTGCCACCATGCCGCGCACCTGCTGGTCGGACTGCTTGGGATCAACACCTAAATTCACCGCTATATCCACGGTTTCGTCAAATTTGGTTTTGGCACCGCTTTTGATGAGCTTCACCGCATCCGCAATCGGATAGGATTTATTGCGGTCAACAAGCTTGGCCGCAGCTGCGTAGCGTTTGCCGCCAACGAGCTTTTCTTTTTTGCCAGCAGTTTTTTCTTTCTTCGCCATATTATGCAGCCTTTCCTTCGCCGATAACTTTTAAGCCCATAGCAAGCGCCGAGCCGCGCAACATCTGACAGGCCGCTTCAACATCATGCGCATTCAAATCTTTCATTTTCACTTTTGCGATTTCGCGCAGCTGATCCCAGGTTACCTGGCCTACCACGTCGCCCTTGCCCGGAGTCGTTGACCCTTTTTCAATCTTCGCCGCTTTTTTCAGGAAGTAGGATACGGGAGGGGTTTTAGTGATGAATGAAAATGTGCGATCCGCATAGGCGGTAATCACCACGGGAATGGGCATTCCCGCTTCCATGCTCTGCGTTGCCGCATTGAACGCCTTGCAGAATTCCATGATATTAAGGCCGCGCTGACCGAGCGCAGGACCTACGGGAGGAGACGGATTCGCCTTGCCTGCCGGAATCTGTAACTTAATGTAACCTACTACTTTTTTAGCCATACCATTGCTTTCTTACATATCAAAAGGGTGCGCTTTATACTGCCAAACGTGGTGTTTGGCAAATGGATTCTTTCGCGTTTACGATGCTTTTTCTACCTGGGTAAATTCAAGCTCAACCGGCGTGGCGCGGCCGAAGATGGAAACAGCCACTTTCACGCGGCTCTTTTCGCTGTCGACTTCTTCTACTACGCCCACAAAGGATTCAAACGGTCCTTCGGTAACCTTAACCGATTCGCCGATTTCATAGATGATTGAGTTTTTGGGATGCTCAATGCCTTCCTTCACCTGACGGAAGATGGCTTCTGCTTCCGCTTCCGAGATAGGCTGGGGCTTGCCGCCGCCGCCTAAGAAGCCGGTTACTTTCTGCGTGGTTTTCACCAGATGCCAGGTTTGATCGGTGAGCTCCATTTTTACCAGCACATAGCCTGGGAAAAATTTGCGTTCCGCATTGGTCTTTTTGCCGCGGCGCACTTCCACCACTTCTTCAGTGGGCACCACAACATCCTCAAACATATGCGAAATATTATGCTGCGCGGCCTGCTCCTTAATGGATTGCGCCACTTTTTTCTCAAAGCCCGAATAGGCGTGAATAATGTACCAACGCATTGCCATAAAACCCTGTGCTCCTATGCTCCAAGTCCAAAAATATACCGCACCGCTGCGGAAATTACGCTGTCTACTACCCAGAAAAATACCGCAGCGATTATTACCAAAGCCAACACCATAGTGGTGGAAACCATGGTTTCCTTGCGCGTAGGCCATACGACCTTGCTCGTTTCCTGGCGCACTTCGCGGATAAATTTCGCTGGATTAATCTCCGACATATTCATTCACTCTTTCTATCGCGGCTTGCGCTAACGCACAGCCTGAAAAGCTTTCGATATTAGCTTTTCTTGTCTTCTTTTTTATCGGTTTTCTTTTCCGCTTTTTTCTCAACCTTGGCTTCGGTTTTCACTTCCGCTTTGGCTTCTGCCTTTGCTTCTGCGGGTTTCTCAGCAGGTGCGGATTTATCCAAAAATGCGAATTTATTGGTGAATTTTTCCATCTGACCAGTTTTACGTAAATTGACGCCGCCGACCCATGCCGGGTGGGTTTTGGGATCAACATCAAGCTGTAATACATCGCCCGGTTTGCCCCAGGTCGAGCGCGTTTCATACTTGGTGCCATCGGTCATAACAACGGTAATCGTATGATAATCCGGGTGAATATTCGCTTTCATGATATCCTCGCAGCCTGAAAATTAGTGATAAGGGGCTGGCTTATAGCCCATGCTCACCGAAGATGCAACAGGCATATTTCATCAAACTGTCATGCATTGTTAATAAAACCGTAACCGGGCTCTGACAGAATGGTAAAATTACTGAGGAATATAGAAAAAATGGCCGATATACAAAATAATGGCCCCATCACATGGGCAGACTTGAAAAAAATGACTCCTGAAGAGTGGGAGGTCTGGAACACTACGGGCGCAGAGGCATCAAAAGATTATTTAAGAGATGTGGTTCTCGCCACAGAAACTCTACTCAAGTCTATCAAAAACAGAGAATTATCTGACGACGATACGCTTCTTGCCGTGCAAGCAGCGATAAACCAAGGAGCAGATGTTAATCTCTGCAGCTTGGATGAGGAAAGAGTGGGATTTGGATCAAGAATACTTGCAAATGCTCCCCATTCTGAGCCGTCACTGATCGTTGCAGTCAATTATAGAAAACCTAAAACAGCCCTCTATCTTATCGAAAATGGCGTGGATATAAATGATAAAGCTCTATGCAAAGCTTATGCTGGCTTTGTATCTCGCGATCAGATAGAAGTTATGCGCGCACTAATAGAAAAAGGCATGTTAATTGGTCCTGATGATGGTGCCCTTAATCTCTATCGTTCCACGTTACTCCAGACCGCTGCAAAATATAATCAGCTGGAAATAGCCAGGCTTCTGGCAGCAAAAAACAACAGCGCAGACTATCTGACCTACCGTAATGAGGAACGCACCAATGCAATTCAGGACCTTGGCGCTTTTGTGTCAGACAAGGCCAATAGAGTATTTGATACCGAATCCGAACTGAGGAATTTTCTGAGTAGTAATAAACAACTGCTAGAGGAAAATACGGCTATTTTTACTGAACAACAGCGATTGGGCATAAACGGCTATACCGCGCTTGATATTGCCGCCAGCAAAGGAAATAGCGAGATGGTGCGCTGGCTTGTGGAGCAGCCGGGGGTTCTGGATGCCACCCCGGACGTGCTGGAAACTGCCCGATATGCCGCACGGCATGAACTGTGTGATGCAAGAGCCAATCTTGAAATATTTAATGCTCTTTCGCCGGAAAAACAACAAACCAAAGAAGCACTGAGTAAAGGATTTAAAGAGAAGCGGGAATCCATTATTGCACATCTTGCAAAACATCAGCCAGAGGCTCTGGCACTGGTTGAAGAGGCCATAGCTAAACGCAAGGACGGCGTCACCTTGATAACTGCATCTACACCTGTCATAGCGCAAGAAACTCCCGCAACACCTGTTATTGCCGATCTATCGGCTAATACGCCAAAAAAGACTTATAACAGAGAGGCTACTAACGCGCTGATGGAAGCTATCTCCGGCCATAGCGCAGACGCTATTATGCACGATATGCTCTACGTACGCAAAAAAGAATTTAATGATGATTCGCTACCGCTACCGGGTGATTATAACGACGAGACGGTACTTGAAAAAGTTAAACAGGCGATTGCAGCAGGTGCACATCCTGACGGCCTGGACGAAACTAAATACGGTTTTATCATGGCTAATGGCTGGGCATATGCACCTCCTCTTCAGTTAGCTTGTTTGAGAGGGCTGCCCAAAGTCATAGATTATCTCATTGAGCAGGGCGCAAGCGTTAATGGTGGCCAGAAAGATGCCGAAGAGAAATCCTGCAGTGCTCCTCCCCTTGCTCATGCCTTACGAAACCAAGGCACTGTAGTCAAAGAAAAAGGTAGAGTTCAAAAAGATATTGTTTCCCGTCTTATTGATAAAGGCGCCAATATTTACCCTAGCCATATTGAGTCAATGGCAGAGACAGGTAAACTAGATATTCTTGAATTGTTAATACAAAAGGCACCCGATCCGGCTGCATTAATTGCCATGCAAAGCGGCAGTGCATCCTATTGGAATTTGAATAGCACCGGCGAGCAATTGAGAAAATTTCATTTTAATGCGCTGGAAAATACTGTTTTGAAAGAACAGAAAGCAGCCGTAGAATTATTCCTCACAAAGACGCCCTTAGCCCAACAACATCCTGAGGCTCTTGATAAGGCATTGGAGGTGGCTCAAATCTTTATTAAAGAAAAACAATGGGAAATTGAACATAACGGCGAACAAGTACCGCAAAAACCCAGCCCTATTAGCGGAAAAACAAGAGCTCCCAAAACGCGGGAATATGATATTGAGAAATGTGCAGCCAGTATAAAAAACCTTCAGGAAATCATGGCTATAATAGAGCAGGCCCAAAAGGGTGAAATAGCTGTGGGTAAACCAGAGCAGAATACGCCTCCTGCAACGCAGGACACATCTCTTCAGACAACAACAAAACAAAACAATAAAAGACCCATCTCTTCTAATGTTCCTCCTATTGTTCCACCCAATATACCATCCTCTATATTGCCTATTACAACAGACTCTTCAGATACCAGCTTACCTCCTACCTCTAAAACCACTTTGCCCATACCTGCACCCGCTTCAGGCACCACTTCTCAAGCTTCTGTATCCACAACGCCGTCATCTCATAACGGAGAACAGAAAGGCAATAAAACGGCGGCAGCTATTTTAGGCACAGCAGGCACTGCGGCAGGACTGGCGCTTTTTGCCAATGGTGTGCGCCCTGGAAACACCCCCCCTGAGCCATCTAATGAACCGGCAGATAGCAATGATAAAAAGCAAAAAGAGTCCGGCAACACCTTCGCTAAAATAGCCAAATGCGTGCTGGGCGCAACGATTACATTGTTAGGCATCGGCGCGATTGCGTATGCGGCTCGCGGCGGCAGTGCTGCCAAACCTGACAACGTCAACGTCGTCAATTTTATCCTCAAAGGTGCAGGACAAAGCCGTTAATGTCATTGCGAGAGACCAACGGGAGCGTGGCAATCCAGCCAGGTAATAAGAATGGATTGCCGCGTCGGCTTCGCCTCCTCGCAATGACGATTATTAAGAAATAATGGTATTACCATGCCCCAGCGGTCCATGACCTTTGCCCAACCCCGGCGCAGTGCGGATGGCTTCGGCGACATAATTGCGGGCGCGGGCAATCGCATCTTCCAAAGGTAAATCTTGTGCAATTCCGGTGGCAATCGCAGAGGCAAGTGCGCAGCCTGTACCGTGAGTATGACGGGTAACAATACGGGGAGAAGTATAGGCGCAATAGCTGGTAAGCGAATCCTGATACATCGCTAATATATCCGTTACCTCATCGCTTACCAGATGGCCGCCTTTAAGCAGCACTGCCTGAGGGCCCAACTCCAATAATTTTTTACCTGCTGCCTCCATATCTCTGCACTCTGCCAACTGCAAATTGCAACCCATAGTTCTAAGCAACAGCGCCGCCTCAGGAATATTAGGAGTAATAAGCGTCGCGCGCGGAATAAGCCTTTCCATCAGCACCTTCACTGCATCGGGCTGCAACAACGGCGCACCACCCTTGGCTACCATCACCGGGTCAAGAATCAGCGGTATATCTGGATAATCCGCAAGCACATCGGCGATTGTGTTTATCACGGAAGCCTTGTGCAGCATGCCGGTTTTAATGGCGTCCGCGCCTATATCATCCAGCACCAGGCGCATCTGCAGCGCAATGAAATCATCGGGCACCTCATGAATGCCAAACACACCCTCCGTATTTTGCGCGGTCAAAGCAGTAATGGCCGTGGCGGCATAACCACCAAGCGCGGTCACAGTCTTAATATCGCCCTGAATGCCAGCGCCACCGCCCGAGTCAGAGCCAGCAACGATAAGGACACGGCCTATTTTAGGCGGCATGTTGTTTAGAGATTTTTTCGACTGCTTTGGCAATATCCGCCACCAGCAGTTTGATTTGATCTTCTTTTTCACCTTCCACCATGATGCGGATCAAAGGCTCAGTACCGGACTTGCGCACTAATATGCGGCCATTATCGCCTAATGTGTTTTCAGCGGATGCGATAGCGTCTTTAACGTCTTTATGCTCAAGCGGCTTGGCGCCGTTAGCATAACGCACATTGTGCAGAATTTGCGGCAGCGGCGTGAAGCGCTTGCTCACCTGGCTCATGGGCTGCTTGGCTTCGACCATCACGGCAAAGGCCTGCAGAGCCGCAATCAAGCCGTCTCCCGTAGTCGAGTGATCACTTAATATAATATGCCCTGATTGCTCGCCACCTATATTATAGCCGTTAGCGCGCATGGCTTCGGCCACATAACGATCGCCAATGCGGGCGCGGTGAAGCTGCAAACCCAGCGTGCCCATATAACGCTCTAAGCCAAGATTAGACATATCAGTAGCAACGATGCCCCTGCCCTTCATTAATCCCTTCTTGTGCCAGTAAGCCGCAATCATTGCCATTAATTGATCCCCGTCAATAAGCGCGCCTTTTTCATCGCATATCACGATTCGATCGGCATCACCGTCAAGCGCTATGCCGCAATCTGCGCCATGCTCTACCACCGCCTTGCAGAAATATTCGGGATGCATGGAGCCGCAGTCACGATTGATATTAAAACCGTCAGGCGCAACACCCAAAGGAATCACTTCCGCGCCAAGCTCAAACAATACTGCTGGCGCAATCTGGTAAGCGGCGCCATGCGCGCAATCAACCACGACCTTGAGTCCATCAAGCCGTAAGTTTTTGGGGAAAGTATTTTTAACGAATTCAATGTAGCGCCCTTTGGCGTCATCGAGGCGTTTAGCGCGGCCCAGCTTGTCAGGCGCGGCTAGCGTAATTTTATTATTCTGCATGAGCGCTTCAATGGCATGCTCGGTTTCATCGGAAAGCTTAAAACCATCGGGCCCAAAGAGTTTGATGCCGTTATCGTAGTAAGGATTATGCGAAGCGGAAATCATCACTCCCAAATCGGCGCGCATCGAGTGGGTGAGCATTGCCACTGCCGGCGTAGGCAGGGGGCCCACCAGCACCACATCCATACCCACAGCAATAAAACCAGCTGTCAGCGCAGGCTCAACCATATAGCCTGAAAGCCGCGTATCTTTAGCGATAATCACACGGTGGCGGTGATCGCCACGCAGAAAAATCTGTCCTGCAGCCATGCCGAGTTTCAAAACGATATCGGGCGTCATGGGCGCCGTGTTCGCCGTCCCCCTGATGCCGTCCGTGCCGAAATAATTGCGATCCATATTTAGACCGTTGCAGGTTGTTCGCTGCCGCTGGGGTCGGTTTTTTTACGGCTGGAAGGGACTGATGTTTTGGTCGAGACTTTATTGCTGCCGTCATCACCGCTTTTATCGAGTGGTTCGCCGCGCAGCAGCGCTTTTATGTCATCACCCGTCAGCGTTTCGTATTCCAGCAGGTTTTTGGCAATCATATGGAGTTCATCAATATGCTCGGTGAGTATTTCTTTGGCTTTGGCATGTGCGCCTTCAACAATTGATTTTACTTCCGCATCCACCTGCCCGGCAATATGCTGAGATACTGGGCCAGTGCGTCCTGCGCCGCCATACATATCGCCGCCGCGGTTATCGTCACCATAAAATAGCGGGCCTAATTTATCGCTCATGCCCCACTCGGTGACCATCGCGCGCGCAAGTGAGGTTGCGTATTTGATGTCTGACGACGCGCCGCTGGATACTTTATCATGACCGAAAATGATTTCTTCCGCCACGCGGCCGCCCATGGAAATGGCCAGATCGGCATACATTTTTTCGCGCAAGTAAGAAATTTTATCGGCTTCCGGCAGACGCATCACCATGCCAAGCGCCCGGCCACGCGGAATGATCGTTGCCTTATGAATGGGATCGGACGATTCCTGGTACATGGACACCAGCGCATGCCCGCCTTCATGGTAGGCCGTCATTTTCTTTTCTTCTTCGCTTACCACCATCGATTTGCGCTCCGCACCCATCATCACTTTGTCTTTGGCGGCTTCCAAATCTTTCATGGTGACTACTTTTTTGCCTTTGCGGGCAGCCAATAGTGCAGCTTCGTTGACCAGATTGGCCAGATCCGCGCCGGAAAACCCTGGCGTGCCGCGCGCAATGGTGCGGGCATTAACATCGGGCGCCATGGGCACTTTCTTCAGATGCACGCCCAAGATTTTCTCGCGTCCATTGATATCAGGATTGGGCACATTAATCTGACGATCAAAACGTCCCGGACGAAGGAGCGCCGGATCAAGCACGTCAGGACGGTTAGTCGCGGCTACGATAATAACGCCTTCATTGGCTTCAAATCCGTCCATCTCCACCAGCAGCTGATTTAATGTCTGCTCGCGTTCGTCGTTGCCGCCGCCAAGGCCTATGCCGCGATGACGACCAACTGCATCGATTTCATCGATGAATATAATACAAGGCGCATTCTTTTTGCCCTGCTCGAACATATCGCGCACGCGGCTTGCGCCGACGCCTACGAACATTTCGACAAAGTCAGAACCGGAGATAGTAAAGAACGGGACACCAGCTTCGCCGGCAATGGCGCGCGCAAGTAACGTTTTACCGGTGCCGGGAGGGCCAATCAGAAGGCAGCCTTTAGGAATCTGTCCGCCGAGACGCTGGAATTTCTGCGGGTCTTTAAGGAAATCAACGATCTCGGCTAATTCATCTTTCGCTTCGTCAATGCCGGCAACATTTTCAAAAGTGATTTTCTCGGTTTTTTCAGTGAGCAGCTTGGCGCGCGATTTGCCAAAACCAAGCGCTCCGCCTCGGCCGCCATCACGCGACTGCATCTGGCGCATGAAGATAATATATATGCCAATCAGCAATAAAAACGGCAGCCAGGAAAGTAGCGCACTCCATAATGCTTCCATGCCGGAATTATCAGGCGCCGCATAGATTTTTACTTTCTTCTGCGATAATACATCCACCAGGCCGGGATATTCAGGAGCATAGGTGACAAACCGCTCCCCGTTGCCGGTATAATGTCCGATGATAGTGGTACTCGGCGCGTCCGGTGATTTCTTTATCATCACGTCGGCGACTTCACCGGTATTCACCTTGGCAATAAAATCGGAGAATGCCAGGCGATCGTGGCCGCCCGTATCCATACCGTTCTGGAATATGGTGAAGAGTACAACGAGTACGACGCCGACTATTAACCAGATACTGAGATTGCGTGTAAAATTTGGCATAATGGGTTTTGATTATAACACATATATAGGGACGTAATAGTCCTTTGTCACCCCTTGTGATAAATATAATTTCTGCAAGCGCTTAAAGTTCACTAATCAGGTACTTGCGCTTAGCGTATGAGTCGTTAGAATGCGCCACCATGAACATCTCCGAACGCACACGCAATCCTCTGTACGACCTGATATTGCTGACACTATTGTTGGCAATGCTATTTGGATTATCACTGGGAAACCGCTTATATTCCACACCAAGCGAATCGCGCTACATTGAAATTGGCCGTGAAATGGCCGAGTCGGGTGATTATGTAACGCCGCGCCTTGATTACGTAAAATATTTTGAGAAACCTCCGCTTTTCTATTGGATACAAGCCGGCGCAACCAAGCTTTGGGGCATCGATTTTTATGCTTCACGCGTACCCACCGCGTGTTTTGCAATATTGCTGTGCCTTATAACCTATGGGCTTGGGCGCATGCTCTATGGCCGCCTCGCCGGATGGCTGGGATCGCTTGTGCTTGCAACCAGCCTTTATATGTTTGCCCTTAGCCGCGTGGTGCTGGTGGATGTGCCGGTCAGCGTGTTCATCGTTACAACGCTCACCGCATTTCTTTATGTTGCCAATGCATCCCTTACGCGCAAACGCACTTTTATATTATATAGTATGTATGCGGCGGCGGCTTGCGCCGTCCTCAGCAAAGGCTTGATTGGCATCATTCTCCCAGGCGCGGTGGTTTTCCTGTGGATGGCGCTTACCAAACGGTGGAATCTGCTGAAAGAACTGCGCCTCGTCTCCGGTACATTATTATTTCTTCTGATTGCGGTGCCCTGGCATGTGCTGGTGGCAATGCGTAACCCTGAATTTTTGCATTTTTATTTTATTCATGAACATTTTGAGCGCTACCTTACCAAGGTGCATGGACGCTATCAGCCTTTCTGGTTTTTCGGGGTTGTCCTGGTGGCAGGAATTTTTCCCTGGCTTATATTTGCATGGCAAGCGGTTAAAAGCGGGTTTGCTGATTTCTGGCAGTCGCGCTTTGCCAATGGCAACCAACTATTCCTGCTAATCTGGATCGTTCTTATTTTTGTCTTTTTCTCGCTTTCAGATTCCAAGCTTATTCCTTATATATTGCCCATTTTCCCGCCCATCTGCGTACTGATGGGGCGCTATTTTGCCGCCGCATGGCAGGAAAAGCCTGCGCCGGGATTTACCCTGGGCATATTCGCTATGCTGCTTCTGCTCATATTGGCTGCTATTGCTCCCGCCCTGCTGATGCAAGTGCTTGACGCCGACAGCAAGGTCATCATTACACTCAGGCAGGCAAAAGATGAGGCAAATCATTTATCCGTAGCCGCCATGATTGGCGCAGGACTCTTACTCATCGTCTATATTCAGGGCCGCGCAAAACATGTAGTGATCACGCTTATTATTATTGCCGCCTTCATCATTGAATTAGGGGCGCAGGTTTCAATGTATTATAATAAAGACACGATGAGAGTCTTTGCAGCGTCAATTGAGCAACTCAATCTTCCCGATTATGAAATCATCACATACGATAATTATTACCAGGATTTACCGGTCTATCTTAAGAAGCGCGTCACCATTGCAAACTGGAAAGGCGAACTGGAGTTTGGCGCAGAACATGAAGACACATCCGCCTGGATAATTGATGATAAGGAGTTCTGGCATCGCTGGCTTGCGGATAAGCATATTATATTCGCCATCATGCGCAAAGAAACCTATAATCAGATCATTAAAAACAAAGATCCAAAAGCACTGCACCTCTTTGCTGTGCGTGAAGATGACCGCAATATTTTGCTGGCGAATCAAATGGAACGCAATATAGACAAGCCGGAATAACCTATGACCGATGCCCCTTTTCTACCCTTTACCCGCCCTGTCTTAAGCGAAGAAACCTACCGCGAAGTGGAAGCCGTATTGCGCTCAGGCTGGCTTACTACGGGTCCGCGCGTAGCGCAGTTTGAGAAGGATTTATCCAGCTATTTTGGCGGCCGTCAGGTGCGCTGTCTCTCTTCCGCTACGGCAGGGTTGCAGCTTGCCCTGCTGGCGCTTGATTTAAAACCCGGAGATGAAGTCATCACCACGCCGCTTACTTTTGTTGCAACACTCAACACTATAGTACAGGCGGGGGGCAAGCCGGTGCTGGTGGATATCGATCCAGTTACGCGCAATATGGATGTGACGCGAATAGAGCCTGCAATCACTCCCAGAACCCGCGCCATAGTGCCGGTGCATTATGCCGGCCTCCCGGTAGAGTTGGATGTAGTGTACGCTATGGCCAAGAAACATAATCTGCGCGTGGTCGAAGATTGCGCCCACGCCATCGGCACGGAGTATAAGGGTAAAAAGCTCGGCAGTTTCGGTGATATCCAGGTAATGAGCTTTCACCCCAATAAAAACATGACGACCGGTGAAGGCGGCGCCGTGGTCACAGACGATAAAGACGTGCTGAAGCGGATTGAACAATTGCGCTTTCACGGCATTGACCGTGAAGCCTTCAACCGTTTTGGCAAAAGCGGCAGCCAGCATTACGATGTCGTATTGCCGGGATTCAAATATAATATGATGGATATTCAGGCGGCCATCGGCCTGCACCAGCTCCCGATGCTGGACGGATTTATTACCGCGCGCAAGGCCTGGGTGGAACGCTACCGCGAGCGGCTCGCCACTATTCCCCATATCACATTGCCGGGCGCGCCGGAGTTTGCCCATCGCCATGCCTGGCATATTCTCACCGTGCTGGTGCCTGAGCGCGACGCATTTATCGACAAAATGAAAGAGCGCAATATCGGCGTGGGCCTGCATTGGGACGCGCCGCACCTCTTCAGCTATTACCGCAAAACTTTCGGCTTCAAGGAAGGTGATTTCCCGCATGCCGAACATGCCTGCGCCCATATCTGCAGCCTGCCTTTGTTCCCGACAATGACCGAAGCGGATTTTGAACGCGTGATAAAAGCCACCCAAGATTGTCTCTAAAGATAAAGTTCTTCTTCCAATTATCCGCGCATCGGTTTATTTACATCACCGAATCATTCCTATTGAGGCATTCCCATGTATTTAAGCGTCGTCATCCCCGTCTATAATGAGTCCGCCAACCTTGATACTTTGTTTGCGCGGTTAATCCCTGTGCTTGACGGGCTGCACAAACCCTATGAAGTGATTCTCACCAATGACGGCAGCAAAGACGACTCGCAGGCTATTCTCACGCGCCTCTATAACACCCGCCCCGACGTTATCCGCGTGATTCAGTTTGCGCGTAATTACGGTCAGCACCCGGCCATCATGGCAGGCTTTGAAATCGCCAAAGGCGAAGTAGTGGTGACGCTGGATGCTGATTTGCAGAATCCGCCTGAAGACATCCCCAAACTGCTCGCGCTCATTGATGCCGGTCATGATGTCGTTGGTGGCTACCGCGGCAACCGCCTGGATTCGACGTACCGCAAATTCATTTCCAAAATGTCCAATATCGTGCGCGCAAAAATCACCAAGATCGAAATGCGCGATCAGGGATGCATGCTGCGCGCCTACAAGCACAATATCGTGCAGCTCATTGTAAAAAGCCGCGAAAGCACGCCTTTCATTACCATGCTCGCGCAGTATTTTGCCAACAACCCCGCCGAAGTCGAAGTTGCCCATGAAGAACGCCACGGCGGCGTCTCAAGCTATAATCTCTATAAGCTCATCCGCTATAATTTCGATCTGGTTACCGGCTTTTCGCTCGTGCCTTTACAGCTTTTCACTATGTTCGGTTTGGTTGCGTCAGGTTTAAGCGGCTTACTGGTGCTTTATATGTTTGCACGCCGTATTGTCTTAGGCCCGGAAGCCGAAGGCGTTTTCACTCTGTTCGCTATTGTGTTCCTCCTCATATCGGTCGCCATTACCGGCCTTGGCATCATCGGTGAATATGTCGGACGTATTTACCTTGAAGTCCGCCAGCGCCCGCGTTACGTGGTGAAGTCGGTATTGGGCGAAACGAAGAAATAATCCCATTAAATCATTTTAGACATCTTATAATATACCTATGAAACTACTCATTCTCGGCGCCAACGGATTTATCGGCACTAACCTCATTGAGCATATCCTCGCCAATAAGCCGGACTGGCATATCACCGCGCTCGATATGTCCACCGATAAGCTCGGCACGATGATTGACAGCCCGCAAGTCACCTTTGTCCAGGCCGATATGCGCCACAGCCGTCAATGGATTGAAGAGCAGGTGGAAGAGGCCGATGTCGTGCTGCCGCTGGTTGCCATCGCCACGCCCGCCACTTACGTAAGCGATCCTATTTCGGTATTCGAGCTCGATTTTGAAGCCAACCTCGCTGTAGTGCGCGACTGCGTGAAACTCAAGAAACGCCTCATCTTCCCCTCCACATCCGAAGTCTACGGCATGAGTGATGATCTGCCATATGATGAAGAAGAAAGCCGTCTGGTGACCGGCCCCATCCATAAGCAGCGCTGGATCTATTCCTGCAGCAAGCAGATGATGGACCGCGTCATATACGCATACGGCGCCCGCGGAGATTTAAACTTTACCCTGATTCGTCCGTTTAACTGGATGGGACCGCGCCTGGATAATGTATGGTCGAACAAAGGCACCAGCAGCCGCGTAGTATCGCAATTCCTAAGCGATATTTTTCACGGCCGCGATATTCAGCTGGTGGGCGGCGGCGAACAGAAGCGCTGCTTCTTATATATAGACGATGCCATCGATGCGCTCATGCGCATCATTGAAAATAAAATGGGCTGCGCCGACGGGCAGATATTCAATATCGGCCACCCGGGCAACGAAGCCTCCATCCGCGAACTGGCGGAATCATTGCTGAGCACGGTAAAAACTTATCCCGAGTATAAAAACGTGACGACGCAAATCCGCACCACGACAGCCGACGCCTATTACGGCAAAGGCTACCAGGATGTTGGCAAGCGCGTCCCCAGCATCAAGAAAGCCGAAAGCCAATTAGGCTGGAAACCCACCACCGATCTCATGACGTCTTACCGCAAAACGGTGGAATATTACATGAGCATTAAGCCGGCGGCATAGCCGGATAGTATTTTATAAAGATGACGTAAGTGTAATTATGCAACATGCAAGTGCTGCATAAAAATATTTTTACTCTTACGCTGGAAGGTTTATACTACAAGTTACGGCTTTGCATAAAACGCTCTCAATCATTTGAGCGGACTCAGAAAATCTCATTATGGTGCTTTTATCATGGTGACTTTGACACTGAATAAATACTATATGTTGTGGTACGGTAAATATTATATGCTAGATGTTGACAGTCAAACCGCAATGTCTATAGAATCGGATCTCAGCCCCGGAATAAAAGAGGCTGATAAAAAAAGATCGCTAGAGACGCGAATAACAATAACAGACGAGCTCAGGGAGACGACCTTATGCCGCAAATCCAAATAGACCGTTCGCGTGACAGCAAACTCACCCATTTTGGCAAAGCCACTTTGCAGGATCGCTACCTGCTGGAAGGCGAAAGCTTCCAGGATATGTTTGCCCGTGTCGCGAAATTCTACGCCGATGATGAAGCGCATGCGCAGCGCCTATACGATTACATCAGCAATCTTTGGTTTATGCCGGCAACTCCGATTCTCTCCAATGGCGGCAGCAATCGCGGCCTGCCCATCTCATGTTTCTTGAATGAAACCCAGGACAGCCTGGAAGGCATCGTTGATTTGTGGAATGAAAATGTGTGGCTCGCCGCCCGCGGTGGCGGAATCGGCAGCTATTGGGGCAATCTGCGCTCCATCGGTGAAAAAGTACGCGGCAACGGCAAAACATCTGGTGTAGTGCCCTTCATGCGCGTACAGGATTCGCTGACGCTTGCCATATCGCAAGGCTCTTTGCGCCGCGGCAGCTCGGCAGTGTATATGCCCATCGATCATCCTGAAATCGAAGAATTCATTGATATCCGCCGTCCGACCGGCGGCGATCCCAATCGCAAAGCGCTCAACATCCATCACGGCGTCGCGGTTTCCGATGCGTTCATGATCGCCGTGGAAAATGATGAGAAATGGGATCTGCTGAGCCCCAAGACCAAACAGGTCATCCACACTATGAAAGCCCGCGAGCTCTGGATTAAGCTGCTCACCGCGCGCATGGAAACGGGTGAGCCTTATTTGCTGTTCATCGACAATGTTAACCGCGGCATTCCTGAACATCACAAAGAATTGGGCCTGCTGGTTAAAACCTCCAACCTCTGCAGCGAAATCACCCTGCCCACCGGGCCTGATCACTTGGGTAAAGAGCGCACTGCCGTATGCTGCCTCTCTTCGCTCAACCTTGAAACGTACGATGAATGGGTGAAAGAGCCGCAATTCATTGAAGACGTCATGCGCTTCCTGGATAACGTGCTGCAGGATTTCATCGATACCGCTCCTGACGGCATGGCGCGCGCAAAATACTCCGCCATGCGCGAACGCAGCGTAGGCCTCGGCGTCATGGGCTTCCATTCCTACCTGCAAAGCAAGATGATTCCGTTTGAATCAGTGATTGCCAAAGTCTGGAACAAGAAAATGTTCGTCCATATCCGCGCGGCCGCAGACGCCGCTTCGAAGAAACTGGCGGAAGAAAAAGGACCCTGCCCGGACGCAGCTGATTGCAACATGATGGAGCGTTTCAGCAACAAAATGGCGATTGCTCCCACCGCTTCCATTTCCGTTATCGCCGGCAATTCTTCACCTGGCATTGAACCTTACGCCGCCAACAGCTTTACCCAGAAGACGCTGTCGGGTTCATTCAATGTGCGCAACAAGCATCTGACTGTCTTGCTTGAAGATTACGGCATGAATAACGAAGATGTCTGGAGTTCCATCTCTTCACACGAAGGTTCGGTGCAGCACCTGGACTTCCTTTCACCGGAAGAAAAGCTTGCCTTCAAGACCGCGCCGGAAATTGATCAACGCTGGATTCTGGAACATTCCGCCGACCGCACGCCTTATATCTGCCAGGCGCAGTCGGTCAATCTGTTCCTCTCGCCTGATATCCATAAGCGTGATTTGCACCTGCTGCATTTTCAGGCATGGAAAAAAGGCATGAAGAGTCTTTACTACTGCCGCTCGACTTCACTGCAGCGCGCTGAAAAAGTATCGCATAAAGTTGAAGGCACCGGTCTGCAGCTTGAAATGTCGCTTATCAAAAAACAAGCGGCGCCTATGTATGAATCAGGCAAATACGAAGAATGCCTGGCCTGTCAGTAAGAATGTGAAAAGTGGTAAGGGGCAAGTGTTATGCGTAATACTTTCTTACCACTTACCACAAAACACTTAGCACTAAGCTATAATAATCAGGGAGAATAGTATGGCAACTGCACTTGCACCACGCGCAGATGAACGACTTTTCCAACGTTGGGGTTATCGTGTTGATGGATGGTTTAGCAGCCCTTACGAGCTGGAAGAAAAACCGGGCGTATTCGTGATTGCCACGCAAGGATTTCAACTGCCGTTTGTGCTTGATGTCGGCGAGTCCGATAATATCCGCTTCTTTGTGCTCAACCATGAACGCCGGACATTCTGGCGGCGCAATGCGCTGGGCAGCGTGCTTTATGCTTCCATCTATACCGAAGATGCCGATTCGGCTTTTTTGAGCGAATTCAATCGCCAGAATATCGAATCGCATATACGCAGCGTGGAACAACCCGTTTTTGGCGCACGTGATCTATTTGCACGCCCGCGCGAGGTGATGTAATATTAATGTCAGCGTGCCTACAATTATAAAAAAGCACGGTCAAAAGGCCTGCAGCCAGACGCCAACAAAGGAGAGAGAGTTATGTCACTACTGGATTCCAAACCGATTTATAAACCCTTTGCTTACCCCTGGGCCTATGAAGCCTGGCTGATGCAGCAGCGCATCCATTGGCTGCCGGAAGAGGTTCCGCTGGCTGACGACGTGAAAGACTGGAAGACAACACTCAAGCCGGAAGAAAAACATCTACTCACTCAGATTTTCCGGTTCTTCACCCAGTCCGACATTGAAGTGAATAACTGCTATATGCGTAAATACTCGCAAGTATTTAAACCCACCGAAGTGCAGATGATGCTGGCCGCGTTCTCCAATATGGAAACAATCCATATCGCCGCCTATTCGCATCTGCTCGATACGCTGGGCATTCCCGATACCGAATACCAGGCATTCCTTAAATACAAGGAAATGAAAGACAAATACGACTACATGCAGCAGTTCGGCGTTGAAACCAAAGATGCCATCGCCCGCACGCTCGCAGCGTTTGGCGGCTTCACCGAAGGCTTGCAGCTGTTTGCCTCCTTCGCGATTTTGCTTAACTTCCAGCGCTTCGGCAAAATGCGCGGCATGGGCCAGATTGTCGCTTGGTCAGCGCGTGATGAAACGCTGCATACCGAATCCATCATTCGTTTGTTCAAAACCTTTATTGCCGAGAATCCCGATGTGGAACAGGAATCGCTCAAGCGCGATCTCTATAAAATCTGCGACACCATCGTAGGGCTGGAAGACAACTTCATCCAGCTTGCGTTCGGCGTGGGTGGCATCGAAGGACTCACAGCCGAAGAGGTGAAGCTTTATATACGCTATATTGCTGACCGCCGTCTTGTGCAGCTGGGTTTAGAGCCTATCTACCGCATCAGCAAGAATCCGCTCCCCTGGATGGATGAAATCCTCAACGGCGTCGAACATACCAACTTCTTTGAAAACCGCGTGACCGAATATACCAAAGCGGCAACGACCGGCACCTGGGAAGAGGCATTTGCTTAAGGATGCCTGGGGGATTGTGGAAGAAGATGTTTCGCACAATCCCCTCTTCCACCTCTTGGGCAAAACCCGTTACGCTCGCTTTATTTATCCTGCTGATAAGTTTCCAGCTCACTAAAGCGTTTAATACTCCCCTCTGGATAGATTCCGCGATGTTCGCCATCGCTGCTAAAAGCGTGGCGTTTGGCCAAGGCTACTCCGCCGTATTTTACAACCAATTATTTCCTTTCTCGCCTGGGATTACCTGCGGGCCCGTTGTTATTCTTGCAACCGCACTGATGATAAAGCTTTTAGGCAATGCTTTCTGGGTGCCTGGATTTACTATTATTCTGCTCACCGGCATTTTGTTCGTTATAGCGTTCCGCCAATTAAAAACTGTTGTAGATAATCCTGTTATTCGCTGGCAGGCGGCGGCATTATTCCTGCTTGCTGTGATGCTGCTTACCAATCATGATATCGACAATCCTTCTGAAAAGATGCTCCTGTGGCATGCGCTGCTCGGAGAAATACCCAGCGCATTATTCGTCATTACCGGCATTTTATATAGTGCACGTCATCGAGGCAATCCGCAGGGCCTGGCGATAGGCGGCCTGCTGTTAAGCCTGGGCGGATTATGCAAACTGCAGGCTTTTATAGCAGTTCCTGTTGTAGGTTTATGTCTTGCTATAAGTTACTGCAGGCCCCCTCACTCTGTGAAAAGCGGGCGCGCAATACAAAACATCATAGCCTATGGCATAGGGGTGGTATCGCTGCCAATCCTGTTTGAAATCGCCAAGATCATCGGCATTGGTGGAGTGGATGCCTATCTCAGAATGATGGCGGAATTGGCCCGTGTCACCCAGGATTTAAATTTTACGCCGAGGCCCGATATTATTTTAGGCAAGTTTTACGTGCTGGCGGAATATATGGGCATTACCCATGTCCCGCCTGATGCTGGAGGGCTCGGTCATTTGCTATCACGCCTTATTCTTGCATTTGTGATGTGGCTTTGCATTAAGAGCATCATTTTCTGCAAGCATTATTGTGCTGACCATCTTACGTTCCGCACCTCTTCTGCGGAATGGGCCATAGGCGTGCTTCTGTGTTGCTGCATCGCGCACTTTGCATGGTGGCTGTTTGTTTTCTCCCTCACCATGTCGCGTTACACGACGCAGGGCATTTTCTATGGCTGCGCGGCGTTGGCTTTATGGATGAGCCAATGCGCAATACATAATCCGGCCAAAGGTAACATCGCATTTCTTGTGGTGATATTGTTCCTGTGCTGTGTGCGGTATGATGCCGTGGCTTATTTCTGGACGGCAATAAACCACAACGACGCATTGCAGGAAGAGCAACAGGCGCTGCATGTGCTGAAGACTGCTCAGGAACGCAATCCCAACCTTGTTATCTTCTCCTGCGGCAATGCGATGGAGATGGAATATCTTATGCCTGAAACAGGCAATTTCCTTAATTGCGATTTAATGTCGCAGGCGTTCCTTGCAACCCATGAAGCCGTATTATTATCTTCTTATACCATCACCCCTGGCCGCATGCCTAATATGATTCCCGCAAGCGGTGGCCCACCCTTCCTGCTTCCTTCCGTCTGGCGCGACAATCCGGACAATGTGCGTAAGTTATGCCCCAGAAATGACAGATATGCGGGCGAACATTATTTTATAGCGTCGTGCCCGGCGCATTAGCTATTTCTTCAACGCTTCATCCAGCGTAATACCCAATTTCGCCGTCATGGCGATGAGTATATTATTCTGATATTCGAGATGCTGCACAATCACTTCGATCTCCTGCTCTGCCTTCACATTCACCTCTAAATCATTTTCGGCGCGCGCATCGGCATGGCGTCCCTGGATATTCTGCCCGACCATAATAAGCGGCATCAGGAGAATCTGAATCAGATTGGAAATAAACAGCCAGAACACGAATCCCATCGGAGGATCAAACTGCAGCTCCTTGGGAGCCAGCAGATTCCAGCCCAGCCACAACACCGTCCACAATAAAATTGCGAGAAAGAATCCGATGGTACCTACCTTGTCGGTAATCCATAGCGCAAACTTATCGAGATTGCTCATCTTACTGGCAATTTCTTTATTGATGTTGCGCGGCGGCTTGCGGCGCTTCTTGAATTCTTCGAGCGTAATCGGCGCACTTAATTTGGACATCATATTCTCATGGGAAGAATGATCATGTTATATCCCTGATTATGCAGCCTGCGCTGCAGAATGTAAGAGTTCTGGTTGTAAAGCAATTGGGTGAAAATACTTTCGTCCTGGAAAATAAGCTTGCTGGAGAAGAATACGACTTTAGGAAAATCCTGCACCACCTTGTCAATCAGCTCCGACACTTTATCCACGATATCGGTTCCAAATGCCACATATGATGTCGCCGCCATATTATGCGCATGGCAGTAATTGACATAATGTTTAAGGGTCTGCTTGAAATCACGGCGCATGGATTGCCATTGTTCCTTCTCAGCAAAATTACCCGAATCCACCTCGCCGACACTGATAAATACAAAATTCTTATAGACGCCCGGAAACAGGCGCAGCACCCATAACAGGGAATGCATCCCGCTGCCGATGCAGTCATTGACCAGAAAAACCGCCGTTTGCTGCATTGGATCAAGGGCCGGAGGATTTGCCACTATTTTTTGCCCGGCTTCGGCAAATAATTCGTCGGCAAGCTCAAGCTTCTGGTTTACCTTGCCGTAGCATTTGCGAATCCACAGCCCAAGCACAATGACGCCGCTGGTAATAAGCAATGTGAGCCAGCCGCCGGCAAAAAACTTCTCAACCGTAGTAATCACCAGAATGCTGGCGCAGACAATAAATCCTACGCCTGAACTGATAAGCTTGAGAACCCAACCTTTTGCAGTATGGCGATGCATAATCCAGTATTTGGACAGGCCAAAAAGCGACAGTGAGAAGGTAAGAAATACGTTGATACTGTAAAGCACCACCAGCACGCTTACATCGCCGGCGGTAAGCAGCAGCACGATGAAAGAGGAAATTCCCATCAGGGTAATGCCGTTCTTGGTGACAAGGCGGCTGGATAACGAACTGAAGAAATGCGGCATCCATTTGTCGGAGGCCATGTTGGCAAGCACCGCAGGACCGGCAAGAAAACCAGTATTGGCTGCAACCAGCAA
>JABDAT010000014.1 GCA_013288985.1 Alphaproteobacteria bacterium
ACGACGGAGAATAGAATCATAACGCCGCCCATGGTGGGCGTGCCTTTCTTGGTAAGCAGGTGCGATTCGGGACCGTCTTCGCGTATGGGCTGGCCTTCGCGCTGTTTGGCTTTAAGCCATCGTATAATAGCAGGGCCGCAGAGGAAGGTCATAACCAGGGAGGTAAGTACTGCGCCGCCGCTTCGGAAAGTAATATATTTAAAAAGGTTGAAAGGTTCAAAATCATGCGCAAGCGGATAGAGCAGATTATAGAGCATCAACGGATTCCTTTGTATTATGATGCGTTAGTGTTAACAGGGCATCGCGGACAATATCCATATGGCTGCCACGCGATCCTTTGATAAGCACGATATCATTCTCTTGTAACGCACCTGATACTGCATCCACAAGCAAATCCGCAGTCTTTGCATGCGCTCCCTGCATGGAAGCGGGCACAATATCATACAAATGCTTCATTAAGGGACCGGCCGCATATAGTTTATCGATACTATACTGCTCCAATATTCCGAGCAATCCTTTATGCAAATCTACGGACGCCACACCGAGCTCCAACATATCGCCAAGCACCACAATTTTACGCGATGCGCCACCGTTATGCGCATACAGCTCTGCCAGCTTCGCAATGCCCGCTCCCATGGAACTGGGACTGGCATTATAGCAATCGTCAATCAAGGTGATAACCCCTTTGGCAAGCGCTACGCGGTGCAGTCTCCCGCGCCCGTCGGGCTCGTGGAAATGGGTTAATGCCGCCGCCGCATCGGCCAAATCGGCACCCGCAGCCGTAACCGCCGCAAGCGCTGCAAGCGATGTCAATGCCCAGTGGCGGCCCATCGTTCCCAAACGATAGGTAATCGCAGTGCCGCCGATATTTGCTTCCGTCTGAGAGCCAAATTCCGTAAGCGCATAATCTATTAAACGGCATTGCGCTTTCTCATGCGCGCCAAATGATATCACGTTCTTAATGCCGTGCGTGCCTGCGTGCCCTAACAACCGATCATAAAAACGATTATCGCGATTTAAAATAATAACACCGTCCTTGGGCATGCCTTCCATGATTTCAGCCTTGGCGTCGGCAATCGCATCAACATTGGCAAAAAATTCCAGATGCACCGCCTCCACATTGGTTATTACAGCAATATCAGGACGCAGGATGCGCGTAAGAAACGATAATTCCCCGGCATGATTCATCCCCAGTTCAAAAACACCATAAGGTGATTCTCTGGGTAAATTGGCAAGTGATAATGGCAGGCCAATGTGATTGTTAAGATTACCCTGGGTGGCATAGACGCTGCCCGTTCCGGCCAGCGCCGTACGGATGGCTTCTTTGGTGCCGGTCTTGCCGACGCTGCCGGTAACCGCAATAATTTTTGCATGTGTACGTTTGCGTGCTGCAACCGCCATATCCACCAGCGCCTTATACGTATCAGGCACGACAATCAAAGATGATGCAGGGTGAATGCCTTCAGGCACGCGGTGCACCAAAGCCGCCACCGCGCCGCGCGCTAACGCGTCCTTCACATAATCATGACCATCGACGCGGTCGCCTTTAAGCGCCACAAAAAGTGCGCCCTGCTGCAATTTGCGGCTGTCAATCGTGACAGAAGACGCCTCAAAAGCAGCGCCCTGCAAGGTGCCGTTAGTTACTTCTCTGATTTCGTTGCTTTTCCACATTACTTTGTTCTCTGCTCACATAATTTAACCGCATAACGTGCGATCTCAGCATCATCGAAAGGCAATATTTTATCTCCGACAATCTGGGTTTTTTCATGCCCCTTGCCTGCAATTAACAGCACATCGCCTTTGTGCAGCGACTTAATCGCAACCGCGATAGCTTCTGCCCTCTCGCCCACATTTTTAGCACCCGGCGCACCCATCAATACTTCATTGCGAATCTGGGCCGGGTCCTCGGTGCGCGGATTATCATCGGTCACAATCACTTCATCAGCCAGCTCAATTGCGGCTTTTCCCATTTCCGACCGTTTACCTTTATCGCGATCGCCACCGCAGCCAAAAACCACCACAAGCTTGCCTTTGGTATGTGGACGCATTGTTTTGAGCACATTGGCAAGCGCTGCAGGCGTATGGGCATAATCGACAAAAATAGCGGCGCCGCTGGGATGATTGGCTACTTTTTCCACGCGTCCCGGCACGCTATGCAGATGCGGCAAATGCTTTAATCCGTCTTCAATGCTGCCGCCGCACCCCACATATAAACCCAGTGCTGCAAGCGCATTCATGGCCTGGAAGGCACCCACCATATGCAACATGAAATGCTGCGACTTGCCCATAATCTCGGCCTGGATCGCAAGCCCTTCGAGCGTCGGCGTTATTTTCATGATGCGGTATTCGGTACCGTTATGGCCGTAACTGATCACATTTATATTGCGATCAGAGCATGCTTTTTTCAACCTGCGGAATTTAGCATCATCGGCATTGAGCACGGCAGTGCCCTGCACGGAAAGTATTTCAGTGAATAAGCGCATCTTTGCGCGGAAATACGCTTCCAGCGTATGATGATAATCAAGATGATCGCGCGTTAAATTGGTAAATGCGGCAGCGCGCAACTGCACCCCATCAAGACGGTATTGATCGAGCCCATGACTGGATGCTTCAAACGCCACATACGGACATTGCTCTCCTGCAAGCGATTGCAATATCTGGTGCAGCTGCACGGGATCCGGCGTGGTGTTAATGGCCGGAAAGTTTGCGCTTTTAAGCGATCCAAGCACGCCAAGCGTGCCGATGGATGCCGCCTTCTGGTAACTCATCTGCCAGAGCTGGCGAAAGAAATCTGCAGTGGATGTCTTGCCGTCTGTTCCCGTTACGGCAGCAATATAAGGAGGCTGCGGCACATAAAACGCGCCCGCCAATCTGGCAAGTGCCAGGCGCACATTTTCCACTTTGATAAGCACTACGGATTTGGGTAATACAAGCTTACTGTCATAATTGGCTACTACTGCAACCGCGCCCTTCTTGACAGCGTCCATGGCATAGGCGCTGCCATCCGCATGCGATCCACGCACCGCCACAAACAAGGCTCCGGGCGTTACCTGCCTGGAATCCGCCGTCACCGACGCAATCGGCAATTGCTCAGCATTGCCGTCCATTGATAAAGCGCCGTGATATGCAGCTAATAATTCAGTAAGAAACGGCATGTAAAAATCTTTGGTTTGCGTTGTTGACCCAATATTGGTTCACGGCGTCTTCAGGTACATCAAAAACAGGGCGAATGCCATACATAGGCGCCATGCGGCTGATAATATTTCCGACGATTGGCGCGGCAATCCAGCCAGCGGTGGCAAATCCGTAGGTTGATTTATTGCCATGCGGCTCATCTATCATCACGAGCACAATATATTTGGGATCATCGACGGGAAATGTGGATAAGAATAATGCAAGATTGGCATGGCGGCTATAACCACCGCCATCGGCCACTTTTTCCGCCGTGCCGGTTTTGCCGCCTACGCGATAGCCTGGAACGTCGGCCTTTTTACCGGTACCGTATTCCACCACCATGCGCATGAGACGGCGCATCTGGCGCGATGTTTTTTCGCTGATAACGCGTGGCCACTCGCCCTTATCGCTATTGCCATCTTTGACCAGGGTAAGCGGCTCAAGCAGCCCACCGTTTATAACCGAGGCAAAAGCGCGCACCAGATGCAGCGGCGTTACCGACATGCCATGGCCATAGGCAATCGTCATGGTATTGATCTCGCGCCAGTCGCTGGGGTAATGCGGCAATGCCACTGCCGGCAATTCAATTTTCAGAGGATCCATCAAACCGACTTTGCGCAGGAATTGCTGCTGGCGTTCGGTGCCGATATCCATTGCCATGCGCACCGTGCCGATATTGGATGAATAGGTATAGATTTCGGGAATCGTAAGCCAGCGGTTCTGAGCATGCTCATCACGAATGGTGAAATGGGAATATTCAATCGGGTGCGTGGCATCGTAACTGTCGTTGAGATTGGCAACTCCGTAATCGAGCGCCATGGCGGTGGTGAACGTCTTAAAGGTCGAGCCCATTTCATACGTGCCGCTTGATGCGCGGTTAAAGCGCGCATTATCAGGAGCATTGCCAGGCTCGTTGGCGTCGAAATCAGGCAGGTTGGCCATAGCAAGCACTTCACCGGAATGCAGATCGAGCACTATGCCTGTAGCGCCAATGGCATTGAATGCCTCCATACCTTGTTTCACTTCTTCATGGACGATATTCTGCACCCTTAGATCGAGCGAGAGCTTCAATGGTTCCTTCTGTTCTTTTGTATCGCGCAGCCGTTCATCAAAATAGCGCTCTATCCCGGCAAGCCCCTTATTATCAATGCCGACAAAACCCACCACATGCGACAGCAGATTGCCGTAAGGGTAAATGCGCTTCTGTTCGGATTGAAAGTAAAGCCCCGGAATTCCCAGATTATTGGCGGCGTGCTGCTGCTTGGGCGTCAGATTGCGCTTTATCCAGACAAAATCGGCATCGCGCTTAAGCTTCCTGGCTAAATCCTTGGCATCGAGCTCTGGGAATGTTTTGCTGATTCGCACTGCCGCTTCGTCCGCATCCGGTATATCGCGCGGATTGGCAAATAACGATTCGGTGGAAAGCGAGGTGGCAAGCACCAGGCCATTCCTGTCGACAATATCATTACGCGCCAGTTTAAGAGGAGCAGACAGATCTTCCAATGTCTGGTCATCGGCGCTGCTTGCGGGAACGCTGACCAAAGCATTATCGTCACTGTGATGCAGCACCATTATTTCGATAAGGCGGCAACCGATGCCAACGAAAAACAGGAAAAAGAATGCGGTAATACAGAAAAGACGGATATGGCTTTGGTCGATGAGTTTCTTACCGCTGCTTTCGCGTTGTATAATATTTTTTCTGCGTGATGCCTGTCCGCGCACGATGTCATCGGACATGGGCAACACCGCTGGCAAGCGTTAAACCGTCCGTCTGCGGCGCTTCATCTTCGCGTTCATTGGCCTGCTGAGATGCTGCTGTTCGCTGACTATAAGGAAAGCTTGCAAAATCGGCAATCTGCTGGGCGTGGGCGGGCTTCACATCAAGGTATTTGGCTGACAGCTGGCGCAGGCGATCCGGCCTGTTAAGATAGGTCCATTCCGCGTCGAGTACATGCAGGTTTTTCTTTTCTTCACGCAATTGTTTTTCGGTTACCGCCACTTCGGTACGAATGGCCTGTACTTTATATTTCACCATATAAAGGCCCAGCGCGCCCACCAGGAATAATACGCCCCACAATATGGTTGAGCGCATCATGCCGCCACCTCTGTGCGAATGGCGCAGCGTAATTTAGCGGAACGCGCGCGCGGGTTGATACGTGCTTCGGACTGACTGGCCAAAACCGGTTTTCTCTGAGGGAGAAAAAAAGTGGGGAGGCGGTAAGCGGCTGCCTTTTGAGTTGCCTCAACAGGCGGCAGATGACGCGACCCTCCCCTAGTTTCGCCAGAACGCGACTGGAAAAATTGTTTAACGATGCGGTCTTCAAGTGAATGGAACGTCACCATCACAAGCCGTCCGTCTTTAACGAGCAGCTGTTCTGCGGCGCCAAGCGCCCGCTCTAATTCGCCAAGCTCGTCGTTTACTTTGATGCGCAGCGCCTGGAAACTGCGCGTGGACGGATCAATGCCGTCTTTGCCGCGCACAATGCGGCGGATGATATTGGCCAGTTCGCTCGTGCGCATAATCGGCGCTTCCAAACGGGCTTTAACAATCGCGCGCGCTATCTGGCGGGATTGGCGTTCTTCACCATAATAATAGAGTATATTGGCGAGTTCTTCTTCATCTGCATTATTGACGATATCGGCCGCCGATTCGCCCTGCCCGCTCATGCGCATATCCAGCGGACCATCATTTTTAAATGAGAAGCCGCGCTCGGCATTGTCAATCTGCATGGACGACACGCCGATATCAAGCACCACGCCGTGGATGGATTTTACACCTTTGGCTTGCAGCAACTGCACCATGTCGCTGAAACTGCCCAGCAGCCAGAAAAACCGGCCCGGAAAAGCTTCTGCCAGTTTTTCCGCCAGCGCCTTCACGCTGGGATCGCGGTCAATGGCGTAGACTGTGCATTGTGCTGCTTCAAGCAACGCACGGCTATAGCCGCCTGCGCCAAACGTGCCGTCCAGATATATTTCGCCGTCCGTGGGCTGCATGGCCTCCAGCACCTCGGGAAGCATGACAGGAATATGCCGCGCGTTTTCCCTGCTCTTCGCTGCTCGCTCCCCGCCACTCATGATGCACCGCCTTCACCGCGCAAACGCAGACGCTTCTCACGGGCAAGCTCACGGGCGCGGGCAGCATATTCCGCAAATGCACGCGGCTCCCATATCTCAAATGTTTCGCCTTTGCCGATAAATACCGCCATTTCAGTGATGCCAGCCACTTCAATCAGCGCTTCGGGCAGCATTACGCGCCCTTCGCCGTCAAAGGATAATTGCTGGCTGCCGCCCAGGATGGTGGTCGCAAATGCGTCGCGCTCTTCCGAAAAAGGATCGAGCAGTTCAATACGGTTTGATAGCTTGCGGATGCGCTCAATACCGCAGGCCTCGACGCAGTGGTTGATAAAAGAGGCATAGGCAATAATGCCCGAAAATTCTTCACCCTTGGGAGTGACTTTGGCAAGCGCTGAACGAAACGTCGCAGGCACGGAAACCCGGCCCTTCTTGTCGACTTTGTTCTGGTATGTGGAGAGGAAAAGCATTGCCTTACTTTCAAAATTACTTCGCTTCAACCTGTCGACTTCGCACTCGCACTCTCTCAAGCATCCGAAGGTGCACCGCACCTGCAGCCGCTTGCCCAGCAAATATCAACGCCCCTTATCCTTTCAATCTCATTTATGGGATAGAATGGGATAAAATGGATAATTTTGGGTCTTAATGGGAAAATATTCCTATCGCATGGGATGGTCAAGTATAATAAGAGCAGAAAAACATAAATAATTCGGAGTACCAACAGTCATCAACCGCTGGAATTCACAATAAAATCAATATTAATTAATAAGTTGATTAGGAATTGGCGAGTAACAGCCGCCAAAAAATTCCACAATAAATTCTACACTGCGAGCGTGAGCGGTTTTTTCTCAGACGCTTTGCTGACAAAGGATGTTTGAGCGGCAGAAGTGAGATTACTGTACTTCTTATCGTTTATCGCAAATGTCTTAGCGGGAGTTTCTGCCGTTATCACCTGCGGTGGCAAAGCCTCTTGCGTAGATTCTGTGGTGTTGGCTTTAAACCAGGGATTTTCATAACGCGATCTGTTTATTTCCTCACGCAGCAGCGTGTTTATTTTTTCGCGTGAATCTTTGAATTCCACTCTCTCGCCCAAGAAATTAACAGTGGTTTGAATGGCAGCTTCGCGCTTGTCCTCAGGCACATGGTTTAAGACCTGGGCAGCCAGGCCATATACATCCTTTATCAAATCACCTTCAGTAATACTTCCGCCGGTCGTTTTATTGGAAAGCGCATAGAGGTTATTGCCCACAAGCATGGAACTCGCCGTTGCCAGATCATATTTATAGAAATTACTGCTGGGGTCTTTCTTTCTCTCTTTAAACGCGCCGATGGTTGTGAATAACGTATTGGAAAGACCAGACCAGCCGCCAATCCTCAAGGGTTTTTCCTGCACAAAAGCCCAGGCCTTTTCCAAAGGTCCGGCAGTTTTTAGTTTTTCAGGATCGGGCTTCTTTTCTTTTATGAATAAAGTAGAGCCAAACCCTAAACTGAAAATAACAGCTGTCGCCCGTTTCCAGGGATTTTTCTGATCTATGCCAGCCTTGAAATACGAAACGCCGCCGGCCACTTCAGCCAAGGCTTTGATAGCACTTATATGCTCATGAATAAAATCATGCGCCTTTTCTAACAATCTGCCTTTGCCGGATCGCGTCTCTGCATTGAGAGCGGAACCGGAAGGTATTTCAATACCGTCATCTTCCAGATGATTTTTGAGTTTTTTAAGAAGCGACTTGAATTGCCTTTTGTCATCCTTATCGCCGAATAAAGCTATCAGCAAATCACTGGATGAAAATGCAATGCCCGTTGCTATCTGTCCCCAATCTTTTTTGCCCGAAGCCTTATTGCGCGCAATGCCGGAGATAATATAAAGCGCATTGCCAATGGTGTAAAATATGCCTGCTCCCTTGAGGCTGTTATTCTTTATAGCATCCATCGCATTTCTGGATTCAGATTTACCCGAATCATTGCTGGAGATGGCGGGCACGCCTTGCGCATATCCTCCCTCTTGCAGAATATTCACAAGCTCATTCGCATCTTTAATACCGGTGAGGCGCAATACAGGTTTTCCGTTGCGCGTGTCTGAAGAGCTCGCCCAACCTTTTTGCTTAAATATTTCACGCAACTCATGCAGCCTTGAATATTGCTCGGATGCATTTTCAGATGCATAGATATAAGCTACAGCATTGCCTTTATCCTGTACGCGCACATCCATCTGCGCAACAAGCGATGGGCTGTTCCACTGATAGGTTTTTACAAATGACGTCTTCGCCATAATTAGGATTTTTCCCTTAATACCCTCTATAACATTCTTATTTATAGCACGTATTGGTTACGGAAATGTTACAGTTTCATCATTTTTATATTATTTCTTTGGGAAGCAAATAGGCCTGAATCATGCCAAGAAGAATATACACATTAAGATGTTGATATTTAACCAAATGGCTTGTGTTCTTAAAATAAGCAACAACAAACGTAACATAATCTTAACTTTAGTTAAACCATCGCCATGGTAAGCTGAAAGCCTATTTCCTATAGGGTTAAGTGTATATGGCAGACCAAAAACATTTCATCATCTCCGATAAATGTTCTTTGCCCCAACGCAAAGTCTTTGAAGCAATCAATCGCGGTCTTGATGAATTTGGCATTTCACCGGAGGAATTTGATAATGCCTTCCGCATCCAGCTCATGAAGCAATGCCTTATGGTTCCTGTCACATCACGAGTATCTTTTATAGATAAACTTGATGCCAAATCACAAAGAGAGTTTTTTAACTATAAACCTGAAATAAAGCATACTAATGAAGACAACCGCAGACGCTATATGCATGTGATGGGCGGAACTAGGGATCATTTTATAGAAACCACATTACCTGAGACTTATTATACTCCCCAAGAAGCGTACAGAATCCTCGAAAATATTGAGGGGCCGTCGGTGACTGCTTGCAGAACGAAAATGATCGAGGGTTTTAATAAGATAGCGGGACCCTTTCAAGATATTAATCCGGAAACTTTCTCTCCATCTGCCCGGCAATTATATGATAATTTTTTCCAAGAAGCCGATCCCAAATTTAAGCCCCATTATACAGAACATGGATACCGTAATATTGTACAGCAATATGCAGATGGCAAAATGCTTGATGATAGGAAAGGTGATTATTGGGAATGGGATGTCTTCGGCTCTCAAAATAAACGCGCTCATTTTGAAACAGCTCCATTTAACTATTACATTACCAACGCCGTTATAAATGCATTGAGAACAGCAATCGTAGCTAAAGAAATTAATATATCTGTTTATGAAAGAAAGGCTGAGCAGATCAACAAAGACATTCTCATAGCGATGCACACTGTAACGGGCCATATGTCAACGGAGGATTTTGGAGCCTATCTGGCCGAGCAAGAAGCTGCCAAACGGGCTGTTGAGCAGGCCGCCATTGCAGCTGCGTTAAAAGCGCAACAGGAATTGGAGGCAGCTGCGCAAAGAGCTATTGCCGCCACTCAATTGCAAGAAGAAGGGCTACTTAAACATTCTCCTTACGGCGTTATGCCCGGCTTGCGCGGCATTGCCGATCGTGCCACACGAACCACCTCGCCGCCAGAAATAACCTTAAGGGAAACATGGCAACAGATTGAGCCTTTATGCGCCGAATTAAACCGGAATTTTACCCCTCATCTGCGTTTAGGAAATGCATTATTCAAAGACAAAGATAGCGAAATAGTACGTATCCTGGATTACATTGGTACGGGCAAAAACAAAGGGACGCAGTATAAAATTTTACCTAACGATATAGATTTGGCAAAACGCGCAGAAGCGTGCAATGCCATGCTGGACATACTCGCCACCCCCATAGAACAACTAGCCCCCGAACTCAAAACCGCAGGCATCAGAGAACAATTGATTGAAAATAATCGGCTATGCCACGAAGCAGTTATGCATGGATTACCTAAAGCTCCCATCCTTGTAATCGCTGCATTGGGTAATAAAGGAATAATTGATGATGCGCGGGCCTGGCAGGATATGCTCTTTCCGGCAGATGTGAAAAATGCTCCTTCTGAGACTGAAGCGCACGAATACAGAAAAGAACTGGAAGTGCTGGCCGCACAATCATTGGAAAACGCATTTCATGAAACGGGAAGAGCAATTCCTCCCTCCCTGGCATCCGTAATAGAGGATATGAAAGCTCCACTTCCCGAACCACTGTTACCGGTAAAGCCTACTGTAACAGAGAGAGTGAAGAAACCTGTTATCATTGGCGATGCCCGCGCTTGGGATGAGATACGCGCATCAGCCGATAAATTCGTCGATGAAAATTTAGCGCAGCAACCTCCTTATGACATGTTCAAATGTTCCCTGGGAATGCAGCCCGGTCATACATTAACGTTGAGTCTTTCCCGTTGGGTGGGGAATAATGGGCAGCGTCACAGTGAAGAGCATAGTTGTACCTTGCAATTGAAAGAACCTAGTCTGGAAAATGCCCTTGCAATGAAGAAGCAATTGCAGAGCCATATTTTTAATACAAAACCCATCGTTGAATATCGCCGTCTGCATTCAGGCAATTATATCTCTAATGACGATAATTTCTTACCCAAACTTTCTCCAACTCCTGATCCTATACGGCCTGAACCGGATGGAACTGCAGGGCGAATTATCAAGCGTGATGGAGTATATTGCACAAAATTTATTTTTCCTGCTGCTGAAAATACGGCAGAAAAAATTGAAACAATCATACCTTTGGGCGTTTCCCAAAGCGGTGATTTCAATGATGCCGATAAACGCCGCTTACAGGTGCTTGATTATCTTGCGGAAGCCAGAGCTGATAATGATCATGTCACCTCGCAGGATCTACGCATGCGATTGCAAGACACCGTCATTGCCGGACAAGGTCAATGGCAACGGGCAGACACTATTGACTTGAAAGAACATGAAGAAATAGCGCGCGTTATCACTGTAAGATTTCCTTATTCAGAAAGCAAAGAAAGCACCACGCTAAACGTAAAAAATCCGGAATTGCAAGGCACGCCAACGCCTTTTTGGACTATTCCTGTTTCAATTCGTATGGACGGAAAAGAAATAGCGCAAACAAGAGTCAATACCCATATTGTCGATACGGATATGGCCATGAATCGTATTGCGGAAATTACCAATCACCTGAAATCCGGGTTAGAAAAATATGCGGCAGACCACCCTGATTCCACATGGGAAATGGGTTTGAATCAAAGGCTGGCGCAATTGAAGGAAGTGGAGCTTAACGCAACCGATAATATCGACTGGACACGGCTGGATCGGATTAAAGATGAGCTCGGATATGTCCGCCAGCTTTCGGTGCATCTCTCTGAATCTCAGAATATTGCCAATGGTCAGGCAGAATTTTCATTAAGCATACGGCGCGCGGATGGCTCGCCGTTTTTTGAAGAGCGCGACGGAGTACGCCATGCAGAGCCTGTGGAACGGAAGTTTTTTACTGGCGCGTCGTCTATAGATGCCGAAACGTTTCGCAGCCAGGTGCATGCCCGGTTCGTTACAGCGATGGAAGAAGCCTATCGCCCCGATCGCGATCCGGCATTTGAAACTATTGCAAGTGATACTCCCCTTCGAAAAGCCCTGGAACAATATAATGCGCGTTCCATTACCAATATGTTTGATGGCGCAGTGCGTGACGTATCCGCTCAAGTTAATGCCGCCGGGCAGACCATTACAAAATTGTCTAAAGCTTCAGAAAACATAATTAAGTCTGCAGGAAATGTAGGCCTCGCCAATGAGGAAGCGCATCATCATCTGCCTTTCTCGCAAAGATATGCTGCTTCTTTGGAACACCACAGAAATGGCGGCAGCAAATCATTCTCTATTTAATGTCTCTAATATCTTGAGTTTACCAGATGGCCTGTAAGCCGGGTTTTGTCTTTCACCCTTTGCAGGGCGGAGATGGTTATTCATCTGGGATGATTGTCACCAATCACCTCGTGCGACCTACCCGGACTGCTCAGCGCGGAAAACCCCTGCCGGGATGTTGCCATCCCGACGCGCAGCCCCTATTTGGTCTTGCTCCCGGTGGGGTTTACCCTGCCACTTCCGTTGCTGGAAGCGCGGTGCGCTCTTACCGCACCATTTCACCCTTACCCGTCACGAATGACAGGCGGTATCATTTCTGTGGCACTTTCCCTGGAGTCGCCTCCGGCGGGCGTTACCCGCCACCGTTTTCCGTGGAGCCCGGACTTTCCTCCAAATACTTGCGTATTCAGCAACCATCCGGCCATCTGGTAGGAATAGAATACAGAAATCAGGCGCCAGAAGCCAGAAGTATAAGCGATTCAAGGCGCGACGCGCACTCCACGTCCCATTCTCCGCTGATGTTATTTGGCCGGAAATGCCGCTGGAAGGCCATTACCACCTTTTTTGTGTATTCGTCCCATACGCCATTGACCGGCACTTCATAGCCATAATAGGCAAGCTTTTCCTGTATTTCCTGCAGCTCCTGATCCCTGTCCCCTGTCCCCTGATCCCCAACCTCAGGCCAAAGCCCGACTCCTTGTGACGCAAGCCATTGCCAGTTAAATAACTCACCTGGGTCTTCCTTGCGCACAGGCGCTATATCGGAGTGGGCCACCACATTACGCATGGGGATTGAATTACGGGAAAGAATATCAGCGCTTAGCTCTGCCACCGCCTCCATCTGAATGTCAGGAAACGGGCGGTATCCCCACTCATGGCCTGGATTTACGATTTCAATGCCAATCGAGATTTTATTCACCCCCTGATTGCCGCGCCAGGCGCTCACGCCTGCATGCCAGGCACAATCAGATTCACTCACCAGCGAATAAACTGCACCGTCTTCCTCCACCACATAATGCGCGCTCACCTGTGCCGCCGCATCGCAAAGACGATCAAGAGCAGCCTTACCCGACTGCATGCCGGTATAATGCATCACCAGCATGGAGATAGGCGCACCGCCGCGGCTGCCGAAATTGGGCGATTGGAAATCTTGCCGGGCAGGCAACCTCATCCATCAGCACTCAATTATATAGGCAGATGAAGAATGCCAAGCACGATTGCCGCCAAGCCCATTATCTGCTGATAGGCAGCGAGCTGGAGACGGAATCCTTCCAGTTTTGTAAGAAATTTTGTGTTAGGATCTTTCAGCTGGCTGCGTATTAAATCCATGCTGAATATAATTCCCAAACCAACCAGCACAATAGTAGTAACAATTGCCAGAATAATCTGGAAAGGAGTTGTGATCGTATAACGCAGCACAAGAATCCATGCCGCCAGTGACACCAATCCAATAAGCAGTCCTGCAAGGCCGATAGGCTCTTTATAGTGATTCAATTTATCTAAGAAATTGCGGCTTGCCGGCAGTTTTCCAATAATTAAATCTTTGGCACCGAGCAAACCCAATGCAATCAGCAGCAAGCTAAATATGAATCCCATGGAACTCTCCCTGTTGTTATCTATTATCAACTATTTATATAGTATCAGCCTGTATTACAAAAAGAAATGTTTTTTAGAGGTCACTTCATCTTACGCTTGCGCGCGATTGTATTATAGGCTTCGTTAATAGCAGCAAGCGCACCGTCCGCTGCCACCACTTCGGAAATAGCATATCCCCCGGCAATCAACCGGTCAGGATGGTATTTACGAATGCGCTCGCGGTACACGCGTTTGATCTCATTGTTAGACATTTTGCGCGATGCGCCCAGCACCTTATAAGGATCATCCGCCGATAAAGGAAATTGCGGTGGCAACGAAGCGCGGATAGCATCTTTGCTTACTCCCAATCGTTCGGCAATGTTTTCAAGCAGCTGTCTTTTTGCCTGCCCTACACGTCCGCCCGCATTGCTAAATCTGCCTAAGCGTTCCACGAGGTCTTGCAAAAGTTCGGGGCGATCGGGAAACAGGCGCGCGATGCGCCGTGCATAATGCCCTGCATCGGTTTGCTCCTTTGCCGCCATCATAAAAAGTTTATATATCTTTTCATGTTGCATTGCCGACATGGAAAACACATCGCAAAATGCCAGGAACTCTTCGCGGGTCACCCGGCCACCCACGCGGGAAAGTTTGGCGGCAAGCGCAATAACCGCAAATGTAAAATTGAGCTGGCGGAAATTATTGTCTTCGACATGAAGCTGGAATTCCCGCTCTTTTCCACGCCTGGAAGAAGTTTGCTTCAATAGCGCCGCGGGCAAAAAACGTGAAAAATCCTGGCGGCAGAATGTAATCACATAAGAAACCAAACGAAATTGTGCGATACTGGCAATCATGCCTTTACCTTAGCAAAACTATACGACAAATTGTAGATGTAAAACGCATGACAGGTTTCAAGCTACGTGCTATACACAATATAAATTTATAAAAGTTGCAATGATAACAACAGGTAGAGTGCATCATGGCGAATAAAAAAGATGACGATGATGAAGATAAGGACGCCACTGAAGAGGGCGCTGAAGGTGCGGAGGGCGATGGTGAAGCGGAAGCAAAACGTAAGAAAAAGCGCAAGCTGATCATTATTGCGGCGATTGCAGCCTTGCTGCTGGGCGGCGTTGGCGGGGGCGTTTATTACGCCATGTTTGCCGGAGCCAGTAAAGTCGAGGCGCCTAACGGCAAAAAAGTAAAAAAGAAAAAAGGCGGCGGTGAGGAAGCGGAACGCGGCACTACCGGCTCAAGCGTCAAGAGCGTAAAGCAGAATCTCAATGAATGGGTGCCGGGCTTGGTGCCGGGACATGAAACCGATGATGTTATATATTATAACCTGCCGGAATTCCTGGTGAATCTTAATACTGGCAGCAAACAGACCAGCTTCATCAAAATGAAAATAACTCTTGAGGCAGCAACCGACGGAGACGCGGATGCAATTGATAACCGCATGCCGCGCATCACCGACAGCTTCAATACCTATCTGCGCGAACTGCGCACCAGCGACATTGCCGGATCAGCGGGGCTATATCGTCTGCGTGAAGAATTATTGCTGCGGGTCAATAAGACAATTTACCCAAGCAAGGTCAATGATATATTATTCAGAGAAATCATCATTCAATAATCATGGCTGAAGAAAACACCTCAGACGCAGACGCCGCAGCGGCAGCTGAATGGGAAAAACAACTGGCAGCAGAGGAAAGCGCGTCAGCCGCCGCAGGCGGTGACGCCAAGGCCGGGGAAGCGCCTCCGCGCGTGCTCAATCAGGACGAAATTGATATACTGCTGGGCTTTGATTCCAAGGACGAAAAAAGCAATAACTCCGGCATTCTTGCTATTCTTGATAAAGCCCTCTCCGGCTTTGAGAAGATGCCGATGCTCGAAGTGGTGTTTGACCGCCTGGTACGCATGCTGGCATCGAGCCTGCGCAATTATACATCGGAAACGATGGAAGTCAGCCTGGTCTCCATTACCTCCTTGCGTTTTGATGATTACCTCAACTCTATTCCCCTGCCCGCGCTTCTGATTGTTTTTAGAGCCCTGGAATGGGAGAATTTCGGCATTCTGACGATTGACAGCTCGCTCATTTATTCCACGGTGGATGTATTGCTGGGAGGCCGCCGTTCTGCACGCCCCATACGCATTGAAGGCCGCCCCTACACCACGATTGAACAGGATATTGTTAAGCGCATAGCAGAAATTGTACTGACGGATTTAAGCACCGCCTTTGATCCCATAAGCCCCGTCACTTTCCAGTTTGAGCGCTTGGAGACAACCCCGCGCTTTGCCACTATTACACGCCCCAATAATCCGGCATTGCTGGTGCGCCTGCGCGTCGATATGGAAGAACGCGGCGGCGGCGTGGAAATCCTGTTCCCGCATGTAACGCTGGAGCCTATACGTGAACTGCTGCTGCAGATGTTCATGGGTGAAAAATTTGGCCAGGACGTAATGTGGGAAAAGCATTTCAGCAAAGAAGTGCGGCAAACGGAAGTAGACATCGAAGTAGTGCTCGACGAAAAGAAAATCGCTCTGGGCGATGTCTTGCAATTTAAAGTGGGTAATACATTACTTTTAGATCGCGCACCGGATGATCAGGTGATGGTCAAATGCGGCGGCATTACGATTAGCACTGGAAAAGCCGGAAAAATGGGCGATAATATCGCCGTATCGCTGGATGAACCGGTGCGTAAAAAAATTAAGGAGCAGATATGACCAATCTGTTGCTGACATTGCTTTTTGACTTTCTTCTCGCAGTACTGCTGATTGTTACCATCAATTATTGCTCCAAACTGAGCCGCCGCATCCGCATGCTGCAAGACAGCCGCAGCGAGCTTGCAGGCATGATCACACAGTTTGACACGGCAACGGAACGCGCCATGGCATCGTTGGCGGAACTGCAGACGGTCAGCAAACGTATTACTGATGCGCTGCAGATGAAGATCGAGAAGGCAAATTTTCTTGCCGACGATCTTGCGTTTCTTATCGAAAAAAGCTCCAAGCTGGTAACCCAGCTGGAACACACCAAAACACCGCACAAGGAAACCACCGTCAACAAGCCCAAGCCTATTTTTGAGCCCAAAGCATTGTTTGAAAAGCCAGGCCAGCAATTTGTCACGCCCAGGACGGGGTTGCCCCCAAGATTGGCAGAGGAAGACCTTACTCCCTCTCAGGTGGCGTCTTCGCTGGAAGCCGTTCTTCAGCGGCTTACCGCCTCAACATCCTCATCGTCTTCGCCAAAATCCTCCCTTCCTCAGCCCGCTATGACGCAACCGGCTCTGCGCACGGACGCTGAGCGCGAGTTACAACAAGCACTTAAGTCAGGCCGGTAATATAGAATGCTTCATCCATGCTGAAATCATTCCGGCTTCTTCCCCTGACCATGGTGGTGGCGTTTCTGCTACTTGGCCTTAAAGTAGGCGAAGTAATGCATGATGGGCGCAAGCTTATGCTCTCCTTTACAGGTGATGCACAGGCGCAGGCACAAGACACTAAGCCTACAGACGCACTTACCCCGCCGCCCGCAGATGCTAAAAAACCTGAGACTGCAGCTCCAGCTGCTGCCGATAAACCCGCAGATAAAAAAGATGTAAAGCAGGAAGGCGAGCCCAAGGTAAATCCTCCGTCGACCGATGCACCCAGCGATTCAGAAGAGATTGAACCGCCCAAACATGAATTTTCACAGGTCGAAGTGGACCTTCTCCAGAGTCTGGCCAAGCGCCGCCAGGAACTCGACGACTGGGCCAAACAAGTTCAGCTTAAAGAAAACATGCTGATTGCCACCGAGGCGCGCATCAATGAGAAAATCGTAAACTTGCAAAAAATGAAAAAGGATATTGAGACGCTGCTAGCCCAATATAATGAGCAGGAAGACACTAAAATTCGCAGCCTGGTCAAAATCTACGAAAATATGAAACCCAAAGATGCCGCCCGGATTTTTGAAGAGCTGGATATGCCTGTTCTTCTGACCGTAGTAGATCGCATGTCGGAACGCAAAGTTGCTCCCATCCTGGGCCTCATGAACCCCACTAAAGCCAAAGATCTCACTATTCAGCTTGCCGAGCAGCGGAAACTGCAGAAACCACGGGCCGGAGGCGCAAATAGTGGCGATGCAGCGGCCACAGCGCCAGCAAACCCAGACTCAGCCTCACCAACTACCCCGCCTTCCGCCACTCCCGCACCTGCAAACAATCGATAGTAGTTAATTCATAATTAATTATTTATTAATTTCTTTGTACTATTGTACAATTAGCACAAAATGCAATCTAAGAGGGTCGTCTCGCTTATGGGTACGGCAAAATATAATACGTATAATACGCGCCTGCTGGCAGTAAAGAACCTGCTCTATGCACTATCGTATGCGCCGGGGAACAGTGAAAGAATTTATTATTTTTTATTGGTGGATTCTGATAAAGAGCAGGCCTTCAGGGAAGTGCTTAATGGAAGCGATCCTTTTAACATCAAAGACTATGCTACCGTGATTGCGTCAGGATATGGTGAACCGCCCGAAGATCTTAAAGAACAGATGCGCATCAAATATAACGCTATATTGTAATCACCGTGTCTATTAGCGCTATTAAAGCCAATCCTTTTTACCAACCCTCCCGTCAATGGCAGATTCGCATCTTTGTTGAACGTGAAATGGCGCCCGCCATGGAAGAAACGTTTGAAGATATCGCGCTTGCCACTTCTATTTTTGAAATAAACGAAGCGGCGTCTGAGTGGGTGCTGGAAATTTTGACGGAAACTTCGCCTGAAGCACTGGATATGAAGGCCCGCATAGCATTGGTTTCCGGATTGCTTGCTATTCCCATGCCACGATTTGAAATTTCACTGCTAGAACCCAAGGATTGGGTGATCGAAGTCGAGCGCAGTTTTACGCCGCTTCATATCGGCCGTTTCTATGTCCATGGGTCGCATGTGGGCACGAAGCCGCCACAGAGCAAAATAGCGCTGCAGGTCAATGCGGGAGCAGCCTTTGGCAGCGGCGAACATGCTACCACCAGCGGCTGCCTGCTCGCGCTCAGCAACCTAGCCAAACGGCGTAAATTTCTAAAGCCTCTGGATATGGGTTGCGGTTCCGGCATCCTCGCCATCGCCATGGGCAAACTCTGGAACGTGCCGGTGATTGGAACCGATATCGATCCGGTATCTATTGACGTGGCGCGCGGGAATGCTTTGCGCAACCAAGCACAAACTCTTTCCCAATTTGCGGCGGGCGACGGGTATAACTGCAACCTCGTGCGCCGCAATGCTCCTTTTGATCTTATCGTCGCCAATATCCTCGCGCGTCCCCTCATGAAAATGGCGCCCGATTTGGCGGCAAATCTTGCACCCGGCGGCATCGCCGTGCTTTCGGGCTTGCTTCAATCCCAAGAACGCATGGTACTGAGCGCCCACCACGCCCAAGGATTAACGTTACTTTCACGCATTCACCAAAATGGCTGGAGCGTGCTGGTGCTTACGCAATAAAATGAGAAGGACTAACAATCTCCAGTCCGCGGTAAGGCGCAAGCGCCAGAAGATCCTTATCGCCCGTGATAAGCATATCTGCCTGTCCGTTAACGGCAAGTTCCAGAAACATATCATCTTTAGGATCACGGCATTTCTGGATTTGATGAATTATGTTTATCCGGTCCCATGTGCGGTGAATACGGGCAAGCAAGCCTTCCACATCATCAGGAGTAATATAGCGCAAGAATTTTGGGCGCAAAAGCACCTGCGAGAATTCGGCAAGTGTTGCATAGGAATATAAGATTGCTCCTTGCGCTTCCGCTTTCTTCAGGGCGGCGGCAGGTACGCCGTTTTCGATCAGCACCGCACTTATCAAAACATTCGTGTCCAATACGAAGCGCGGCTTAATCATCACGCAGAAGTGTTTCAAGAATATCCGGGGTCAGGCCGCGCGCTTTTGCTTTCCTGGCGATTTCCTTGCGGAATTCTTGAAATTCCTCAAGATTTAGTCGTGTCAGGCGCTCATACTCAGCCAGTGAAAGTACAACAGCGACATCACGCGCCTGCTTGGTAATGGTGACGGGCTCACGTTGCGCTTTTTCAAGAAGCAGCGAAAATGTCTGTTTGGCATCGGTTGCAGAAATATAATGCATAATGTCTATTATAGACAAAATGGACATTTATTACAAGCATTGTTTCATAGATATCGCCAAGCCGAACCAGCAACAGGTGAAATCACATCCCCGAATAATTAGGCCCGCCGCCGCCTTCGGGCGTGGTCCAGACGATATTCTGCGATGGGTCTTTAATGTCGCAGGTTTTGCAGTGCACGCAGTTCTGCGCGTTAATCTGGAAGCGCTCCGCACCCTCCTCACGCACAATCTCATAAACACCTGCCGGGCAATAACGCTGGGCCGGTTCCGCATACAGAGGCAAATTATATTCCAGAGGCGTGGCCGCATTTTTAAGTTTTAAATGCGCTGGCTGGTCTTCCTCGTGATTAGTGTTTGATATATACACCGACGACATACGGTCAAAAGTGATCTTGCCGTCAGGTTTGGGATAGGCGATGGGACGGCATTCGCTTGCCGGCTTGAGTGAGGTATAGTCAGGCTTATGGTGCAATGTCCAAGGCGCACGGCCACGCAACACATACGTATCAAGCGCCGCATGCAGCATTCCCGCCCATAATCCTTTATGAAATCCCGGGCGGATGTTGCGTACCTGATATAATTCCGTGTGAATCCATGAATCTTTCAGTCGCTGTGTATAACTATCCAGCGGAGTGTTTTGCATAAGATGATCAAACGTAGCTTCTGCTGCAAGCATGCCTGATTTCATTGCCGTATGCGTGCCTTTTACCTTGGGCACATTCATAAAACCAGCTGAACAGCCAGCCAATAAACCTCCTGGAAAAGCAAGCTGAGGGATGGATTGGAAACCTCCTTCGTTAAGTGCGCGCGCGCCGTAAGATATACGTTTTCCACCCTCCAGCACCCCACTAATCAACGGATGTGTTTTAAACCGCTGGAATTCCATGAATGGATCCAGATAAGGATTTTCATAATCAAGCCCAATCACAAATCCTATCGAAAGCTGGTTGTTATCCAGGTGATACATGAACGAGCCGCCATAGGTTTTACTGTCCATCGGCCAGCCGATGCTATGCATCACATGCCCTAACTTATGTTTGGCGGGGTCAATCTGCCAGAGTTCTTTAATGCCGATACCGTAAGTCTGCGGGTCAGCATTCACCCGCAAGCCGAATTGCTTCATGAGCCGCTCAGACAGCGACCCCCGGCAGCCTTCCGCCAGCAGTGTGACTTTTGCTTTAATGGCAATACCCTGCTGATAGGATGCTTTATGGCTGCCATCCTTGGCCACACCGAAATCGCCGGTGATGATGCCGGTAAGCCTGCCGTCTTCAATGATAATATCAGCCGCCGGAAAGCCAGCGAAAATCTGCACGCCAAGCGCTTCGGCCTCTTTCCCCAGCCAGCGGCAGACATTGCTCAAGCTCACAATATAATTGCCATGATTATGCATTTGCGGCGGAGTCGGCAGGCGCAGCGAATGTTTGGGAAACAGTAGCCGGAATTCATCCTTGGCTGCTGCAACGTTAAGCGGTGCGCCGCGTGTTTTCCAATCCGGGAGCAATTCATCAAGCGCGCGCGGCTCTAAAACCGCGCCAGAGAGAATATGCGCTCCCACTTCCGAGCCTTTTTCGACGATGCAGACAGAAAGTTCCTTGCCCTGCTTTATGGCCAGCTGGCGCAGCCTTATGGCCGCGCTCAAGCCCGCCGGGCCTGCGCCTACAATCACTACGTCGAAGTCCATCTGTTCGCGTTCAGCCATACTATCTATATACTTTGTTTTTTATGCAGAGTCTTCTATTGTATAACGTATGAGAGAAGAAGCTGCACTATTACAATGGTATATCGACGCCGGCGTGGACGAAGCCATAGAGGATTCACCGCGTAATTATTTTGCTTCTATACAGGCAGAGCCGCAGCTTCCAGCAAGCATGCCTGCCCCTAAAACGCCTGCGTCTGTTGAGTTCAAGCAAGCTTCTACGCCTGCTGCCTTGCCGCTGCATCATTCGCTTGCCGCCGCCATTGCCGAGGCGCGTAAACTTGCCGACGCTGCTGATTCGCTTCAAGCGCTGGAAAAAGCCGTGCGCGAATTTGAAGGTTGCGCGATTAAGCGCACCGCGACCAATACCGTATTTTGCGACGGCAACCCTGCCTCGCGTTTTATGCTTATCGGCGAAGCCCCTGGCGCCCAGGAAGATGCACAAGGCATTCCGTTCTGCGGCCCCAGCGGCCAGCTGCTCGATAAAATGCTAGCCGCCATCGGCCACAATCGCACCAACAGCTATATCACCAACACACTGTTCTGGCGCCCGCCCGGCAACCGCCAGCCCAATCCTGAGGAGCTCGCCATCTGCCAGCCTTTTGTGCAGAAACATATTGCATTGGTAGACCCGGTGCTGCTTGTGCTGGTGGGCGGCACGGCGGCCAAAGCGATACTCGGCACCGAGCAGGGCATCACCCGCCTGCGCGGCAAAAATTATACCTACCGTACGCCTTACAGCGACAAAGAATATCCCGTAGCAATCGTTTACCATCCCTCCTACCTGCTGCGCCAGCCCGCTCAGAAACGCGCCACCTGGCAGGATTTGCTGGCGATAAAGTCATTATTAAGCAGCTTTGAACGGTAAGATAATTGTTTCACTCTCTCTGTTGTCATTCCCGCGCAGGCGGGAATCTTAGTTAAGAAAGCCCCCAGCCGGAGTTTATCCTCGCGAAGGCGGGGACGAGGGTGACAAAATTAAGGCAACAAATAAAAAAACTCGCATGAAAACCATAGTCCTCCATCCGTATCTTAAAAAAGACCATACTGCCCGCCGCTCGCCGGAAGCGCGTCTCGAAGAAGCCGTGCGCCTTACCGAAGCCATTGATCTGGAAGTAGTGCAGATGCTGCTGGTGCCGCTTGCCAGTTACCGCTCGGCTACGCTCATGGGCCAGGGCAAAGCGGAGGAAATTGCAGCAATAATTGCCGAAGACGAAATAGGCCTTGCCGTGGTTGATGGTTCACTAAGTCCCGGCCAGCAGCGCAACCTGGAGAAAGTCTGGAAATGCAAAGTCATCGACCGCACCGCCCTCATCCTCGAAATATTCGGCGCCCGTGCCCGCACTTATGAAGGCAAATTGCAGGTGGAACTGGCGGCACTTGAATACCAGAAAAGCCGCCTGGTGCGTTCATGGACCCATCTGGAGCGCCAGCGCGGCGGCTTCGGGTTTCTAGGCGGCCCCGGTGAATCACAGATTGAAATCGACCGCCGCCTCATTCGCGACCGCATCGCCAAAATCAAACGCGAACTTGAAGGCGTCACCCGCACGCGCGGCCTTCACCGCAAAACGCGGCGCGAAACGCCCTACCCTATCGTTGCGCTGGTGGGCTATACCAACGCCGGCAAATCCACATTATTTAACCGCCTGACCGGAGCTGACGTGCTGTCGATGGATAAGCTTTTCGCCACGCTTGATCCCACATTGCGCGGCATAAAACTCCCCTCCGGCCTGAAGGTGATCCTCTCTGATACGGTGGGCTTCATTTCTGAACTTCCCCATGAGCTGGTCGCCTCGTTCCGAGCGACGCTGGAAGAGGTGGTGGAGGCACAGCTCCTGCTGCATGTGCGCGATATTTCCCACCCCGACAGCGCCGCGCAGAAGGAAGATGTGCTGAAGGTGCTAAACAGCTTGCTTAGCGAAGAACATCTGGCCAGCCAGATGATAGAAGTCTGGAACAAGATTGATCAGTCACCCGATATACTGCCCGGCGCCACAGCGGAAAACGGCAGCATCGCTGTGTCTGCACTTACGGGCGCTGGCATGGATACGCTGCTTGCTGCGATTGACAATCACCTGAAAGACGCTTTCATGACCACGCTCAGCCTTACCCTGCCCGCCTCCGATGGCAAGAACCTCGCCTGGCTCTATAGCCACGGCAGCGTGCTATCGCAAAAGGAAGATGAGGGAATGCTGCAGGTAAAAGTCCGCCTCACCCATGAAAATGCGGCAAGGTGGGAAAAGGCAAAAAAGGAAATTTAAATATTTATAATATGTGTGTCATTCCCGCGTAGGCGGGAATCCATCTTAACTCTGAATAATCTCTGATTAACCCGAAAACACTATGTTCTAAGTTATTTTTCCATTGGGCCAATGCCTGGACGTGCAGAGCCCGGTGAACCTGCTGCTCCGTCATTTCTTACCAAGCCATGCGCTAACTTTACAGCATCATCTACTCTAGTTTTTACTCCATCAGGAAGCCTATCTTTAAGATCATTTAACCTATCACGTAAATCACCGAATATATTTGTCGTAGTTTCTCTAAGTCCCTGCATACGTTCTGAATTTATAAATTCCGTTGCCGTCTGCTTAACTCCATCCAATGATACATCTATACCCGCTTTATCAGCCTGGGTAGCAAGCGTATCAAGCGCTTTTCCTAATTGTTCGGCAATTACCGGAACAATTATACCACCCGATTTTCCTGTAAAAGGCATAAAATGGCCTTCAAGATCAATAATAGTCTTTGCAGCATTACGAAGGGCGGAAACACCAGGTAAACCATTGATAAAAGGTAAGCTTGCAACGCCATGGGCTGCTGCCAATCCCCCTATACTTAGACCCGCAGCTTTATCTGCAAGTCCTCTAAGTCCTTTTTCCTGAGCAGCTTGGGGTCTTGAAGCCAACTGTGCATCTATCGCTTCCTGTATTTCTTTTGCATCACGCAAACCATTACAATAAGTCTCGAATTGTGCCATTGCCTGCTCTTCACCCGCCTGGCCAACATACATAACAGCCCACTCATTCACTTTCTTCTTAACTACATCAGCATCTAGCTCAGGAGCAAATGCAAGCAGACGTTCTGTTAATTCTCCTGCAAATTTTGCGACGCTTTTTTTAGGTTCTGCGGCAGTCACAACAGGAACGGATTCAGGCGGATTGGATATAATGGTATGCCCGGTCGAAGTTTGATTAACATCTACCGCACTGGGTGCACCAGGAATAATTATCACCTGGGCTTCGGCTGGCTTATCTGCAATCATAACGCATCCTTTAAAAAACAATTTTCCTTATCTCTGACCTTAGCAGAAAATTGTTACCGTTTTATTAATGTTGTGTGACGAATACATGAAAATCGTGGATTGTCAGCAAAGGTCGTCATATCAAACATATGGCTGATATACCTACATAATCATCATTTTATTTCCCTTGCCTGCATAAAGCATAACCCTCTAAAAATTATTCAGCCCGTCCATTTTTGCTTAACATCGGGTATTGAAATAGGGATTATTCCCTGATATAGTTTATTCGTCACCAGCGAGCGGACAACGTGAGCGCGGCAATTTAGTCTATTCCATTGTCACCCCGCACTCGTTACGGGGTCTACTTCAGTAGCAGGAGATGCCGCAACAAGTGCGGCATGACAGGAAGACTGGATTGCTTCGTCGTCTCCGACTCCTCGCAATGACAGAAATAGAGGAACAGGCAGGAGCCTATATTAAAGATGTTATACTTCTATATTAAAGTGTCATCCTCGGGCTTGACCCGAGGATCTATCTTAATGATGGATTCTCGTGTCGGAGCACGAGAATGACACAAACCATAATAAATCGAGGAACAACGTATTATGCCATTTTGGGACACCCCGTCATTGCGAGCGAACATCGTGAGCGCGGCAATCCAGCCGATAAGCAAGCACTGGATTGCCACGTCGGCCGATGGCCTCCTCGCAAAGACGAGATATGCACCAGTACGCGAGGAGGAGTCCTTCACGACGACCCCGGCGAAGCCGAGGGGGAGCGGTAGCGGGGGCGATATTTCGCCCCCTTAACAATTAACAAAACATAACAAATCAAGGAACGACGTATTATGCCATTTTGGGACATATTGAGTCCAGGAGGCCAAGCCTTTAGTCGCCGGAGGCGTTAGATTCATTGTGAGTTCAGTAGAACGAACGGGAATAATTAAAAAACTCAACAAAATAAAACCCAAACGCTGACCGCCTGTGAGCCTGCGCTACCGCTAATTGTGCAGTGCAATAATATTAATGGTGCAGTGCAGCATTTTGCGTGACTTTGCCCCCCTGCTCTGCTATACTGTGCTTAATGAAATAGGTCAGGAAATCCTGATCTAGTTTCAAGGAAAGAAGGTAAATACGGTGCGTCGCTTAAGACGCCTTAAGTTAATGCCTAAACGGGGCTCAAACATTTGCATCATGGCTTTCCTGCTTCTTACAATGGTTGCCTGTTCGCTGCCGGACGTAAGAATAGATAAGAAACCCAAAAATGCAGACAATGCCCAAAGCTCCTTATTCTCTAAAGCAGACAATACGTCGCCATCGGGTCAAGGACATGTGGATAAAGGATATCTTGCCACAGTCCATGTCCGGTTCTCGGATTCCAAAGATGCGGTGCCAATCAATTTTGACATCAGCAAAAAGAAAACCGAGATGGTGACATTCACGATGTGGGAGGAAAAGGAATCAAACTCCGTAGTACATCTGGGCTATACCCATAGTACGGGAGGCGTGGCAAGCATTAAACTCACCTGGCGATTTTAAGACAACCGTATCCTTCTTTTTAAACCATTTTTGAGAAAGGACTAACGTTTATGGATTCATTATTTGGTATGATTGGCTATGTAGGTCTTGTGTTCCTTTTACTGAGCTATTTTATGCTTGTAATAGGCCAGGTAAAAGTAACGGATACACACTACATTTTGCTTAACCTGCTTGGTGCTTTGTTTGTAGTGATTACACTGCACACCGGCGGAACTTTACCGATATTCTATACTGTAGTCGGTTGGTTGTTTATCAGCCTGTTTGGCTTCTATAAGCACCATATTGCAACTACAAACTAAATAGAATTTCTTGTTGAGGAGGGAGGAGAAATCCTCCCTCTTTTTTTGCCTAGCTTTTGGACCGGCGGTCGACGTAGACGCCCTTGCCTTCAGTATCCAAATCCTTCTCAGGGCGGAAATGCGCGCGCATGGCGGGACGGGCAAAAAGCGGGCGCTGGCCCATGCTTTTGGCATAGACCCACACCAACCCTGCCATGACGACAATCGCAAGACCAAATACCCAGATAAAGGCCGCTGTCGTGCTGTTGCCATGAATGCCTATTACGGCTGCCGATATAAACACGGTTGCCGCAATACAGAAACCCAGGACTTGTCCGAGAATAGTGCTGAACGTGTGGGTTTTGAGCGCATTGGCTTCCCATTCATGACGGTGTTTCTGCTCCGCTTCAAACATGGTCAGAATGCGCGCGGCAGAACCTTCCACCACATAATCATAGCCTTCGAGAAGTTCCGGACTTGGCAGAAAGTCAGAGCGCGCGCGGCCGCTCGCACCGCCACGGTTCTTCTGTCCCCCGCTATCCCGATCGTCGTTATTACGATTGCTCATCTTCTGCTTCTCCTCCTGCATTTGCTCCCTCGAAACTCTGGGTAGCAGCTTCGATGTCGCCGCCAATACGTTTCCAGTCGCTGCGGAAAGCCTCCAATGTATTACGGTAAGGGTAGCGGTAAAGCGGTGGGCTTGTCACTGTCAAAGCAGAGACTATGCCGTACATAAATCCTTTTACCATGCTCATAATTATCACCTCTTGCTGCGCATATTTTCACCTTTAGTGAAAAAACGCAAAAGCTTTGTTGTCTGAAATCCCTGGCGAGCCAAAATAGAGCAGGAGCGTGTCTTACGAGTTTGGAGGGATTTATCCTACACGGCCGTATGTCCGCGCAGGAGGAGTATTGAAGTGGGTATCGACTTTGCTCACAATAAGCTTATTGCCAATGGTGATAGGAGGCCGGGCATTCTGCGGTGCGCCGGAATTAAATTTTGTATTCTCTTGATTTGCACCAGCATTTCCCTGCAACTGCAATGCCGCCATTTGTTGCTTAAATACCTGCACGCGCTCCAATACTTCCGCAGGGCGCAATTTGGCCTCACAACATTGCCTTGCAAACATATAAACCCGATTTTCATCGGCATCCCTGCCAATAAATCCGGTTATGAGCCCCTTATACGTCTCCAGACTTGCCGCTCCTGATTGCGCGAACTCATTATGCAGCTTGCTATAGGATGAAAGCGCCGTATTGCCTGCGGTAATAGCGCCTGCAGCGGCATTGGTACCCATACCAAGCACTAGAGATCCAATCATTCCCCACCCGCCATTACCCCGACCTGAAAGTAAAAGAATGGAGTTGGCAATAGTGCCCCCCACCTGCAGAAAAGTAGCTAACCCTGCCTTGGCACCACTGACTTCCTGACGTGCTGCTTTCACGATGGGGTGCAAATTATTGCTCCACCGCGCTTCCGAGGCAGAAGGCATTGTACCGGTAAGATCAAACTGCATCTGCCTGAGTGCCTGTATGCGCTGCGTTAAGGTAAGGGTGGTGTTTACCATTTCGCCCACCACCATCGTTCCCGATATGATGGTATTGGCTACAGTATTTTGTGCCAAGGTGTTTGTAACTTTTGGTCCAAGCCTCTGATTAGCAAATTCAGTAAGAGTGATACTGCTGTTTTTTACAAATTGCGAAGCGGTCTGAGCAACCTTGCTTTCACCCACTGCAGCAGCGAACGCATCGGAGAATTCTGCAACCGTTGCATTAGGCAATTGAGCTATATTCACCGCTTTCTGCATGGAAGGAGCGGCTTTTGCAAATGGCTTTTTATCTGCAAAAAAACCAATGGCTGCGCCTATCATTGGGCCAATGAATGCCAACGAAGACAGGCTGCTGGAAAAACGTCCAACCCCAGCAAGTGCGCTATCCACAGGCGAACTGGAAATCACCACATTACGGGGAGCCGCTCCTGTACGTCCAATAGTAGGTGTTTTCAATGCTACGCCCGCTGGCATGACACTTAATCCTTATGATAACTCATTCAATCCCTTACAGTATAAAGGCCTGTAAGCATAAATTATAGCCTAGTTTGGTTAATTATTTATGACGATTGGGGGTTAAAAAAGGCTTAAAAGCCTACACAGCCCTAGTATAAGGCTCTTTCTGAGCTGCTTTTTCCACCTTCGAAGCGGGCGGAGGGCCAATATTAAAGCGTGTATTGCGGGTATCGCCCAATTGGGCGGCGAAATCAGTTTTATCCTGCATATTTATGGTGGAATCGGCTTGGGATGACGGAGGGGGACCACTATTAAATCGGATATTCTGGGGTTCACTCCCCTTCTCAACTTCCTTTGCAACCGGTGATGTCATCATGACCGGAAATTGCTGCAAAACATCTTCCAGTTTTGCACCCTGAGCCAGCGCCTGCGTCATTTGCTTGACGGCATTCATGCCATAACGATTGGCAATTTCAACATAGGCCAGATTCTGCTCCGGCTGTTCTTCTTTAATTAACCCCATTCCCAAAAGATAAAGAAGTTTGGGCACGGTAAAATTGGCCTGTTCTTTGTCAGGAGTATTACCGTAGGTCTGGTTCATCAGCTCCGCCATACGTCCAAATAATACCTTGTCATTTTGCGCGGATGCGGAGTTCACGTCAAAATACGTGGGTTGGCCATTGCTCATGCCATTATCCCGCAAATGTATCTCATAAATTTTGACAAGCTCATCGGCAGTTACAGGTTCCTTTACCCGGTTCTTCTGCTGGTTCAGTTTAAGATCAATAAATTTCTGCAACGCTTCAAAGAATGTTTCCTTGCGGGAAAGCCAGTCTTTTACAAGGTAAGCACCCGTTACACCCGTACCAAGATCCACGGAATTATAAATGCTCATTCCGCCCTTGCCATTCTTCCATTCCAATACTCCCGGAATAAGAAAATTGAAGAAAGGTAGGCTCGTAAAAGCAAGACGGTTGATATTATATTTAACGAAGTTATTAGCCGTCGTATTGATAATGGCGTTTTTGCTTTCCTGCATATCACGCAACGATATGTTGGCAGGCGCTTTATCGTATCCATTCTCCCATCCCAGCATTTCGGAAAATACGCGCTGCATATCATTCATAGTGTGCTTGGCATAAAAGCCGGTAACACCTGCCATTACCACTCCGACAATAATGCCGTAAAAATTCTTTATGAGAGGCTTGATGAAATTGAGACGGCCAAGGTCTTTACTGAAATCTTCAAACCTCAATAAATTGGAAACCCAGCGTCCGAGATAACGCGTCGATAGCATGGGAATGGCAAGCTGCCAGAATCCCGATTGATATTGGCCAAAACGGCTAGTTATAGTGGTATGGTCCAAATTCTTTTTTTCCGCAGGCATAGATTGGCCTGCCGCCAATCCCTCAATGGGACCAGCAAGATCAGGAGTTCTATTTTTATTATCCGTTTCTAATGCCATGCGATTTAGCGTCTTTAAAAAGATTCTTACGCTTCTATTTTGCCTGTTTCGATACCACTATTACAGCAGAACTTTATGAAGATTTGATTACAAAACGGGAGGTTATGGGGCAGACAGCACGAAAATGGGTATTTAATGATAAATATCAGCCTATTAATAAATTCCCGCACCAGCAGCATAAGATGGTGTTTCCGGCTTTAAAACAGGCTGCTTAGGACCTTGTGCAAGAATTTCCTTAATATTCTTGGGAGTTTCCCTTACCGCATCTCCTTGCATGGCATTGGAAGAGGGCACGGATGCCCCTGCCTGCTTCAGGCTGGCGATTCCTGATAACCCATGGGTTTCTACATTTTCATAGGCCTGCATTGCTTTTTGAGGCTGCGCCGGCTCTTTTATGACCTGGCCAAGCACATGCACGGTCTCTGAAAAACCCCATTTCTTTTCTATCAGCCTATCCGCTACTGCGTTTAGCAACGGCATATATTTTTCCATTTCCTGCACCTGGATAGCAACTGCGCCATGCTCTTTGCGATTCTTCTGAATGATGTCTACAAGCTGAGAAGTAAGGCCGTCATGCGACCATGTTCCCCACTGATTATTACCTATTTCCTTGGTCAATTTCTCCAGTAATTCAAAAGAATTCTTCTCGAAATAGGCTGCGCGTTCGCCGACAATTTCAACTACCGTAGTCGTTACACCAAGCCTTAACCCCCAGAGGAAAGTAAGCGGCTGCAGGAACCGCAGCGCATAAAGGCTTTTGAAGCGATTCATTGCGGTCTGTATAAGAGGATTCTCACTAGTAACCATATCCTTCAAGGAAATATGGCTTCGATCTTTACCGCGCTCCGCAGCAACAACATCATTGAGCTCATTGTGATATTCTTTGCGATCACGGGTAAAGGCAATCAAAGCAACGCCCAAGAATAAAGCGGCTTCTATTGAATTTACAATCATGCGCGGCACACTCTTCCAATCAGGCTTCAACAGCTCAGGATGAAACCCGGGCTTTTCGGCTAAATGCTGCCATTTATCCGAAATATGGCGCTGCAATTCTGAATAATAGCCTTCCGCTAAATAGCCTACCAAACGAAAGCTATTGTAAAAATCATCAAAAATACCGGTAAAGAATTTCTTGATGTTATAAAGTGTTCCCGGATTTTTCTCCAACGGCGCAGAGCCGACGGGCAAAGGCGCAGCGGCAGCGCTTGCCATCTTGGCAGCACTTTCTATTTGTTGGGCCGCTAGCGCTTCATTTACCATAAATCACTCGTAATAAATCACGCCGTAGTTGCAAATCCATGCGATAATGATCTGCTTCCACCATGCTTAATTCTAACAGAGAAATGTGACAGTTTTATGACGAAAATAAGATAAGACTGTTAAGACATTATCTATGTACGTATTCTTCGCTGGTATCGCGGTCAGAGGATTTGCGTACATAATCGCTGCCTCTTTTAGGCTCGCTTCTATCTAACCTGTTTCCGCCTATCTGATCTATATCGGATAATATGCTTTTGGACACCCCGTCTACCCCGCCCGTATTAATTTCCTGGGGTCCCTGCTCCTTGCCCTTGCCCACCAATTCACGCCAGAAGTTGGGATTATTTGAAGCAATGCCCGCTTTGGCTACTGCTTTGGATACTTCGCGCTGATGTTTCTCCACATAATTTTCGACTTCACGCTCGCCGTATTTGGAGGATTCGGATAAATCCTCGGCAACAGATAATAGTGCTTTAGCAGCATCTTCAGGAACGCCGTACTTTTGCTTCAATTCTTCCGACGACATATCTTTCACGCTTATAAGAGCCTGCGCCAGCGTCCCGATAAATTCATCACGGTTGGATTTGCGGATTTTGGCAAGTTCCTGGCGATTGATGCCCTGCTTTTCCAGAATTCCGGGCGGAAACAGCATCACGAAGAAACTGCGTTCTTCTGCGCCCATTCCATTATAAATCTTGCCCAAATCTTCTGGCTTGATGCCCAAGTCTTTATAAAATTCTTTGTTATCCACCTTATCGGTATATTTGGTTAGTTCCTTTTCCATCACTTCGGCGCGCTCATGCGTGGAAGTAAATACAAATTCGCCCTTGCTGTATTTCACCAGCTTGTCGCCGCCTATCAAATCAACCAGTGCGTAAGGGTTAAGCTCGCCGTCCATAATAGCGCTGGCGACTTCGTTGCAGACTTTATTGAGCTTCTCATTATTTTTCTGGCTCAGATCTTTGGTATTGCCGCAATCTTTGAATTGCTGTTTGAACAAACTATAGATTTGCTCTGTCAGTTCGGCGTGATCTTCCGGCGGATTTTTCTTCAGTTGCTGCGCGAGCATCCCTGCTTTAATAACGGCAAAATCTTCCAGGCTGCGGCTATCGCGTGTTACCAGTTTCTCACGTAGAAACTGCGAAATAAATCCGCCAAATGCAGGGGCAAAATTAAATAATCTAAGATTCAATTCCAATTCGTTGGCATGTTTTGGCTTAAAGATTTGCGTAAAGATATCTTTAGCATTACCGCTGCCAGTCAATTGATTCCATACTTGCATCGGACGCGTTTGAATTAAAAATTGAAGAGGCTCACCTCCATGATTGGTGCGCTGCCACTTTATAAAATCCGCATCTTGTTTGATATCCGATGAAAGTCGATCAAGCCTGCCCAACGCATTATTCTCGCCACTTGTATTAGGTTCTTTTAGAGCTTTAAGTTCTTCAATATGCGCATCAGCCTTTGCACTATCGGCTGGATCATACGCATCTCTAAAGCGCTCATGATTATTAATATCATCCAATTTGCGCTGCCAATGAATCAACATTAACGCAGGAATTTTTGCCGTGAAGTCTGCAAAATTTGCCATCAAGGAATTTTTGGATCTCTTGGCAATATAAGCACGAACATTTTGCACACCGCGGTTCGAATCCGACATAAAGGCGGTTATGCCGGTATTCATATTGTGATTGGCAGCAAGATACGGGCTCAATAATTCCCGTACCTTCGCTCCTTCATCATATCCGGCTTTAATGCTTTTATGAACGTTAAGACTTGTATCGGCAATGGTGGGGCCAAACTGCCAGGCAAATTCCGCTATACGTGCTATCCCGTAAGCAAGAGGATTGCTGGCACCAAATTTTTTGGGTAGCTCATAACCATGCTTGAAAGCAACGCGACCGCCTTCCACAGCAATGGTTTTGAGAATCTGATTGTAAAAAGGCGCCACCACTTGCGCAATTGCGGGAGATACTTTGAGACCGTAACCAAAAATCTGTACGGTGCCTGATTTTACGTCAACACCACCACCTGACAGCATTTCACTGGCGTCTTTTACATGTGTAGATTCATCGTTATAATATTCGTCACTCATCGCAACACCCGCGTAAGAGAACAATTTCTCAATTATCAACCTAACACCAAATTGTTACAATATTATGAAGTTTTGCTTATTTTTTAGCTTTTTTGCATATATTAATAAAAAGTTCATCTTAGGATGACCTGTTGAAATTCAACCATAACACACCAAACGGATGATGAGCCTCTTTTCCCTTTCAGCCGATCTTCTTTTCCTGGCCGCCAAATGGTTGATAATAATAACTATTTGGCTTTTTTGGCTTTGGGGTGCATTGCGCGAGGACAAACAGCTTAAAAAATGCCTTCATGATCCATCGCATTCCGCCAATACGGGTTTTATTCTCAAAGCATTTTACCGGCGCAGCAATCAGCTCGGGATATTGATTACGCTGCTTTTACTGACCGAAGCGGCAAACGACATGCATCATACAGTATCCTCCATACAAATAAGCAACGTCCCGCCATCCAGTATTATCGCTGCCGTTGCCAGCACTGCCGCAAAAACACCCGAAAAACCGGCGATATCTGCGGGGCTTCCATTTTCCGATATTACGGAATTCAATGAAAAGGACAGTAAGGAGCAGGCCTATATCGACTGGCTGAAAGAACGTTACGAAGCATGGTTCGTAACCTATTATTACCTCCATAAATGTGCACAGAACAATGCTCAGGATTTTGATGTGATTCGCATTGCTCTTGAGCAGGAACTATTCAAGGCGCATGCGCAGAGCAATGTTGAAAACAACATCCTGCTCGCCTCCCAAGGCTCCTATAATGAGATGTACAGTGAAATCCCTTGTGACAGCAGGCATATAAATTCTACAAAAGCGACATACGATGCAAATATGCAACAACTGACTGCTTCCACCCGCCTTTTACAGCCCTCTCAGCCTCAATTACAGGAACATCCCAAGCCCAATACCGCACAATAACGGATGCGATAATTTACTAAAAATTAGTGATATATAAGATAGGATGGAGCGCAAACAGCCGATTATGTGCTGTTTTGATAAAGGTGGGTCTATCAAAATGTTGCGCGCGTTACCCTATATCATGGTAGGAGGGCTGGTTTATCTTATGCTCTCGTATATGGCGAATTATCAGCCGGAGCTTTTAACTGATATTCTCCTCCAGATCGACATATACGGCATTACCCCTGAAGCGCGGCAGGAGCAGGCGCGGCTAGCTGCCATCAAAGAACTTACTATTCCTTTTGAAGAAAAAGAGGTGCTTGTTAATCGCACCGTATTCCTCGGTGCGACGCAAGAGATGGTCTTGCTGGCGCTGGGAGAACCTAAGAAAGTGGTGGAAAAACATTGGGAGGCAAAAAATCTTATTTTAACCTACTATATTTATTATCTGCCTAATGAGAAACGCCCTACTATCTTTGTGTTTCAGGAGGGTAAGCTTATTAATGCTTATAAGGATTCCGCTATTAACGTTGTAAATTACTGACTCCGTCAACGCCCATTATGTTTTACGTTGGCATAGATGAGCGCAGCCCCGGTAGCAATAAGACCGGGGAAAGTGACATAGGTAAACGGCAGGGAGATATCTTTTGCCGCCTCTCTGTCGAGGCCTGTCACACGCTGAATCATATCCGCCAACCCATGATGCATATTTTCTGAAATCCCGGCAAACAAGGGGCTGGGGGCCAACGCTATACACCCTAGATGGGAGACACCTTCCACTATGGCTGTGCCCACAGGATGGCTATCAACTTTTAAAGAATGATTGAAGATTTTTTGTAATGCAATGGTAGCGCCAAAATCCCAGAGCAACGCGTTGGCGACCGTAACCAATGAATCAGAAATAACATACGCTTTTTTCTTGGAATCGGACCAACGGCCATCCTCCTCCAGCAGCGACTCACCACGTTTCACAAGCTCTTCGCGCTTCTTCTTATCGTGCTTTTCGTTGGCACGGCGAATACCGCTTGAAAGCGCATCAAAAATTTTGGGATTAGATTCGACAATATTTTCAGCCACCCATGTTTTAAGGGCTTTCATTTGCTCAGGGATAAGCTTCTCAGTCCAATAGACCGCACCGAGCGTAATCGGCACAACGCCAAGGCCGGCTCCCAGGACGGATATATTAATCTTGGCTCTATCACTAAGCTCAGACATGGTAACCCTTTAACATTTCGCAAGGCACACTACGGGCGTAATGCCTTTTGCGACTTATCTTATCTTAGCGAATTTAAGGGGTATTTCGTATGAATATTGTGTGACAAATACAGCCCGTTTAGGCTTTTAGAGCAAAAGCGCCCGTTTTATTCATCCGTGACAGGCGGCTTTAGATTACTGGTGATTTCATGGGCTTTGTCACTGTCAGGGATATCCACCATCATCTGGTGGTTGAATCCATATTCGGTTTCCATCTTTTTGCGTATTTCTTCTGAAGGCTCGCCTTCGCCCGCTTCTACAATCACACCAAAATCCTCAGGGTAGAACATGCCGCTTTTCTGTGCTTCCATGAAAGATTCCAGCTTATCGGCGCGCACAGCCACATAAGCATAAATGGGTTGACCATCAGGATTTTCACCACGCACCAAAAGGATACAAACGGTTTTTTCAGCTATAATTTGCTCAGAGGCAGAGAGTTTGCTCAAGTGGTCCCCCTAGTTATATTTCATTAACCCCACGATAAAACAATGCTTTCCGCCCATCAAGCATAAGCGTCATAAAAAGACTGTCAAAAAACCTTCACTATAATTTTTAGGGTAAAATAGATACAATCAGTAAGAGTTTATCTGATGATAAGTTAAGAAAGAAGTAAGAATTGATGCAATTGCACACGCATATTATGGGGTATGTATCGTTCGCGGAACCTGCCAGCCAGGCAATGGAAACCGCTGAATCCGATGAGTTGAATATGCTGCGCTGCCGTTATGGAGCAAAGCCGAAGAACGAGTCTTACTGGTTGCTTCACGGCCTGTTGCCCATTGCCAAAGACACGATCCATAATCCCAATACCTTGCAGGCATTGGCTGATATTTTTCATACGACTGTTGAATTGGCCTTTTAAGCTAAAGACCCAAACTCGGCTGTTCAGGCGCCTGTGCCTGCGCATTTATACGTTCTAAAGGAGAGGGCAGTTTTGCCATCGCTGCATTTAGCTTGGTATTATCTTCTTTCATTATGGTGTTTTCTTCCTTGAGCTTTGTATTCTCTGCAGCCAATTGCGTTTTTTCTGCGGACAAGTTGTTATATTTCTCGATGGCAGTGTTTACCTTCTTCCACCCT
>JABDAT010000015.1 GCA_013288985.1 Alphaproteobacteria bacterium
AGAGCGCATGGCAAAAGCAATTACCCTGGCGCGCGATCTCATCAATACGCCTGCCAATGATATGGGACCGGCCGAGCTGGCGCAGGCCTGCAGGCAAGTCGCCATCGCCCATAAGGCGGAATATAGCGAAATTGTGGGAGAGGCGCTCCTCAAACATAATTACCCTGCAATATATGAAGTAGGCAAAGCCAGCAGCCGCGCGCCGCGCCTTATCGATATACGCTGGGGCAACAAGAAACATCCGAAAGTAACCCTGGTAGGCAAAGGCGTGTGTTTTGATTCCGGCGGCCTCGACATCAAGCCATCCTCCGGCATGAAGCTTATGAAGAAAGATATGGGCGGCGCTGCATGTGTGCTTGCATTAGCGCAAGTCATTATGGCTTCCAATCTTCCCATTCGCCTGCGCGTATTAATCCCGGCAGTGGAAAATAGCATTTCCGGCAATGCTTACCGCCCGTCCGATATTATCAACACGCGCAAAGGCATTACCGTGGAAGTGGGCAATACCGATGCCGAGGGCCGCCTGATTCTGGCCGACGCATTGGCCGAAGCCGATAAGGAAACCCCTGACCTGCTCATTGATTGCGCTACCCTCACCGGCGCCGCGCGCACTGCGCTTGGCACCGAAGTGCCTGCGCTTTTTACCAATGATGATACATTGGCCAATAATCTCCTGCGCCATAGCGTAAGCGAACAGGATGCGCTCTGGCGACTGCCGCTATGGAAAAATTACCGTGAGATGCTGAGTAGCCCTATTGCCGACATCAATAGCGCTCCCGATAGCGGCTATGGCGGCGCCATTACGGCTGCGTTATTTCTTAAGGAGTTTGTCGAGAAAACAAAATCCTGGGCACATATCGACATGATGGCCTGGAATCTCTCCAAACGCGCAGGCAGGCCCATAGGCGGTGAAGCGATGGCTGTGCGCACGTTATATGCTACCATTCTTGAGCGTTTCTCCATCAAACCTAATAAGCGGTAAAATACTGGATTATGGCGCAAATATGAGTATAATGCGCAGCTTAAAATAGCAAAGAGACAGAAAATGCAATCAAGTCCAGGTCTTACCATGCGCGAAGCGCTTACCTTGTGGCGGGATATTGTTGTGCGCGGCCTCCAAAACAACGCCTATGACCTTTCAACGCGCCAGACAGGTATTCTGCTGACCATATACCTGTCGCCTCCTCCGCATACGATAAAATTATTGTCCGATACGCTGCTTATCTCAAAGCCCGCCGTCTGCCGCGCAGTGGATATGCTCGTGCGTTTGGGTCTGGTTAAACGCAAGAGGGATGAAAAGGACAGCCGCATTGTCCATATTCAACGCACTGTAAAGGGGTCGGTTTACTTAAGCGAATTCGCTGAGATCATCAATACGGTATCGGGCAACAACCAGCCTTTGGAAGTACTGTCTGCATGATACAGTATAATATCATTACCGGCAAAACCAAGACGGGCCCCTACGATATTGTCATGATTGTAAGGAAAATCCGCAATGGATCCGTTACGGGTGACACCTTAATACAGACCTCTGATAGTGACATAATAAAACCTGCCATTGAATGGGCACAACTGGCGGAATTCTTTACGGAAACAAAAGACGAATGGACTGAAAGCGTTGCCGAAGGCCATCTGCATCACCATAACCTGCTTAGAACCTTGTCAGGTGGGTGGCGTTTCTTACAGCGCAACCATATTTCAAGCGTATTTTCAGGATTACTCGTTCTGGCGCTTATCTTTATGGTAGCCGCCATTCATTTGACCATGACTCCCGCGTTTCGTATATTTGCTTATATGGCGAGTGTCATGGTGGGACATTTCTTATTCTCTTGCTACATGCTGGTAATATTGCGGACGGTGCGCGGGCAACCTGTTGACGGGCCGTATCTGCAAAGTAAAATTCTCCCTGTAATAGGCCAGCTTCTGATTTCATCCCTGCTGATTTCTTTTATTGCCATCATCGGATTGGCGCTTCTGGTTACCAGTAATGTGGTGGAAGTGTCTGTGGTGGGCCTGGTCATTATAACGATTGGCCTTTTTGTCTTAACTATATATGCGTTTGCCCCCCTGCTCATCCTCGATCAGCAGTATGATTTCTGGGATGCGATGGAAGCCAGCCGCAAATCGGTTATGAAAAGCGGTGCAGAAAATATCGGGGTCCTGTTTGGATTGTTCGTTATCAATTTTATTGCCGGACTCGCAATACTTTTGCCCATGGCCCTTACCTTGCCTATTACTACAGGCGCGCTTGCAGAAATTTATGATGAAATGTTCAGTTAGCGCAAGATGCGTCTGAGGTATATATGCCCAAAACTGACCCAGAGATATTATTGCGTCTATATCATTCCATACTGCTTATAAGGCGGGTGGAGGAACATATTTGTGCGGGATCTATCATACCGACGCGATTAAAAGCCCTGTGCATCTTTCCATCGGTCAGGAATCCATTGCTGCAGGCATTTGCGATCCCTTAAATCCGGACGATATCGTATCCAATACCTATCGTTGTCATGCCACCTATATTACCAAAGGCGGCGATCTCAAACAGATGAGGGCCAAACTGTATGGCAAAGAAGCAGGATGCGCAGCCGGCAAAGCCGGTTCCATGCATCTCATTGATATGAATCACGGTGTCATGGGCGCCTCGGCGGTGGTAGGCATCACTATACCGGTCGCTGCAGGCTATGCGCTGGCGCTTAAGAACGACGCCAAAATAACGCGGGTGCAGAGGTTTGTTGGCATCAAAATCCGATTCTTTAAGCGCCTTATCGCTCGATGGATACATCACCGTGCAGCTGAAAAATATCACATGCTTCACCTTCGCTTCAAAGGCGGCGCGAAACAGCAGCGAATTCATCACCGCGTTATCGGTATGGATAAAGGGGCGCGTCACGATATCCTTGGCGCCCGACGTAGTCGCCGCCGCCTGAACAATAACATCCACACCTTGGAGCAATTTTTTGACCGTCTGCTCATCGCGCAGATCGGCTTTGTGCCAGGTTACGCCTTTGCATACATAAGGTGGGCGGTTAAACCCCACCGCATGCACGTCGTATTTCCCTTGGCGGCAAAATACTCCGTCATATTGCGCCCAACAAATCCTGTGGCGCCGCAGACAAGCAATTTAGGTTTCATGAAATTTATCCTTCTTTCAAACTTTATAACTGCGTCGCACCCGGGCTGGCTTCGATCTCTTAAGGGTGTATTATTTGTGATGCGTAAAATGCACCGCCGGTAACGGCGCGATTTGTTCCGGTCGTGGTGGGCAGCGTCAACGGCAAACGCTTGATGGAACGAACCGCCAGATATGCAAAAGCCTGCGCTTCGAGTGCGTCGCCAAACCAGCCCAGCGTCTCCACCGGCCGCACATAGGTCAGCCGCTCGGTAATGGCCTGCATGAGCGCGGGGTTATGCCGACCACCGCCTGCCACATACCAATGTTTGGCGCTTACCGGAAAATAATGCTGCGCTGCCTCAATCGCCGCTGCCGTAAAAGCAGTAAGCGTCGCTGCGCCATCTTCCTTGGAGAGATTTTCTACCAGATTGAGGGTAAAATAATTGCGATCGAGCGATTTAGGCGGGTGCACCGAGAAAAATGGATCCGCCAGATAGCGTTTTACTATATCGGGATGCGCCTTGCCCGCAAAGGCCAGCTTGCCGTCGCGATCCAGGCTTTCACCCGTATGACGCAATGCCCATTCATTGATCAGCACATTGCCGGGGCTGGTATCAAACGCCATAATATCGAGCGCCATGATATCTTCGCCAGTATTTTCCGAGCGTCCAATCCAGGTGATATTGGCGATTCCGCCTAAATTGAGTACCACGACCGGCAGTTCCATATGTTTCACCAAACTCGCATGGAAAAGCGGCACCAACGGCGCACCCTGCCCACCTGCGGCCACGTCATGCCTGCGGAAATCGCACACCACGTCAATGCCGGTTTTCTCCGCCAGAAGCGCACCATTTCCCATCTGCCAGGTAAGCCCTTCATGAGGCCGGTGGGCAATGGTCTGACCGTGAAACCCGATGACATGGACATCGCGCGGCTTTAAATTAACCTTTTTAAGCAATGCCTTAACCGCGTCAGCATGCGCGAGCGTCATATCCTGCTCTATTTTGGCCAGATCCCCGCGCATATAGACGGATTCACGGATACGTGTGCGCAGCGCATCATCAAACGGCAGGGTTAAAGACGCCCCGATTTCGAATATTTCATTGCCGTCCGTGCGGATCAGCGCGGCATCCACGCCGTCAAGCGACGTCCCGCTCATCAAACCCAGCGCCCATTGTGTATTCATATGCTCCCCAGAACCCGGTTATGTCATCAAATCTTCACATTTTTATAGCTTTTTTCTTGGTAAGATACACAAGAATCTTATTGGGTTAGCTATGCCAGCCGCACCTGTTATAAAAACCGCGCCGACACATTGGAATATTCCGCCTAAAGAGCAATCGGGGAATATCGAATTGCGCGATCGCAATACCGCCAGGGCCAAAGGTGCAACCGCGCTTTGGGTAGCGCGCCCTACCGAGCCTAAAGAAAGAGAACTCATTAAGATTCTTCATGAAACCTGCGCGCAGATGCAGATTCCCATTCCCAAGCTGCTCATATACGCCAGCTCCAAACCCAATGCTTTCAGCGCAACGTACACAGGCAGCCTGATGTTTGGCACGAACCTGCTCGACATCATGACCCATGACGAAGTGAAAGCCATTATGGGGCACGAGCTGACGCACCATATTAACCGCAAACAGGATTTCATACATGATTTTATAGAAGGTTCTGTACTGCTAGCAGGTTATTTACTGATTCGTGATCAATTGAGTAAGCTGGCCACCAAACCTTGGGTTAAAACAACCATAAAAATTGTCGGCGATACTGCGGCAATGATTGGAGATATTGCACTGACTTTGTGGCACAAACGCGCGCGCGAATACCGCTCTGACCTGGGAGGCGCGCAGGTAGCAGGAACAGAAGCCATGATCAGCGGACTTAATACATTGGAACATCGCATACGTGAAATTCAGCAACAGGAAAAACATCAGGGGAAAAAGCACCGGCCATTGCCCGCATTTCTCCGCGACCACCCCGACAATCGTCACCGCATCGCCAATCTGATTGCGCATCCATCTTCATCGTTTGCCAACAAGCACCAGATGGAATCTGCGGCCAATGTCTCCGCACCTGCGATTGCGCGCTGAGCGTCTCTTTCTTGCCATTATGCGGCATCCATGCCATATCTAGGCGCAAATCATCAGTAAAACCAAGGACAATATGACATCGCCTGATTTGAATTTTCTGCAGATCATGAAGGAACGCGGATTTCTGCATCAATGTACCGATCTTGAAGGACTGGGCAAACTTATGGCGCAGCAGAAAATCACCGCCTATATCGGCTTTGATTGCACCGCCTCCAGCCTGCATGTGGGCAGCCTCATGCAAATTATGATCCTGCGCTGGCTGCAAAAATGTGGCCATAAACCGATTGTTCTTATGGGCGGCGGTACCACTAAAGTAGGTGATCCTTCCGGCAAGGACGAATCGCGCAAATTGCTAGACGACGCGCAAATCAACGCCAACTTGCAGGGTATCAAGGCGGTCTTTAAGCAATATCTGAACTTTAAAGAAAACGGCGGCAATGCGCTCATGGTCAATAATGATGATTGGCTAAAAAATTTGAATTACGTCAGCTTCCTGCGCGACTATGGCCGCCATTTTTCCGTCAACCGCATGCTCAGCATGGATAGTGTGAAGCTTCGATTAGAGCGTGAACAGGAACTTACCTTCCTGGAATTCAATTACATGATCTTGCAAGCCTACGATTTTGTAGAACTGCATAATAGATTTGGCTGCCGTTTACAATTCGGTGGCAGCGATCAATGGGGCAATATTATTAATGGCGTTGAATTACATCGCCGCCTGATGGCAGAGAAAAATCAGGGAAAACAAAATAAATTTGACGAAATTTTTGGTCTCACCACACCGCTTATCACTACTTCATCGGGCGCAAAAATGGGCAAGACGGCTAACGGCGCCGTCTGGCTTAATGCCGATATACTCTCACCCTTTGATTACTGGCAATTCTGGCGTAATACGGAAGACGGCGACGTCGGCCGTTTCCTGCGTTTCTTTACTGAGCTTCCCATAGCCGAAATTGAAGAGCTGGAAAAATTGCAAGGCGCAGGTATCAACGAAGCCAAGAAAATCCTCGCCAATGAAGCCACCAAACTTTGCCACGGCCCAGAAGCCGCCCTTGCCGCCGCTGAGACTGCGCGCAAAACATTTGAAGAAGGCAGCGCGGGCGATGCACTGCTAGAAATAATAATTGAAGAAAATGAAGTCGTATTAGATCAAAACGATCGTACAGCAGAGTCAATTTCTGTACGTGAGTTACTTATAAGGGCTCGTTTTGCCGACAGCGGAAGTGAAGCAAAAAAACTAATTTTGGGTGGAGGCGTAAAAATAAACGATCGCACAGTGTCAGATATTAATATGAAGGTTATCTTTTCTGACTTTGACGCAAATAGATGTCTTAAACTATCAAAAGGCAAGAAACATCATGCCCTCGTAAAAATAAGAGATAAGGGCTATAAACCTTAAGACGTTTTTATTTCAAATATACGTGTCATCCCGGAAGGTGAGCCAGCAGGCGAACCTATCCGGGATCTATGTTACGCATGCTTATAGCCTGATAAGGCAAGTCAGCAGACTTGCCGTGCGCGTGGCCTCTCACACGGCAGGCCTCCTTGCCTGCCTGCTGTTCTTCCCAGCGCATGGCAGATGGATCCCGTGTCGCACAGCCTATTGGCTGCTTGCACGGGATGACAAATTCTCCTAAGGAGTCGGAGAAACGGGTGCCGGAGCATTACTGACAGGTGCAGAACTAATAGGCGCAACAGCGTTAGCAGGAGGTGCCGCCTCTTTCTCTTCCGCCTTCTTGCGGTCGGCGGCTATTTTGTCCAGGTCCGGTGTAGGCTCATCAAATACATTAAATACGCCACGCAGGAAGCCGGGAGTAAGGGCCGACAATGGATTGACCGTGATGGAGGGGTCATTCATATCGCCCTTCACAGTGTAATTAAGCGCGATGAGCCCCTTGCCTGTGCCACCCATAAGCAAATCGCCAATCAACGGAACATTTCCCACTAGCGAGTTCAGCGTATAAGACGGCACCAAGGTTCCCTGCAGGTCAAATATATTGTTGCGGATATCAATCGTGCCTTCTGCCGTAACACCCAGCGCCGATCCGTGCGTCTTAGCGTCTTTGAGTATCAGCATGTCATGGGCGAAGGTGAAGGGAGCGGAAAGCCTGCTAAAATAAATTCCCTTGCCCGTCAGCGTATCAAGAATACCGCTGAGTGATGCGATGGTGAATGCTTTTGTGAGCACCGGCGCATTCTTAAGCGTATAATCCGTCATCTCAAGATTGCCTTCAAGCTTGTTGCCCGCATAGTTTCCGGTAAGCACCATTTTACCGCCGTCAATCGTATCAAACAGCCCAAGCGTACGCAGAAGCTCGCCCGCGTTATTACAGGTAGAATTCAGTTTTCCGTCGCTGATGGAATAGTTAAATGGGGTATTGTCCGCCAGCTTGGCAGCAATGGTTGCAGAGCGGCATTGCTCCTTGCAATCACCCGCTATTGTTGCATTGCTGAATTCATGTTTTTCTCCCAATATCAGGCGATCAACCTTAACGTCGATACTATAATCCTGCTCAGGGGATTTACCTTTGCCTCTTTGCATGTAAGGCGACACGTCAAATGCACGCCCCCTGGCGGTAAGCTTGATACCTCCCGGTACTTTCTCATATTGCAGTGAATCCAGATCGGTCTTTCCCATGCGCAGCGCATCGAAACTAAAAGACCGGAAGTCATTAATGGCTTTATCGAACTCCGCCTTGCCTGACGCGTTAGTCTCTGGTCCGCTAAGCGCAAAGGATTTAATGACCGTATTGCCTTCTCCCATGCCTTCTGTCGCAAGCGCAAGCACAGCTTTATCGCCCATTTTCTTACTGAACCCATGTTCAGGCAAATCAATGGAAGTGCGCGTAAGATCTATCTTCGCGTCCGCCTTATCCACCGTATCGGATTCTATGAATGTCGCATTGACGCCCATCACGCCTTTGGCAAAATCCAGCTTAGGCAGGCCAAAATCAGGCAGGCTCGCCACGGGCATGTCAAGCTTCACCGCATAATTGGTTTCACTGCCGCGGGCAAAATTATTAGTCAGGTCAATCGTCATGGGCAGCTGATTAATCGTTGCCGTACCTGCGGCTTTGATGCCTTTATTATTAAGATTGATTTTCATATTGGCGTCGCTTACGTCGCGGTTACCGAGAAACCCTTGTTGCGAGACGCCGATTAAATCGGCAGCAACGGCGTAATTAATATGGCCTTCGGCGGCGGAATTTTCTTTTTCATTCTCGGAGAACGCGATGAAATCAAGCTTCACATTGCCTTTTGCCTTGCCGCTGATTGCATCGGTTAAATGAAGCTTGGCGGCTTTATTGAGTTCCGGCAGCGTCAGGAAATCCTTCACATCCTTGGCGGATGTTTCCAAATCCATATCCATAAACAACCGCACATCTGCGGGATTGAGATCGGGGAACCGCAGCGCAGCGAATGTTACATGCGTATCGGTCATATAATTCGCATGCGTGATTTTAGCGTCCATCGTGTCGCCGGTGAATTTTATTTCACCGTTTACTTCACTCACCACCGGATGTTTGGGCATATATTTGACGGTGGCGTCTTTAACGTCAATTGTAGCATCAATAGCGGCTCTGGGCGTATCTTTCAGCTTAAGCTCGCCAGGCTTAAAATGCGCGGAGACACTGCCCTTAGTCATGACCCCATGCGTAATGCGCGATGTCACCCATCCGCGTGAATGCGGTGAAAGCGTCAGTGGCCAATAACGATGCACTTCATCAACAGGAACATTGGCAGTTTCTGCGAAACCGTCCAGGCTATACTCCTCGCCCTGTTTATGCACCGTCCCGTTAAAGGTGATATTGAATTTCTTAAAATCCAGTAATCCCTCTTTAACCGTAAGTGTGCTCAGCTTATCGGTAAGGCTGCCAGCCACATGGATGCGGTTCAGCTCAAGCGGTTCCTCAAATTGCGAAGGGTACGTGATAGTCCCCGCTCCTGCTTCCGCCATAAAATCTAATGCATCCACGTTGCCGTCAAAATCCGATATCAGATGCGCCCAGCCGGTAAGGGGGATTTTTGCGGCATCCATCCATTGCTGCGCCGGGAACAGCGCATGCAAAGCAGTTGAAGGGATGTCCGTATAGATAACTTCGGCGATAACGTTTTTATCTTTTTTGCTCAAACTGAATTCAGCGTTTATCTCACCGTTCTTATCATCAAACTGCAGTGGCATGACCAATGTGCCTTTGACATTCCCATGCTTGCGGGTGACTTCAAGGGAGGCCTTGGGCGATTGTAAAAATATTCCCGAATGCAGCTTCTTAACCGACACTCGCGCATCGCGGATGATAAGGGAGGTGAGATGGGTCACCGGGTTGTCGCCTTCATCGGCAACAAGCAGGGATAGAATGGATGAAAGCGAAGTATCGGCTGTATTTTCCTGCTGGCTGAACCCAAAAGACAATTCTCCGTTGTCACCCTGCACCAGAAGCACCACCGGCGATAACACCTCCAGCGACTTCAAATCTACTTTCCCCACTAACAGCTTATAAAAATACAAGCGTATTCCCACCTCGGGGAACACTGCGATAACCGCGCCTTTATCGTTTAACACGGCAACATTTTTTACATGAATGCCAATAGGGTGCTCCCAACCATCCCAGATAAGCTGGGTATTGCCGATGCTGACACGGTAGGCATTGCCTTCAGGCGCAAGAGCTGATTCGATATAAGGGGTAATCGCATCCAGCGAGCGCGGCCCGGTAATCACCCAGGCAAGCACGCCGTTAAAGACAAGCAGCACAAGGGCTGCTACGGCAAAAAATGCGCTTATGAATCGCTTAGACGTCCTTTTAGACATTCTCTTTTTCCTGCCCGGTATGTATAGCTTTTCATAACAATCCTGATACGTTTAGGCAATGACGCTCACATTTCCTTTTCTTGACGCCATCCATACCCTGCCCGCGCTCCCCCGTAAAGACGCGAGTGAAAGAGGCTTCAGCTCGCTCGCCGGCAAAATCAGGCAAATGGAAAATACTGATATTGCCGGGCAATGGGAAGCAATTACTGCCCACCCTCAGGGCAAAGCATTGCTCGATTGTATTTTTGCCTACTCGCCCTTTCTTTCACGCCTTATCGGGCAGCATACCGCATTCTTTATTGATTATTGCACGCGCGGAGTTGACGCATGTTTCACAGAACTCAAAATGTCTCTGGTAACCTGCCCTTCTTCTTCCACTTCTGAATTGATGAAAGCGCTGCGCATTGCAAAGAGCAAAGCCTCGCTCCTTATCGCCAGTGCCGATCTGGGGCATATCTGGTCGCTGGAGCAGGTCACACTGGCCATGTCAGAGATCGCTGAATTATGCGTGCATCGCACCGTGGAGTTCCTGCTGACGCAAGCCCATAAAAAAGGCGATATCACGCTTCCCCACCCGGAAAATCCGGAGCAGGAATCGGGGCTTTTTGTATTGGCCATGGGCAAGCTTGGCTCGCGGGCGCTTAATTACTCCAGCGATATTGATCTCATCGTTTTCTTCGACAGCGACCGCACAACCTATACCGGCGCGCAGAACAGCCAGAAGTGTTTTTCCAAAATGGCGCAGGAGATGATGCATATATTGCAGGAACGCACCGCAGACGGCTATGTATTTCGCGTCGATCTAAGGCTGCGCCCGGATCCGGCTTCAACGCCTTTGGCCATGTCTGTTGCCGGCGCCATCACATACTATGAAACCGTAGGCCAGAACTGGGAACGCGCAGCACTTATCAAAGCGCGCCCCATAGCGGGCGACACCGAGGCGGGCTATCAGTTTTTAAATCAGATAAGGCCTTTTATATGGCGCAAGCATCTTGATTTTGCCGCCATTGAGGATATCCAGTCAATCAAGCGCCAAATGGATGCGCGCACTGGCACCACCATCGATTTACCGGGCCATAATATCAAAACCGGCATCGGCGGCATACGCGAAATTGAGTTTTTTGCCCAGATTCACCAACTCATCTGGGGCGGGCGCATGCCAACGCTTCGGCTTGCGGGTACATGCAAAACCCTCAAGGTCCTGGCGGAAATGGGGCTTATCTCCGCTGAACTCGCTGAGCAACTGAGCATAAGCTATCGGTTTCTGCGCAGCGTTGAGCATCATTTGCAGATGATCGACGACCAGCAGACTCACAGCATTCCAACCTCCCCTGAGGCAATTGTGCAACTGGCGGCATTCATGGGCTTTACAGAAGCGTCATTTATGCAAACGCTGCTTGGCCATCTGCATTTTGTCCATGAACAATTCTCTAGTTCTTTTCGTGGAAAAAACAGTCTCAGCAGCGATGAAGGCAAACTTTCTTTTACCGGCGTGGAGAATGATCCGCAAACACTCGAAACCATTCGCAAAATGGGTTACCAGAACCCCGCTTCCGTATCGGAAATCATTCAGGCATGGCATCATGGATCGCGCAGGGCAACGCGCACCAAGCGCGCGCGTGAATTGATTACCGAACTCACGCCGACGCTGCTCAAAGCGCTTGCCGCCACCAGCCAGCCCGATCAGGCGTTCATCCATTTTGATGAATTTCTTACCCGGCTTCCCGCAGGCATACAGTTATTTTCCTTATTTTCCGCCAATCCCCAACTGCTTGATCTCATTGCCATCATTATGGGATCGGCGCCCGCCATGGCTGAGAGCTTAAGCAAGAATCCTCTCCTGCTGGATACATTGCTTACCGCAGATTTTCTTGATCTCGCCTGGGATGAGGAATCATTATTCAATGAGCTGGCCAATATATTATTGCTTACGCGCGATTTTGAAGATGAGATGGATGCAATAAGGCGCTTTAAAAATGAAAAGCAGTTCGAGACCGGCGTGCAATTACTGCGCCAGCAAATATCGCTGGAAACCGCAAGCCAACGCTTAAGCGACATCGCCCAGGCCTGCATCATTGCGCTGCTGCACCGGGTGGAAGTTGAATTGGCTAAAAAACAGCCTGAATTGCATCAAGGCGGGCTTGCGATTATAGCATTGGGCCGCTTAGGCGCACGCACACTGACCTTTGGTTCGGATATTGATCTGGTGTTTATTTATGACACCCCACCAGCAGAAACTGCTCTTACAGGAGATCACAGTCTTTATAATAAATTATGCCAGCGTTTCATCACATCACTTACGACCCTGACGCGCGAAGGCAGACTCTATGAGGTGGATACGCGCCTTCGCCCTTCCGGATTGGACGGAGCGTTGGCGGTAAGCGTAAGCGCGTTTGATAAATATTTTTCCGAAGCTGCATGGACATTTGAATTCATGGCGCTTACCCGCGCGCGCGTTATCGCAGGCCCTCCAGCCACCCAGCAGCAGCTGAATCATATCATCAACCGGCATCTCACCCAACCGCGCGATCCGCAAAAGCTCAAACATGACATAGTTGAACTGCGCAGCAAGATTACCAAGGAATTTGGCAGCAACGATCCCTGGAATCTGAAATACGCCCATGGCGGGCTGATGGATATCGATTTTCTGGCGCAGTATTTTATTCTGCTTCATGCCCCCATGCATGCGGACATTATCACCTCATCTACCGAACAGGCATTCCATACGCTCATCAACAAGGGGTTGATTGCACCTGAAACGGGCCATGAGCTCGTGAATAGCTATCATTTCCTCAATGCATTATTTGCATTGCTGCGCCTGTGCGGCGGCGGCATTATCAATGAAACCACTGCGCCGCACGGCCTCAAACAGCTGATTGCCAAAACGCTTGATAAGCCAGACTTCGATACGGTAAAAACCACTTTGATTACCACGCTTGCCAGTGTGCAGAAACATTTTAAATATTTCATTCATTCGTAGCAAACTATCCGGGAGTTGAAATTTCTATGCGGTTATACAAATTTTTATTTCTCACCGTATGTTTATGGCATGCGCTATTTCTGAATGCCTGCGCAGAAGACATTACCTTTTCCACTGCTCCGCTCACCATCATCACCCAGCAGGAAAACCTGCATTTCACCGTTGAAGTCGCCACTACGCCGCAGCAGGAAGAACTGGGCCTGATGTTTCGCAAAAATTTGGCCGAACTGCACGGCATGCTGTTTGATTTTGGCAAACCTCGCCATGTCGATATGTGGATGAAAAACACCCTGATTCCGCTCGATATGCTGTTTATCGACGATAAGGGAATCGTTACTCAGATTGTCGCAAACGCCAAACCTGAATCCACCGATATTATTGCCTCCACTGAAGATGCGGCGGAAGTACTGGAGCTCGCAGGCGGCGCTGCCGCACGTTATCATATTGCCAAAGGCGACAAGGTCCTTTATTCACTAGCACCATGAGATTCATTCCGCTGATTCTGGCTTTCCTTGTAATCATTCCTGCGGCTTTTGCCGACGAGGCCGCGCCGGTCATTTATACCAAAACGACCATCAAGATTATTCCCAAAGCTGACAAAACCAAAGTCGAACTGCAGCCAGCTGAGAAAAAAGACGAGAAGGAAGAAAGCAAGCCTACTGAGGTGCTGCCGGTGCTGCCACGCGTAACCAAGGAGTTTACCGTAGAAGTGCGCCCCATTGAATTCCTGGGCCAGCATGACTTTATCTCTCATCAGCCCTTTACCGATAAGGAAGGCATGATGATTCTCATCACCCCGCCGCAGATTGTCGCGCTTAAATCAGCCAACCTGCTTGCTAAGGTCGATGTATTGTTTGTGATGGAAGACGGTCTCATTTCCCAGATAGCTCCCAACCTGTCGCTTCCCGGCCTTGCGGAACCTATTGAAACCGAAAAATCCGTACACGCATTCGTGTTTCTCAAAGCAGGCACGGCGAAAGAAAGTGATATTGCGCCCGGCGACACGCTGGAAAGCCCGTTATTCAAAACGCATCCCATCATGCTCGAAGATAAGAATAAGTAAAAAATTGAGTGTTATTTTCTAGTATCACCCTGCACTCGTTGCGGGGTCTCCTCCAGTAGCGGAAGATGCCGCAACAAGTGCGGCATGGCAAAAATTTAAGAGTAACTATATTAAGAGTTAACGGCGGAAATAATAACAATCGCCTGCGCGTGGGGATAATCGTCCGTCATCGTCAGATCAATCTGGGCTTTCATGCCAGCAGGCGTGAGTTTCTGCAGATGCAGCGCCGCCTGCCCGCTTAAGCGTAGCGTGGGTTTGCCAGACGGCAGGTTGGTCACCGCCAAATCTTTCCAATAGACTCCCTGCCTGAACCCCGTGCCAAGCGCCTTTGAACAGGCCTCCTTGGCAGCGAAGCGTTTAGCAAGCGTTGCGGCCCTTACGCGCGGGCCGGCGCCGCCCCGGCTGTCGGCTTTCCCAATTTCCGCAGCAGTAAAAATGCGTTCTTCAAAACGCTTGCCAAAACGCTGCAGCGTTTTTTCAATGCGGCTTATATCAATAATATCGCTACCAATGCCCAGAATCATCGCGTGCTCCCTGCATCAGTCTTTTCATACGTTCAATCGCTTCTTTAAGACTCAAGAAAATAGCCTCGCCAATCAGGAAGTGCCCTATATTGAGTTCAACGATTTCAGCAATGGCGGCAACGGGCCCGACATCGGCAAAGGAAAGCCCATGCCCCGCATGGCACTCAAGGCCAAGCTTATTAGCGTTCTGCGCACCGGCAACCAGGGCAGCCAGTTCTTTTTTCCAGGCAATCGTTCCGCTTTGCGTCTTGCAATACTGCCCGGTATGGAGTTCCACAATATCTGCGCCTGCCGCTTTGGCGGCTTCGATTTGCAAGGTATCGGGATCAATGAATAACGATACGCGAATACCGGCATTTTTTAATGCAAGGATTTTAGGTTTCAAGAATTCGATATTACCTGCAACATTGAGGCCACCTTCTGTCGTAATCTCTGTGCGCTTTTCCGGCACAACACACACAGCATGCGGTTTGGTTTTGAGCGCAATGGCAATCATCTCATCGGCAGCTGCCATCTCAAGATTAAGCGGCAATTTGCTTTCCTGGCGAAGGCGCGCAATATCGTCGTCAGTGATGTGACGCCTGTCTTCACGCAGATGCGCGGTAATGCCGTCCGCGCCTGCTTCTGCTGCAATGATCGCCGCACGTATGGGGTCAGGATGTACACCGCCGCGTGCATTGCGCAACGTCGCCACGTGATCGATATTGACGCCTAAACGCAATGAAAGTTTCTCTGCCATATACTCCTTTAACCCCAGCCGTCATCCCCGCGAAAGCAGGGATCTCCATCATTTGCGCGAGATTCCAGCTTTTGCTGGAATGACAAAGAAAAAAGATCTTAGAACTGCAATGTTTTTGCCTGCTTGACGCTCGGCAGCTTGTTGATCTGTGCAATCAATTCCGCTGAAACCGGCTGATCCACTTCCAGCAACGCCACTGCCATGCTATGCGAATCATTGCGGCCCAAATGGAAATTGGCGATGTTGATTTTTGCTTCTCCCAGCAATTTGCCGAGATTGCCAATCAGGCCTGGCTTGTCCTCATTGCTTACATAGAGCATGCGCGCACCGAGACCGGCTTCGAGTTTGATATTGTTGATGTCAACAAGGCGCGGTTTGGAGCCAAACAACGTGCCCGCTACTTCAAAAGTGCCTTTTTCGGTCGTAAGCGTGATGCGCACCAGCGTCTGGTAATCGCTCGCGCGGTCATGCTTCACTTCGCTCACATCAATATTGCGTTCCTTGGCAATCACCGGAGCGTTGATCATGTTGACCGTTTCCACCTGCGGCGCCAGCAAGCCTTCCAAAGCCACAGCGGTGAGCGGCTTGGTGTTCATTTTTGCCACCGCGCCTTCATATTCAATCTTCACGGATTTGATGCCCGCTTCAGCAAGCTGGCCAGCAAGACTGCCCAATTGGCCAGAAAGCGTGATATAGGGCTTAAGCTTCTGCGCGTCTTCTGCCGATACCGACGGCATATTCACAGCATTAGTCACCGTGCCCACCGTCAGATATTCCGACATTTGCTCGGCCACCTGCACGGCTACGTTTTCCTGCGCTTCAGAAGTGGAAGCGCCCAGATGCGGTGTGCAGATAAACTGTTCCATGCCAAAAAGAATATTGTCTTTGGCAGGCTCCACTTCAAACACGTCGAACGCAGCGCCAGCCACCTGACCGGAATCAAGTGCAGCTTTAAGATCGGCTTCATTGACCAGCCCGCCGCGCGCGCAGTTAACAATACGAACGCCTTTTTTGGTTTTAGCGAGCGAATCCTTGTTGAGGATGTTGCGGGTGGAATCGGTAAGCGGCGTGTGCAGCGAAATGAAATCGGCGCGCTTTAACAGCTCATCGAGTTCCACTTTTTCCACCTGGATAGAGGCGGCTTTTTCGGTAGAGAGGAAAGGATCGTAAGCGACGACTTTCATTTTAAGCCCCTGCGCACGGTCAGCCACGATGGAGCCGATATTGCCGCAGCCAATAAGGCCCAGCGTTTTGCCTGACATTTCCACGCCCATGAATTTATTCTTTTCCCATTTGCTTGCGTGGGTTGACGCATTGGCGGCGGGAATCTGGCGCGCCATCGACATCATCAGTGAAATCGCATGTTCCGCCGTCGTCACCGAATTGCCAAACGGCGTATTCATCACCACTACGCCCGCTGCGGTCGCAGACTTTACATCAACATTATCGACGCCAATGCCGGCGCGGCCCACGACTTTGAGTTTTTTGCCTTTTTCAAGCACTTTAGCTGTGACCTTGGTGGCGGAGCGGATGGCAATGCCGTCATACTCGGCAATGCAGGCTTCCAGCTCTTCCGGCGTCATGCCGGTTTTAACGTCAACATCGACTTTATTCTGCTTGAACACGTCAATCGCTTGCGGGCTTAATTTGTCGGCAATCAATACTTTAGGCATAATGCATCCATCCGGTGGTTTTCAATGAGGCCTAGGATATGACAGGCGGCAAAACGCTTGTAAAGAGGACAAGCCAAAAAAAATGCTTTATTCTCCCTAATAAATCGTTTTTCGTAATAAAACCTTAACAATATTATGCTATCTTACGTTATGAAAATTAACCACTTAGCGTAGTATTCATATGTCCGAAGCTGATAAGCCCGTCTTTGTCGATGAAATGCCTGATTTTCAGGATGCTTTGCAGAAAGTTACGGCGCTCACGCAAAATCCCGCTGCATTTGAAAAAATAGTGCACGAGCTTGAAATTACGGGTGAACTCAAAGCCATGCAGGCGGCACAGGCGCAGTTGCAGCCTCAGATAGAGGCAATCAATGCTGAAGGGCAAAAATTAAATGCACGGCCCGCGGAGATTGAACAGAATATCCAACAGAAAGCCATACTTTGGAGAAGCATAGCGGGAGGAATATCGGCATTTGCAGGCGGTATTGCCGCCTATTTTGCTCAAAAAAAATGGGCAACAAAAGGTGGTATTATTGCAGCCATTACAACAACGCTCGTTGCAGGCATGGCGTTTTTATTCGGCGTCAATAGCTCATTGGAATCCGAGAAGCAAAAAGCTTCCCAGGCTTTGCAAAATGATGCACAGGCACTCCAACAAAAAGAACAGCAGCTGATGAGTCAATTTGCCGCCATTGAGGAGCCATTCCTGAAATCGATGGCGACGCGCATGCTGTCGGAACAAAAAACCATCGTCACTGACGGTAATGAAATAAAATTAGTGTCCACCGCAAAAGAGCAAAATTCGCAGGATTTTGCCAAGACATTGGCCCATACTCCAACCGATGCGCCAGTCGTGGCTGAACCGCCATCTGCAACGGAGCGCTATAATCTTAAACCCCCTGCGTCCACGCATCTGTCAGGCGCCGAACATTCCAAAATCGCTGCGAATGCTGCAGCTGTAGTGGGTGGATAAGAAGAATCCAAGAGTACAAGAATCCGGAATTCAGTTTTTCTGAACTCTTAGACTCTGAACTCTCAAACTCTATTTCTTTACGCTGCCTTCGCAGCAGCAGCCTTCACCTCATTCCACGCCCAATCCAGCCAAGGCAGCAACGCTTCTAAGTCACTGGTTTCAACCGTTGCCCCGCCCCAGATGCGTAGGCCCGCAGGCGCGTCGCGGTAGGAACCGATGTCATAAGCAACACCTTCGGCTTCAAGCAGGCTGGCGATTTTCTTGGCGCCTTTTTCCTGTTCTTCCGGTGAAAGCGATGCATACCAGGAATCGGTGATTTTAAAGCATATTGATGTGTTGGAACGAATCTCCGGCGATTCAGCAAGGAACCCAATCCAGCTTGATCCCGCCACCCATTTTTCCATTGTTTTCAGGTTGGCATTGGAACGCGCAAGCAATCCTTTCAAACCACCTGCCTGTTCGCCCCAAGTAAGACCGTCGAGCGCATCTTCCACGCAGAGCATGGAGGGCGTGTTAATCGTTTCGCCTTTGAATATACCGTCAATCAATTTTCCGCCTTTGCTCATCTGAAAAATCTTGGGCAGCGGCCATGCAGGCGTATAGGTTTCAAGGCGTTTTACCGCGCGCGGGCTGAGCGCAATCATGCCATGCGCACCTTCTCCGCCCATCACTTTTTGCCATGACCAGGTGACAACATCGAGCTTGTCCCACGGCATCTCCATAGCGAATACGGCAGACGTCGCATCGCAGATGGCAAGCCCTTCGCGGTCCGCGGCAATCCAATCGCCGTTAGGTACTTTTACGCCTGATGTTGTGCCGTTCCAGGTGAAAACCACATCGCGCTTCCAGTCCACCTGTTTTAGGTCGGGCAGTTTGCCGTAATCGGCTTTGAATACGCGCACGTCTTTAAGCTTGAGTTGTTTCTGGCAATCGGTTGCCCAGCCGGAACCGAAGCTTTCCCATGCCAGCACATCCACCCCGCGCTCGCCCAGAAGCGACCACATGGCCATTTCAATGGCGCCGGTGTCAGAAGCAGGCACAATCCCAAGTACATAATCCTTAGGCATCTGCAACATGGCCTTGCTGCGCTCAATCACATCGGCCAGTTTGGTTTTGCCGATTTTGGCGCGGTGCGAGCGGCCAAGCGCTGCGCCTTTTAACGCATCCAGCGTCCAGCCGGGACGTTTGGCGCAGGGACCAGAGGAAAAATAAGGATTTTTAGGTTTTTGGGTGGGTTTCATATGCTCAATACTTACGGGTTAAACAGGCGGCAAGATTTACCCGATCTATCAAGGAATGCAACGAATTTAGTAAAATATTAATAGTATTCTGCTATAACTTTAACCCTATGAACTCAGCCTCAGAAAAAATTATACATGTAGTGGATGCGTTGCTTCCTCACATTTTTATCAAGGATGAAAAGAATGAAAAAGCTATTCATGCGCCGGAGCGTAATGCAGCTATCGTTCTATTGGAATCTTACCCAACCCTTATTGAATCCGATGATAAAGAAGCCTACTTGCATTCGTTGGGCCATTTAAGCTCTGCCAATCTGGCTTTGGTTTTACAAAAGATAAATGTGTTCTTTTATGCGTATCCTGATTTACTGTCTCCAGAGACATTAGATGCGCTTATTCATATTACCAATAGATCCAATTCCACATTAAGTGACGGCATGGAATCTTTAAAGGAACTCTTACAAGAAGTTCCTGCGCTGCAATCAGCAGAATATATGAATTACCTGGCATATATCAGTGAAGGAGTTGGGAAACCTCTTGATGAGAACGTTGCGTTTGTTTCCCAAGCATTCAATGCATTAAGAAAAGTTTTTCAGGGCGATACAGAAAAAACACATCCCCGTGCTATTTTGCAGTCTTTTTTAAGCATGCTTGGGACGCAAGAAGGAGATTTGGGTTACGAGTTAGAATTTAATGAAGACGATAATCATGAAGTGCGCTGCGGCCCTTTCAGTCATCCCGATAAAATAATGGCATCCTTGCGCTGTGCACAAACGCTCACAGAAATAAGTGATGTCAGAAGCTCATTACATTTAAATTTTGGCCTAACCAAAGAGCAGCTGCAAAATATTATGAAAAATGAAAAAACATATAAAGCAATTGCGCGTAAAGTAGCTTACCTGGCCAATTCTGCCGACCGCAACCTTTATCTGGAAAATAATTTTGGTGATAAATACAGGGCAATCGAGCTGCATGGAAGCGTTGACAACGATGATACAGATAACACTTTAAGACGGCTTGAATGCAGAGAATTCTGCATCGATAAAGGTGCGGATTTTACAATACTGCGCCCCTTTATCGATGCTATGCGCATAGCAATCAATGATCCTGAAAAAGCGCAGGAGCTAAACCAATCATTAAATGTAATATTTAAAGAAAATCATTTAAAGACACTCACCAAGAAATTTGCCGATGAGACTGAAAGACTTGAATGGAAAGCCGACTTTGAAACCCGCCAGATTCAGTATCGCGGTGAGGCAAGAGAATGTCTGGAACATTTTGCAATTATGCATGGCAAATCACGTACTAGTTCTGCACAAAGAAATAGAGATCAGGACGAGACTGAACGTTTCTAACCTCTTCCTGAAATATCAAGCATCTTGCCCACAATGCGCAGTATCTTCTCAATATCGGCAGGTTCCGATAACCGGTGATCGCCGTTTTCAACAAGGATGGTTTTTACATCCTGCGAGGCGAGTTTCTCATTGATAGAAAATGACACTTCCCACGGCACATCCTCATCTTTCATGCCGTGCAGCAATCGCACCGGACAATTCACAGGGATTTCCTGGTGCAGCAGCAGATGCTCGCGCGCTTCTTCAATAAACTGGCGCGTAATCGCATAAGGCTCGCCAAAATCCGACGGCACCATAACCTTGCCTTTGGTTTGCAGCTCTTTTTGCTGTTTAGGCGTAAGCTTTTCCCATAACAGCGTTTCGGTAAAATCGGGAGCCGCTGCAATGCCCACAATTCCCGCCACACGCCGCGGCTTGGCGATGGCCAGCAGCAGGGCAAGCCAGCCGCCCATGGAAGAGCCCACAAGAATCTGCGGGCCTTCGGTCAGCTTGGTAAGCACCTGCAGCGCATCGTCTCTCCACCTTCCCAGCGTACAATCCTCAAAAGCCCTACTTGATTGCCCGTGTCCTTCATAGTCAAAGCGCACGAATGCATGGCTGCGTTCTTTGCAGAAAGCCTCCAGCGCCATGGCCTTCACGCCTGTCATATCGGAGCGAAACCCGCCCAGGAAGATTATTCCCGGCGTTTTACCTTCGGTTTTATGGTAGGCAATTTTGTCGCTTCCTGATTTTAAATACGAACTATTCGTCATAATAATAGTGGCAAGTGGTAAGTTATAAGTGCTAAGTAGTAAAAAATTATTTATCACCTATTGCTTGACTCTTACCACTTAATTCTTACCACCTCTTACTCATGAAACAACCCGTCGTATTACAAGTGCTGCCCGCTTTGCGTACAGGCGGCGTTGAACGCGGCACGATTGAGATTGCAGGCGCCATAGCGCGGGCAAAGTGGAAGCCGCTCGTTGCTTCGTCGGGCGGCGCCATGGTATCAAGCGTCGCTTACGTCGGCGGCGAGCATATTACCCTGCCCCTGGCAGCCAAAAATCCCTGGACCATATGGAAGAACGCCCGCAAGCTTGAAAAAATTATCCGCGATTATAAGGTGGATATCATCCACGCCCGCTCACGCGCGCCCGCATGGAGCGCCTATATCGCCGCCAAACGCACCGGCATTCCTTTTGTCACCACGTTTCACGGCGTGTATGGCCTGAACCCGGCGATAAAAAAGATATACAATGCGGTCATGACCAAGGGCAAACGCGTGATCGCCATTTCCCATTTCGTAGCCGGACATATTGCGGAACATTACCACGTTGACCCGGCGATTGTGCGTATCATCCATCGCGGAGTTGATTTGAATGCGTTTGATCCCGCGCGCATATTGCCACCGCGCATGATAGAGCTGGTCAGCAAATGGCGTGTCCCTGACGACCTGCCTATCATCATTATGCCCGGCCGCATCACCCGATGGAAAGGCCAGCATGTGCTGATAGAAGCGCTCGCGCAAATCCCCCACCGCAAATTTTTCTGCCTGCTCGTGGGTGATGATATGGGCCACCCCAATTACCGCAAAGAAATCGAAGCGCGGATTTCGGAATTGGGGCTGGAAGGCCATATACGCATTGCCGGCAATACTCCTTATATGGCGGAAGCCTATATGCTGGCCGATATTATCGTTGCCCCCTCCATTGAACCCGAAGCGTTTGGCCGCGTGCCGGTGGAAGCGCAAGCCATGGGCAGGGCCGTTATCGCCACCAGCCACGGCGGCGCCTGCGAAACCGTAATCGACGGGCAGACAGGCTGGCTTGTTGATCCGGATAATGCAGAGGATTTATCACACACGATTGACCGCGTATTACAGCTTTCCAAGCCGGAAAAAGAGCGTATAGGGGCCCAGGCAATGGCGCATGTGCGCACTCATTTTTCGGCCGATATCATGTGCAGCAAAACCCTGGAGGTCTATTGGGAGTTGATTGGCAGCCGCTATACCTGAATAACAAATCATATAAGGCATATATCCTTTATACCGCGAGCGTATATGCTATGGAGTTTTGAGAAATACTATGGATAAAATTCTGGTCATCAAACATGGGGCGCTTGGGGACGTGGTGTTAGCCACCGGCCCTTTTGCCGCTATACGAAACCATCACCCCGATGCCCACATCACGCTTCTTACCACTCCTGCCTATGCCTGTATGTTGAAAGAAAGCGGATATTTTAATGATATCTGGATCGACACCCGCCCTAAAATTTACAATATATTTGCTTTTCTAGGTCTCATTCAGAAAATCCGCCGCGGCCATTTCTCCCGCATTTATGATTTGCAAACGTCTGAGCGCACCGGCTGGTATTTCTCACTCCTTAATACTCCCAAGCCTGAATGGGTAGGCATTGCCAAGGGCGCGTCCCATCCCCACGATACCGAAACACGCACCTTCATGCACACCGTCGAGCGCCAGAAAGAACAGCTGGCAGTTGCCGGCATCGCTGAACTGCCCAAACCCAACCTGGACTGGCTTACAGCTGATATCAGCCGGTTCAACGCGCCTAAACCTTATGCATTGATCGCTGCCGGCGGCTCATCACACCGCCCCGGCAAACGCTGGCCTGCGAGTCATTACGGCATTGTCTGCGCATGGCTTTCTAAGAATGGTGTGACGCCTCTGTTAATCGGCACAAAAGCCGAAGAATCGGTGCTAACGACAATTGAAGCTTTGTGCCCTGAGGCAATAAACCTACTCGGAAAAACCAATTTTAATGAGATTGCCGAACTCGCGCGCGGCGCATTATGCGCCATCGGTAATGACACCGGCCCCATACATCTGATCGCAACAACTGGCTGCCCTTCGCTGGTGCTTTTTTCCCAATTTTCCGATCCGGCCTTGTGCGCCCCGCGCGGCAGCAATGTTACAATTATGAGCAAACCGCGCCTTGCTGAGCTGTTGCCTGAAACGGTGATTGAGCAGGTGACAAAGTTTTTGCATCAGGTGCGTTAAGCTGGTAGCTTACTCGTTCTATTCATTCTGCTGGAGGCCATCATGACTTCATCTGCCGCAAAACTCTCTCCCCAAAACCTCAATGTCGGCGATAAAGCGCCTGATTTTACATTGGCGACCGACGGCAATGGCAGCGTGAGCCTCGCAAAGCTTGCGGGCAAAAATGTTGTCCTCTATTTCTATCCTAAAGACGATACGCCCGGCTGCACTATTGAAGCCAAGGACTTTCGCGATTTGATGCCGGAATTTGAGAAAAGCAACACCGTGATTATCGGTCTTTCCAAAGACGACGTAAAAAGCCACGACAAATTCAAGACCAAGTTCTGCTTGCCCTTTACGCTAGCATCCGATACGGATGGCGCCGTGTGCGAAGCTTACGGCGTATGGGTGGAGAAAAGCATGTACGGCAAAAAATATATGGGCATCGAGCGCACCACCTTGCTCATCGGCAAGCAGGGTAAAATCGCGCAAATCTGGCCCAAAGTAAAAGTCGAAGGCCACGCCAGGGAAGTATTGGAAGCGGCGAAAGGGTTGAAGTAATCAGCCTAGCGACCAGCTGCTGGATTTGCCGGAAGCAATTGTATACTTGGATGTAAATGTATCGCTTACATTTAGTGAGGTTTTTGGATCAGCAGGGCTTTGATACTGAATAATGCTTTCGTTCAGTTTCTTCCGAATTGCCGCCAGTGTGGCAACATCTGCTTTTAATATGCTAAAAGTATCTGACGGTATATATTGCAGTCCCTGTTCATCTTCCTGACCCTTGATATTCTTCCGTGGTTGATACGCACCTTTTTTCTCTAGCGAATCTAAAGTGCTTTTTAATCCGATATCATAAAGAAAACTAACTGCATTCGTAGTAAGCAAAAGGGTTTGATCAGAATAGTTGTATTTTTTGCGATTATTTAACTCTATACTCAACTGCGAGGTGGCACCCGTTATACCCTCATCCATATATTTCAAAGCAGTATTTAAATCCTGCACAACCTTACCAGTAGCATGCCCCTTCACAGCATTGTCGATAACGGCTTGCTGTTCCTGTAGACTGTTTTGCACTGCTTCCAGCTTTTTAATATTTTCATTTATATCATTGTCTCTAAGAGTGCTAATTTCTGCCGTTACCTGAGCAGGTGCATTACTTACAGCGGGCACAGCATTTCGCACCGTGGGATGGGAAGGCGCGCATCCCGCCAATGAAGTGCCAGCCAATAAAGCTAACGCTGTTGCTTTCTTATGTGATTGTGCCATTTACCACCCCTTATTTATGCTTAAATCCAGCTCCTATAATACCATGGAACCGGTCATAGGAAGAGTTGATAAATATGAATATTTTATGACTTCGTAAGTTTAATATACAAATATTATTATTTATATTCAAATAGTTGTATTAATAAGCTCATCTATAAACTTAGGCACCAACTGAGTCGCCGGTCCATAGATTCTCTCGTCAAACAAGGAATGCCCCTGCGACGGCTCAAGATTGAGCTCCACCGTTTTACCATGCCCTGCCCGTTTCACCTCCTGCACGAACCCGGCTGCGGGATAGACATTGCCCGACGTGCCGATGGAAATAAACAAGTCGCATGCCTGCAAGGCCCTCATAATCTTGTTCATATAAAGCGGCATTTCGCCAAACCATACGATATGCGGTCTGAGCGTCCCCGTTTCATAGCAACAGGCACATTGCGATTGCGGCGTGATGTCGCCCTGCCAGTTGACAATCTTTTCCGTTTCGCTGCAGCGCACCTTGGTAAGTTCGCCGTGCATAGGCAGCAACTCAAAATGTGAACGAAGTGTTCTTCCAGCCAACGCCCGCGCATGCAGATTATCCACATTCTGCGTCACCAGTGTAAAACTTCCTTGAAAACGTTCCGCCAACTGGGCAAGCGCAATATGGGCGGCATTGGGCTCTACGCTTGCAAGCTGGGCGCGGCGCATATTATAAAAATCCTGCACCAGCTTGGGATTGCGTGCAAACGCCTGCGGCGTCGCCACATCTTCGATGCGGTGGTCGCACCATAATCCGTTATTATCGCGAAAGGTAGAAAGACCCGATTCCGCCGAAATTCCGGCGCCGGTGAGCACGACTATGGAGGATACAGGTTTCATAATTGAGCTTTAACCTCAGGTAGTGTACAGTATCTCTCATTATAGAAACAATACGGGCATAAAGTCATGGCTGAATTTATTCCAACCGGCATCGGTGGCCTTCGGGCACGGCCCACCGCGCGCAAGGTTACGCCGGACAAGCCGGGCACAAGGTCCTACGAACGCCATGAGCTTATTCCTCCTCCCAAACCGCCGCGCAACTACACTCCTACCCAGGAAGATATTGACGCGCTGCTCGATCGCGCCATTGCCGCGCTGGCCCGCGGCATGTACTGGGATCGCGGCTCCATCATCAATCTGGTATTATGAAGAACAGTTTTCAGTGGGACGATGCGCTCCTCTTAAGCGATCAATTAAGCGAAGAAGAAAAACTGGTGGGCGATGCCGCACGGAAATTTGCCCGCGATGCGCTTTTTCCCGGCATCGTTGAAGCCAACCGCCATGAAAAATTTGATCCCGCGATCATGCGCGAAATGGGCAAGCTTGGTTTTCTGGGCGCCACCATTGAAGGCTATGGCTGCGCCGGTGTCAATCATGTTTGCTACGGCCTTATTGCCCGCGAAATCGAATGGGTGGATAGCGGCTACCGCTCAGCGCTTTCCGTGCAATCCAGCCTGGTGATGCATCCTATTTATACTTTCGGTACTGAAGCCCAGAAGCAGAAATATTTGCCGCGTCTGGCAACCGGCGAACTCATCGGCTGCTTTGGCCTTACCGAACCCAATCACGGTTCCGATCCGGGCAGCATGATCACACGCGCGACTAAAGTGAGCGGCGGGTTTAAACTGAGCGGTTCCAAAACCTGGATTACCAATGCGCCGATTGCCGATGTGTTTGTTGTATGGGCAAAACTTTACGGCGACAAAGCCATTCCCGACGGCACCATCCGCGGGTTTATCCTAGAGCGCAGCATGAAGGGCATCGCCACGCCGCATATTGAAGGCAAGATGTCGCTCAAAGCCTCCACCACCGGCAGCATCATGCTTGATGAAGTTATGGTGCCCGACGAAAACGCCCTCGATGTTTCAGGGCTTAAAGGCCCGTTTAGCTGTCTCAACAAAGCGCGTTACGGCATTGGCTGGGGTGCGCTGGGTGCTGCTGAATTTTGTTATCAGGCCGCGCGCAATTATACGCTGGAGCGCAAGCAATTTGATCGCCCGCTTGCCGCCAACCAGCTTGTTCAGAAAAAACTCGCCGACATGCTGACCGATATTACGCTGGGCCTGCAGGCCTGCCTGCGCGTAGGACGACTGCTCGATGAAGACAAAGCCGCACCGGAAATGATCTCGCTCATCAAACGCAATTCTGCCGGCAAGGCGCTTGATATAGCCCGCACGGCGCGCGACATGCACGGCGGCAACGGCATCGCCGACGAATACCATATCATCCGCCATCTGGTGAATCTCGAAAGCGTGAACACGTATGAAGGCACGCATGACATCCACGCCCTCATCATGGGCCGCGCCATCACCGGCATCGCTGCGTTTTAAATAAATTTAGACGGATACCACTTCCGCCTTCAGCAAGGCTCTCTTAGTATCAAGCCCAGCCGAACCATACCCGCCGATGCCATTGGCCGACACCACGCGGTGACACGGCACAATGTAGGCGAGAAGGTTATTGCCGCATGCCGTACCTACCGCGCGCGCAGCTTTTGTCATGCCTGTGCGCTGTGCAATTTCACCATAACTGGCAACCTGCCCGCGTGGAATGCGCATGATTTCCCGCCAGACATTCTTTTGAAACTCGGTGCCAATCATAAGCAGCGGCAATTGCATGAAATCCTTTGGCGCGCTGCCCGCTGTAAAAACAGTGCGTTTCCATTCCGCCTGCCATTCTTCGACAACTTCGATTGCCTTGCGTTTACGCAGGAACGATACGCGGCAGACCTCGCCTTTATCCGTCAGACCAACGACCACCTTGCCAACTGGCGTTGACGCTGCCGCCCACGAAACATGCTTGGGCGGGATCTTCTGCGCTCTACTCTTCATCCCGCATCACCTTCAAGATTGTAAATCCTTATAGAAACATTATGCCCTTTTATTGACTATACGGCATATGAAATATATGTCCTTCAGATACGCCATTATCGGCGGCGGCGTGTTATTATTGCTTATATTGCTCCTGACCGCACGGCTATATCTCAATATATGGCTGCTGGATTATGTTAACGATACCCTGGCCAATATTAAAGGCTATCAAGGCTCGGTAGAGGATATTAATATTGATTTGTACCGCAGCGCATACCGCATTCACAATCTGAAAATATTCAAGAAGACGGGCAACATCCCCACGCCTTTCATCGCCATTCTTGATGCGGATTTATCTATTCAATGGAGTGCTCTTTTCCATGGGCGTATTGTATCCGATGTTAATCTCACCAAACCCGTCATCAATTTTGCCGTAGCAGGGTCAGACAAACAAACAGGGGTGGAAGCAGATTGGACTAATACTATTAAAGCGTTGACGCCGATTGACATCAACCACGTTACGTTCAGGCAGGGTAAGCTCACCTATCAGGATTTTTCAAGCAATCCCAGGGTCAATATCTATATCCATAATATGGAAGGTGAAGTTCGCAACCTGCGCAATGTGGTGGATAAGTCGCACCCCCTGCCTTCAGAGTTGCGCCTTAGCGGAGATTCCATAGGTAACGGAAAACTGCAGGTTCAGGGAAGGCTCAATATATTAAAGCCCGTGCCCGATATGGATTTGGATATCAAATTGGAAAATGTATCGCTACCGGCCTTAAATGACTATAGCGAGGCTTATGCCGCCATTGATATCCGAAAGGGAGATTTGAGCGTTTACTCTCAGTTCATCATTAAAAACAATAATGTCTCCGGCTATATTAAACCCATCGCAAGCCATATCGCGCTGATTGATTTGAACAAGAGCAGCAATCCCATCAAGGTGGCGTGGGAGTCAGTTGTTTCAGTCATTATTGAAATATTCACCAACCATCCCAAAGATCAATTCGCCACCAAAATAAAACTTGAGGGCCGCCTGGATAATATCAGTACCGATACATGGTCTGCCATCAGCGGCATAGTGCGTAATGCCTTTATCAGCGCATTCAAAAAGGGATTTGACAAAGATGACAGCGCCTCATCCGCAGAGCCTGCGCATTCAGGCAATTGATTGCTACCCACCTGCGATCGCGTCCGCTAAATTGCCCAGCAGACGGCTCATAGCGGCGGCGATGGAAGCAAAATCATTGGCGCTTGATTTTTCACTATGCTGAAAAATATGGCTTGTCGTGGTTTCATCCTTTTGAACAGTCCAGGTCGCTGTTAAAAAGACATTCCCGTCAGCATCAGCGTCAAACTCATCAATAGCCACCGCAATCCGCTGTTCTGTCGTTTGGGACGCTGAACCAGCGCTCATGCCCATTCTTGCGGTCAAATCATCTGCGAGGGTACGATATATCATGCTGTCCATTGGCTCCGCCCAGCGATCATATTCGAGAATATCAATCTTATTGGCTCCTGATTTACGGATAATCTGCGGCCGGTTTAACACTTCAGGAATCGTAAGCGGGGCCAGCGTCCAGTTTTCAGCCACGGGTTTGGCTGGTGACGCTTGCGGTGCAGGAATGGACGGCGACAAGGTATAATAGCTATTGGAACGCGCCGACGCACAGGCCGTAAGCGTTATAAGCATTACCGTGCATATCATTTGATTTTTCATTGTGCTGCATTCCCCGGTTTGCCCCGAAGCAATGCTTCAGGATGGCTTTCAAGATAATCCGTTAACACGCGCACCGAGCGCGCGGCGTTTTTAAGCTCATGCAACGTGCCAGCCAGATCGCCGCCCCCTGCCCCGCCTGCAAGTGCGGAATTGGTTTGCTTCAAGGCCTCGTCCGCCGAAGTTGCAACTGATTGAAGCGATTGCAGAAGCGGGCCTACACGGGTGCTGGCATCCTGCGTGATGCGGTCGAGATTGGCGAGTGATTCATTGAGCGAATGCATGGATTGTTGCATTTGAGGAGACGTAACGGCTTTGTTAAGCGCCGATACGGTAATCTGCAGGCTGCTCAGCACTGTTTTTGCCGAATGAATGACGGAATCAAAATCGTCCGCCTCAAGTGTTGGTATCTCTGGGTAGGGCTTGCCTTCAATCATTGCGGCAGCTTGGGTATCCGCCACGAAATCAAGATTGATGACATTCTGCCCTGTCAGCAGATTGCCTGACCCCAGGCGCGCGCGCAAACCGTGGGATATCAGTTTGCGGAATCCTTCATAAACATTCGCCTCAAAATCAGCCGGATCCTGATCGCCGCCGTGCAATAAGGTAACACGGTCCGCTTCCACTTCGATGGTGATAGGTACGGCTATAAGGCCTGTATCGTTATCATATTCAATATGCACATCGCTCACCTGCCCTATTTTCAAGCCCTGCATCCGCACTTCCGATCCAATGGCAAGGCCGGGGACGGGACCCGGAAAATGCAGCAGAAAATGTATCTTGCGGGTATAGACAGCGTCATGCGCAGCCGTTGCATCCGGATAAAGCGTAAAAAGCGTTTTGGGATCGGCTATTCCCCCCGCTTCGGCATTCTGGGGCACGCCAAATGCAACACCGCCTGCAAGCAAGCTCTGAATGGACTCAATTTGCAACTTCATGCCTTCGCTGCCGACAACTGCCGTGATGCCGGAAGCATTCCAGAAACGCGTGCCAGTGCGTACTAATTTATTATGCGGCGCATGCACAAAAAGATGCACGGTCGCGCTGCCGTCTGTGTCAGAAAGCTCATAGCCCAACACCTGCCCCACTTTTATGCCGCGGAAATACACAGGCGTTCCCTGGTTAATCGATCCTAATTGCGTAGCGTGCAGCGTATAGGTTTCCCCCGGTTCATTGGCGGCAACAATGGGGGGAGATTCTTCACCGGTAAAACTGCGCGCAGCATCGCCCTTGCTGGGATCAAGTTCAATGTACGCGCCTGAGATCAATGTGCCGACATCGGAAATGCCTTCTGCGGAAAGGCGCGGACGCACCACCCAGAAACGCGTGCCCGTGGTTAAATGCGGCTCCGCAAGCCTGCTCATGCGCGCCGTGACTATCACATGCGAAAGATCGGGCGTGGGCTCCACGCGCTCGACAATGCCCAGATCGGTATCTTTATGTTTGATTTTTGTTTTGCCCGCTTCAAGCCCTTCAGCCGATTCAAACGTAATAGTGATCGCCGGGCCATGCACGGCATAGCTGCGCCATCCCAGCCATCCCGCCACTAGCGCCGCCACTATGGGGATAATCCAGATAATGGAAAAACGATTATGCACTACCAGGGCGGAGTGTTGCGGCGGAGCATATGCATTCTGTTCTTCAACCATTATTTTCCTCTGCCGCATCCCATATCAATCTGGGGTCAAAACTTTCCGATGCCAGCATCGTGAGAACCACGACAGCGCCGAAAGCAAACGCTCCGTTGCCCGGATACACCGTCGCAATATTGCCTAATGTTACAAGCGCGGTGAGCAGCGCCGCCACAAAAATATCGATAATAGACCAGCGGCCCACAAATTCAATAATCCGGTAAAGATGCGTGCGATCCGCCAGGCATAGGCGCGATCTCTGCTGCACCGAAACCATCAAATATATGAGGCCCAGCAGTTTCAATAACGGAAAGACGATGCTGGCGGTAAATACGATGAGCGCCAGAGGCCAATCATTGCCATTAAACAACTCAATCACTCCGCCCATAATGGTGGAAGGGTCGCCCCTGCCGAATGAAATGATCGTCAGAACAGGATAGATATTGGCGGGAATATAAAGAATAAGGCCGGCTATGACGAGCGCCCAGGTTCTGCTCAGGCTATTGGGCTTACGGGTATGAAGCGCCGCGCCGCAGCGTGTGCAGCTGCAATTATAAGATGTGTGGGGCTTGCTGATTTTCTGCAGTAATTCACATGTATGGCAGCTTATCCAGCCATTCCTGTCCGGCGGCATGCCTTCTAGCAAAACAGGCGGGCTCAGCATATCCCATATCGCGCGCCGGTCAAACGTTACGTCAAGGGCTGCCAAAGCCAGTACGACAAGCGCCAATCCCCAGAATCCGATTCCGATATCAATCTGCGCCAGATTATGCAGCTTGGTAAGCGCCACAAGCGCGCCCAGCAAAAAAACATCCAGCATCGCCCAAGCGCGCAGCCGTTCAGAACTCCTGAAAATACGCGTCAGATAAGGCGATGGATATCGTAAATACAGGCAGCCAAGCACATAGGTCACGGCGAGTATTCGCCATAAAGGCGCTGCAATCGCCACACCCAGCACTAAAATTGCAAGGAATGAAAAATCATGATCAGCCAGACCCACAATACCCGATGCGATATGGGCTGAGTTGCTCAAACCATTCATTTCAATGCTCATAATGGGATAGAACTGCGCTATGATATACAGGAAAAGAGCCGTTATTGCGAAGGCAAGCGCAACATGCGGCACAGCCACTCCACTGCCCAAAGACGTATAACAACGGCAGCATATTCTCTTACATTCCCTTGCCGGAAGCGGCAACAGCTGCAGCAAGCCACAGCAACGGCAAGCTGACCATTGTGACGTTAATTGCGGGCGCGGATGGAAATAAGAAAACATGCCAATGCTATTGAATACGAATGTAAAGGAAATATATTTCACTTTTTCAGTTACCTAGATAATTTATATACACATAAATTATCTATTGGTTAACACTTTCATTATGTAAAATTAATAACTAGCAGGGTATATCTCATCATGCGTAGAGAAATATAGGATTGGTTCTTGCTACCTTCCTTGCAGTTCAGAGCCTATATTGCAAAGACTTAAAGGACTTCTCTAAGATTGACTCTGGTAAGAACACAGTGCTACGTATAGTGCCCGCGACAACGCATGTAATGTGCGCTACATAAAAAAATTATAATATGGCAATTACAGACTGCCCATGCTGTGGATTAACGTAATGACGTTATAGATGACTATGCAGCACGGGCTTTCTTGCGAACAAGCCTTAAAGGTTGAGCTGCTGCCATTGCAAACGCATTCACGGCCTGCGCCACATGCTCAACCTGCGCGCGGGTCATATGGGGACCTATGGGCAGGCTTAGCTCCGTAGCAGCCAGATGCTCTGCATTGGGATAGTGCGCCCCATTAACCTGCAGTGACGAAAACGCCTTCTGATTGCCTGGGGTAACCGGATAATGCACCAGTGACTGAACATCCTGAGCCTTTAAATGGGCTTGCAATGCATCCCTGTCAGCGCATAGCACGGGGAAAATATGCCAGGCCGAAACACAATTCTCATCGATGCTGGGCAACAGAATATCGGGATGATTGATATGTTCGAGATAATATTCCGCTATCTTCTGGCGCTCCGTATTCCATGCATCCAGCTGCGGCAATTTTACTTTGAGGAATGCGGCCTGTAATTCATCCAGACGGCTGTTAGTGCCCTGCAAATCGTCATGGATATATTTTACCGAAGAGCCATAATTGCGCAAGCTGCGTAGTTTTTTAGCGAGTTTGGCATCCTGCGTGGTAATCGCGCCGCCATCGCCAAATGCGCCAAGGTTTTTACCCGGATAGAAACTGAACCCGGCAGCGTCGCCCAATGTGCCCACGCGCTCCTCTTTGTATAAAGCGCCATGCGCCTGCGCCGCATCTTCGAGCACTTTGAGAGAGTGTTTTTTAGCCAACGCCATAATCGGGTCCATATCAGAGGGCTGGCCGTACAGATGCACCGGCATAATCGCTTTAGTGCGCGAAGTAATCGCCGCTTCAATACGGGCCGGATCAATATTATAGGTGTTCTCATTTAAATCGACCGGCACAGGCGTCGCCCCCACCGCAGTCACGGCAAGCCAGGTCGCAACAAAAGTGTGGGCGGGCACAATCACTTCATCACCCGGTCCGATATCCCATGCGCGCAGGCAAAGGGTCAACGCATCAAGGCCGTTGCCCACCCCTATAGCGTGCCTTGCGCCGCAATAGCGCGCAAAGGCCTGCTCAAAACTCTCGAGCTCAGGGCCCATAATATATTGGCCAGCCTCCCCGACGCGCGTAAACGCCTGCTGCATCTGGGGCGCAAGCGTTCGGTACGTCGATACAACATCTAGGAACGGCACCGTTACTTTGGGCTTTTCCTGTTCCTGGCGCCAGACAAGAAAATCATCATAATCGCGGATATAATCATCTTCATCATAAAGCTCTGAAGCGAGCACCAGGCATACGGCGCCCGAGGTAAAATTATCGAGCAGCCGCCAATATCCCGGCGGCACCAGCAGACCGCGATTGGCGCGGTTCATCGAATAGTGATAGGTTTCCTTGCCGTCTTTAAGGGTAAGGTCAAAACTGCCGGCCAGCGGAATGATAAGCTGTTTAAGATTTTTATGCGCATGCGCTCCGCGATCTTCACCGCCTGGCACATCGTAAAGATAATAAATTCTTTTGATGGGAAAAGGAACATTCACATGTTCTTCAATAAAGGAAAGATTGCCGCGCACATCGGCTACTTTCGGAATATCTATAATGCATGGCTTGGTGGAATTCATAAAGAACATCGTGTGAAGGTTATAAATACGAGCCTTTGTAAACGCACGCCTATTTAGGCCAGGAACATACATGTTTTTACCCGTTCGTGCAAGGCATGAGTACATAGCGCCGCCAATAATTAAGAATTTGATTTTCTTGTGTATTATATTGATTACGCCCTAAACCTATACCTATAAAAAACCAATATGATTTGATTGACGGGCGCTTGCCGCCATCCTATGACTGAGCCTCATTTAAAGGAAAATCCGATGCAATTCATCCGCGAATGCTGGGAACTGATACGGCCCTACTGGAAATCCTCCGAGCGCTGGATGGCAGGAGGATTGCTCGCGGTCATCGTGGCGTTGAGCCTGGGCGAAGTCTATATCAATGTATTGCTTAATAAATGGAATAACGATTTTTACAATTCCCTGCAGAATGTTGACAAGGACGCGTTTATCGCCGCACTTATCCGTTTTTCCTATCTGGCATTCTCCTTCATCGTCGTCGTGGTCTATAAAATTTACTTAAACCAGATGCTGCGCATCAAATGGCGGCGCTGGCTGACCGGCCACTATCTTTCCAGCTGGCTTAACCACCAGAGTTATTACCGCATGCAGCTATTCGGGCAGCACGCCGACAACCCCGACCAGCGTATCAGCGAAGATATCGGGCAATTCATTCAATCCACGCTCGATCTGTCGCTGGGGCTGCTGAGCTCCGTTGTCACTCTGTTTTCCTTCCTTGCCATTCTCTGGCAGCTTTCCGGCCCGCTTGATTTCACGCTGGGCGGCACCATTATCCATATCCCCGGCTATATGGTATGGGTGGCGCTGGCTTACGCCATCATTGGCACATGGTTTACCATGCGCATCGGGCGGCCGCTGGTGAAGCTGAATTTCGACCAGCAGCGCTACGA
>JABDAT010000016.1 GCA_013288985.1 Alphaproteobacteria bacterium
GCACCGTATTAGAGCGAAACATGCGTATGCAGCTCGCCGGATCATCGATATCTACGCCATAAACCTGATAGAAAAAATGAAATGCCGCGTAAAAAAGACTAGCAAAATACGCAGGACCATTATGATTAAGTACACCTGCAAAACTCCAGGCAATTACAGCACAACCATAAAACCCTGCAATCCAGTATTTGCTGTTTTTACCTAATCGCAATGCCGTCGATTTTACTCCGATTTTACTATCATCGGATGTGTCCTGATGGGCGTAAATCGTATCATAGCCCAGCGTCCAGAAAATACTGCCAATATAGAGCGCTATGGCGGGCGAGCCTATGTCTCCCGTCACCGCAGCCCAGCCCATGAGCGCGCCCCAGTTAAAAGCAAGCCCCAGAAAAAGCTGCGGCCACCAGGTGACGCGTTTCATGAAAGGATAGGCAACCACTAACGCAAGCGAACTAAACGCCAACAGCACCACAATCATTTTCATCTGCAGCGCGATGCATAAAGCGATAAAAAGCAGCAGCAATAAAACAAGACTCGCCTGTGTCATGGTTATTTCACCACTGGCCAGCGGACGCATTTTCGTGCGTTCCACCTGGCGGTCAATATCGCGGTCGATCATGTCGTTAACAATGCATCCTGCGCCGCGCATGACCACAGCGCCAACGCCAAATAAAAACAGTAATCGCAATGAAGGCAGCCCGTGACTGGCCAGCGCCAAAGCCCACCAGCATGGCCAGAGCAATAGCCATATGCCCGTAGGCTGGTGCAGCCGCAGCAGGCGGCAATAAGCGGCGATGCGTGAGCGTGTATTCATTAGTTCTGGGCGAGGTATTTAAGACCGGTTTTAAGGTAAGCATACCCGGTGACCAGGGTAAGCAGCGCCGCACCCCAAAGCAGCCAATCGCCCAATTGCTCCGCAGGTAAAAAATCGGGAGCACCATTGCCAAGCAACAATAGGAATATAGCCACCATCTGGGCGGCGGTTTTATATTTGGCAAGCGTTGAAACCGGCACGCTGATGCGTAAATCCGCCAGGAATTCCCGCAGACCCGAAACCAGTATCTCACGGCATAATATGGCAAGCGCCGGCAATATGGCGGCGCGGTGTGAATGCACCAGCAGCATAAGCGCGGTCGCCACCAGCAACTTGTCAGCAATAGGGTCTAAGAATTTGCCTAAGTTGGAATGCGCATGCCAGGCGCGCGCCAGGTACCCGTCGAAAAAATCGGTAACGCTTGCGTATAAAAAGAGCGCGGCGCAAATCCAATCCGATAAATCCCCACGAATATAAAAAAAAGCAGCCACCAACGCTGGAATAACAAGGATACGCGAATAGGTCAGTATATTGGGAAGCTGCTTTTTCATTCTGCAAAACCTTTATTTTGGCAATATATAGACAAATTACCTGCATGCAAATATGATAATTACATCCTTTTTTCAAAGCACTACAAGCGCATGCATGTAAATATCCACTCCACCCAACCACTTTCCGTTTTGCTCATTTCTCCTGATAAGAGCGAATATGGCGGCGTAACGGCGTTTGCAGAGATGCTGAAAAACCGTCTCGTAAACTGCAGATTCACCTCCTTCTCAGTAGGGGGCAGAAAAGACCGCAAAGAGTATTTCATTGGTACAATAGCGCGATTGCTTAGTGCGCCTTTCAAGATTTTGCAGCTAGTCAATGAGCAGCCCATTGACGTTATCCATATCAATCCCAGCCTGAATGTTAAATCTGTTATTCGTGACGGGCTCATACTCTTTGCGCTGCGTTCTACCGGCTTTAAACATAGTGTGGTCTATATCCACGGATGGCGATGGAAAATAGCCCGCGGCATAGAACGCAATTTTCTTTTTCGCCGTTTATTCGCCTGGCTGTTAAACGGCACTGCCGGCATTATGGTGCTATCGCCTGAATTCAAGCAATGCTTGAGCGCAATGGGCGTCAGAGATGAAAATATTATTGTGACGCGCACCATGTTCGATGGCAATGCCCTTACAGAAGCGGCAAAGAACCCAGCTGCGCAAACGCGGCGAACCATACTTTACATGTCGCGGTTCCTGCGTGAAAAAGGCGTGCATGAATTGCTGGATGCCTTCGCGCATATCGCCAATGACTTTCCCGATGTTGATCTCATCATGGCCGGAGCAGGACCGGAAGAAGCTAAATTGCACGCGCAAGCAGCGAGCTATGCATTAAAGAATCGCATCTTCTTTCCAGGCTATGTGCAAGGCGCAGAAAAATTCCGTTTATTGCAGCAGTGCGCATTCTTTGCACTGCCCACCAATTTTGCTGAAGGAATGCCAATTGCACTTTTAGAAGCAATGGGAGCCGGCAAGGCTTTATTGACCGCCAAGGCCGGAGCCATCCCCACGATTATCGATTCCAATAATGGCATTGTGTTAGAATCCGTAACCACGCAAACTGTGGAAGATGCACTGCATATTTTACTCAATAATCCTGATTACTGCGCGCAAATAGGACAGTATAATGCTGCCTATGCCTGGAATACATTTGAGGCAGGCACAGTACTGAGCGAAATGGAACGCCTTTACCGGAAAATTGCATTGCAATGATAAGCGGTTCTTCCTCACATAATGAAAATTCCTTGGCTGGCGCTTCGCATCCCGTTGCCGGGCTGTTATGCTTATTCGGTTTTTTCCTGCATATTATTTTATCCGATCCCCTGCTTAATTCACTGGGCATTCATTATTCCGGCGATGAAGGAAAATTTTATGAAAAAATCCATCCGGGCACGGTATTCATTTTTCTTTCCCTGTTCGCCTTATTATGGAGCCGCTTAAATCCTATTGATAAGGCATTCGTCATTGCCAAGCAACATATGGCGTATGCGTCTTTGCTCATCCTTTATATTCTGCTGTTTATATATATGGCGCTCAGGAGTGGCCCTGCGGAGCTTGCTTTCATTATCGACACACATATGACAGTTCCCATCTGCGCAATTGTGTTATGCTACACTCCGCTTTCCTATTGCCGGAACGCTGTCTATTTTTTCATAGCGATTGCCTTACTTAATAGCGCCATCGGCATTGCTGAAGCCATGGGCAAATTTCGCATTTTTACTTTTGATCCCGGCTGGGGAGTCTTAAAGGAACATTATTTCCGCGCTTCGGCTTTGCGCGGTCATCCGCTTAACAACACTATGTTCACCGCCCCCTGCGATCAAACGGCACCGGCAGGTTCTGCACTATAATAAGCATGCGCCGTTGGTTTTTAGATTTAGAGTTCACTGGCAGTTCATCCTAAGCGTTGTATGGGTTCTTTATAACCAGCCCTATATTAATAGCGTTACTATTTTTTCGTATGCGACCTTGTAAAGCATAATTTTATCCCTATATTCCCTTCATAGAATTTTACACAAAAGAGGAAAAAATGAGCAAAGTCATAGGTATAGATTTAGGCACCACCAATTCCTGCGTTGCTATCATGGAAGGCAAAACCGCCCATGTGATCGAAAACTCGGAAGGTGCGCGCACGACCCCGTCCATCATTGCATTCGCCGATAATGGCGAACGCCTTGTCGGCCAATCGGCTAAACGCCAGGCCGTTACTAATCCGCAGGACACTATTTTCGCGGTAAAGCGCCTCATCGGCCGCACATTTAACGACCCCACAACACAGAAAGACGTGAAACTCGTTCCTTATAAAATTGTTAAAGCCGATAACGGCGACGCCTGGGTGGAAGGTAAAAACGAAAAATACAGCCCGAGTCAGATAAGCGCGTTCATCCTTACGAAAATGAAAGAAACCGCTGAAAGCTATCTCGGCGAAAAAGTAACGCAAGCCGTTATCACGGTTCCCGCTTATTTTAACGACGCACAACGTCAGGCCACCAAAGACGCTGGCAAAATCGCCGGCCTCGAAGTGCTCCGCATTATCAACGAACCCACCGCAGCAGCACTTGCCTACGGGCTCGATAAGAGCGACGGCAAGGCCAAAACCATTGCCGTATATGATTTGGGCGGTGGTACGTTCGACGTTTCAATTCTTGAAATCGGCGACGGCGTATTTGAAGTCAAAGCCACCAACGGCGACACGTTCCTGGGCGGCGAAGATTTCGACATGCATTTGCTTGATTTCCTGGCGACCGAGTTCAAGAAAGAATCCGGCATTGATTTGCGCGGCGACAAGCTCGCCCTGCAGCGCCTCAAGGAAGCTGCTGAAAAAGCGAAGATTGAATTATCTTCCGCAATGCAGACGGAAGTGAACCTGCCCTTCATCACCGCAGATGCGTCAGGCCCCAAACATCTCAATGTCAAGCTTACCCGCGCCAAGCTTGAATCGCTCGTTGACGATCTGATTCAAAAGACGGTTGCGCCATGCAAGGCAGCGCTTAAAGACGCCGGCCTTTCCATAAGCGACATTGACGAAGTGATCCTGGTGGGCGGCATGACGCGCATGCCCAAAGTAGTGGAAGTCGTCAAATCGCTCTTCGGCCGCGAACCCCACAAAGGCGTGAACCCGGATGAAGTGGTGGCAATGGGCGCGGCCATTCAGGCGGGCGTGCTCAAAGGCGAAGTAAAGGATGTATTGCTGCTCGACGTAACGCCGCTTTCGCTCGGCATCGAAACGCTGGGCGGCGTGTTTACACCTCTTATCGACCGCAACACCACCATCCCAACCAAAAAGAGCCAGACTTTCTCCACGGCGGATGACAATCAAACTGCCGTCACCATCCGCGTATTCCAGGGTGAACGCGGAATGGCTGCGGACAATAAAATGCTGGGTCAGTTTGACTTGGTGGGCCTTCCCCCCGCGCCGCGCGGCATGCCGCAGATTGAAGTAACGTTCGACATCGACGCTAACGGCATCGTCAACGTCTCGGCCAAAGACAAAGCCACCGGCAAGGAACAGCAAATCCGTATCCAGGCATCGGGCGGCTTGTCAGACGACGACATCAAGAACATGGTCAAAGACGCCGAAGCCAATGCCGAGAGCGATAAAAAACGCCGCTCCCATATTGAAGCCAAGAACCAGGCCGAAGGCATGGTGCATTCGGTTGAGAAGAACCTCAAGGAGCACGGCGATAAAATCCCGGCAGCGGATAAGCAGGCGATTGAAAAAGACGTCGAAGCCTTGAAGAAAACCCTTGAAGGCGACGATACCGATGCCATCAATACGCAAGCGCAGGCGCTGACCCAATCCTCCATGAAGCTGGGTGAAGCCCTCTACAAAGCCCAACAGGCGGAATCGGCAACGGGCGGCACAAGCGGCAACGCAGATAGCAGCGCTGCTTCTTCAGGCAGCAATGCATCTTCTGACGCCAATGTTGTGGACGCCGAATACGAAGAGATTGATGAAAAGAAAAAGAACGCTTAAACATAACGGCTAATGATTATTAACGGCTGGTAGTTTTTAACTACTGGCCGTTATTTATACGGAAATAGTGATACCTCATGTCTAAAAACGATTATTATGCTGTGCTGGGCGTCTCGCGCGACGCCGATGCTGACACTTTAAAAAAAGCCTATCGCAAATTCGCCATGCAATATCACCCCGATCGCAATCCGGGTGACAAGCAGGCGGAAAATAAATTCAAAGAACTCAACGAAGCGTATGACGTGCTCAAAGACGAGCAAAAGCGCGCAGCGTATGACCGTTTTGGCCACCAGGCCTTTGAAGGCGGCGGCATGGGCGGCGCTCGCGGGGCATCTTCAGCGGCGGGATTTGATTTCTCTGGCAATTTCTCTGATATTTTTGAAGACTTCTTCGGTGGTTTTGCCGAAGGACGGCGCGGCGCAGCGGGAGGACAGGCCTCCGGCCAAACGCGCGGCTCTGATTTACGTTATAATCTTACTATCTCGCTGGAAGACGCCTTTAAAGGCAAACAGGAAACCATCAAAGTAACCACTTCCGTCGCCTGCGATTCCTGCCATGGCTCCGGCGCGGAAGCCGGCAGCAAGCCTATCACCTGCCCCACCTGCAACGGCGCCGGCAGAGTGCGCGCCAGCCAGGGATTCTTTACGGTCGAGCGCAGCTGCGGCACCTGCCAGGGCACCGGCAAAATCATCAAAGACCCTTGCCGCAAATGCGCAGGCTCAGGCCGCACGCGCAAAGAAAAATCGCTCCTCGTCAATATCCCGCCCGGTGTTGAGGAAGGCACACGCATCCGCCTTGCCAATGAAGGCGAAGCGGGTTTCCGCGGCGGCACGGACGGCGATTTATACATATTCCTTTCCATCAAGGCCCATCCGTTCTTCCAGCGCGACGGCAATCATCTTTTATGCAAGATTCCCATTCCCTTCACCACCGCCTCTTTAGGCGGCAGCATTGAGGCACCCACCATTGACGGCGCCAAGGTGAAAGTCACCATTCCCGAAGGCACGCAAAGCGGCCATCAGTTCCGCCTCAAATCCAAGGGCATGACCTCCATGCGCGGCCACGGGCGCGGCGATATGTATATCCAGGTGAGCGTTGAAACGCCGGTGAACCTCAACAAAAAACAAAAAGACCTGCTCAAGGAATTTGAAAAATCCGGCGGCCATATCAGCCCCGAATCCGAAGGCTTCTTCAAAAAAGCCAAAGAGTTCTTTTCCGATTCCAAGGAATGATGCGGGGGCCTACTTAGAAGCTCCTGCAATAGAATGACTCTGGATTCTATCATAATGATTGACGGCAGGTATTACATATTGCTTGTGTGAATCCCTGTAACCGTCGTAATCTAAAGGAACAGAAGGGCTTGCCGCTTCAGAAAGCGCCAGATTGGGGGTATTCCCACCTTGTCCTAAATGTACCTTTCGTTTTGCTTCATGGGCATATTGTTCCAGAAATGGTTGCGCTAATTTGTTATAGGCTCCAGACAATCTTTCAAAGGAATCAAATACAACAGTATTATCCTTTCCTATCCACGCCCAGCTTTGGGCAACGATGGGATCTTTCTCTGTAATTTGGCCATTGGTTTTCTGCTTCCATACGTAAAATGCGCCATTCTCTGAAGTAGCCCCGTGTATAGCGCAGTCGCTGCCTGCATTGCCTATTGTCTGGCAGCAATTGGTTATCTTCCCAAGCATAAGCCCCTTGGGATCACTCGCGTCCATTTTTACCATGTAATAACCTGGATGTTTTATATCCGCACCGTCTATGAATACGGAAGGTAATTTGTCACGGGTTTTGACTGTTTTAAGTATATCAAGCGCCGCATTGAATTGTTCTTCTCCAAGCCCATATAATAAAGCCAGCTCTGCAAGACCCTTATTTTCTGCGCTTCGCGCATAAGTTATCTGGCCAACTATATCGCGCAATTCTGCGGAAGTGGCAGGGAAATCTAATTCTTTCTCAGCAATGTATTTTTCTATTCTAGGGGCAAGCCCCAGATATTTTGTAACAGCCGGACCATACTTAAGTGTCAACTCTTTCCATTTAACCGGAGTCCATGTGCCCGTTTGAGGAATATTAAAAAGAAGCGCATCATGCACAAGCTGGGACCCATTTTCTATATTTCCCCATTTTCCCCTGGCATAATTATCCAGATATTGCTCGGCCTCCTGCGGACTTGAAAATAATACCGCCAATCTATAGGCATGCATTTCAGCACCTTCATTTTTCTCAAGTTTGCAGGCCATTTGCGTGAGCGGCAACAGATGATCATACAGGCTTCTTTTAAAATACGCTGGAGATTGCACCGCTAATGTTGAATAAGGAGCATCCCCTTTTGTCATCGCTTGCCAGCGGTCATTGCCACCTCCTACATGCTGCCAGAATTGGGATTTTGGCATAGTATCCGCACGTATCGCGGCCTGCGCATCGGAAGGCAGCATTTGCACCATATTGTCTTTGTCTTTTTTCTCCACTGCCGCTGCTACTAAAGCTAGCGCTGTGCCCATATTATTATGATCTTTTGCTTTTACAAAGGCATCATAATTTTCAGCTCTTAGCATAATTTGTGGAAGCGTTGGGTCTATTTCTTCCGCTATTTTCAGCCATCTCTGCATTATTTCCGTGCAGCCATTTTTACTTGCCATGCGAAAACCGATGCAATCTTCGGCTTTCAGCATGTCAAATGCCATCGTCTTATCTATTTTTTTTGCCTCCGCCAGCAGCATGTCGGCGATTTCAATCTGATCTTTTTTACATGCTTCCATAAAGGGAGGGTAGGAAGAATATTGTCCAATCATAGAACGTAAGTAATCCGGCGAATCTATCTTTTTTCCTTCTTCAAATAGCATTAGCGCCGTTTCAGGATGATCATTACGTAGTGCATCTCCCAAAGAATATTTGGCGCACTCCATCATAGCTTGGGGCATTCCACTATATATCTTTGCGGCTTCTTCAAGCAACATTCGCAATACTTCTGTATGTCCATCCTCTATCGAGCCACGAAAAGCAGAATAATAACCACGGGTACCCGCCAACATAACACGCAGCATAGACCGATCTATTTTTCCGGCTTCTTCGAGCAGCATTTGTGCCGTTTCCGTGTGTCCATCATTACATGTTGACCAGAAATCATAATAATCGTTCTCTTTACCTTTCAACATGGCACGTTGCATTATCTTAGTCTCGTCAATTTCACCTGCCTTCTCTAGCAACATGCGTGCTATTTCTGTATGGCCACTATCAACAGCCATGCGGAAGGCATAAAATTTATCCTCTTCCAGCATGGCGCGCAGTAGCGTCTTATCTGTTCCTTCCGCCTCTTTCAGCAGCATTTCCACTGTTTCTCTGCTGCCATCTTTGCATGCATAGCGGAAAGCATGGTAGTTATCCGCTTCCAGCATAGCGCGCGGCATTCCCTTATCTGTTTTTTTTGCCTCTTTAAGCAGCATTTGTGCTGTTTCTAGACGGTTATGCTGACATGTATATCTAAAGGCCGCATAGTCCCCAGTTTCTAATAAAGCCTGGGCCCAACCCTCCTCTATTTTTTCTTCCGCATATTTTAGCAGCATTTGCGCCGCTTCCGTATGACCGTTATGACAGCACCAAGCGATATGACCACCAGTTTTTTGCAATATAATTCCCGGCAGTTTGGAATCCATTTTTTCTGCTTCTTCCAGCAGCATTCGCACTGTTTCCGTGTGCCCATATTGCAGGGCATAACGAAAGGTTTGATATTGTTGATATTCAAACATGCGGCGCATAATTGGCGGATTGGTTTTTTTTGCCGCTTCCAGCAGCATTCGCGCCACGTCCGTATGTCCGTTTTTAGTTGCCTCCTGAAAAGCGTAATAGTTATCATGTTCCATCATTTTGCGCGGCAAATCTTCATCTATTTTTTCCGCCTCCGCTAACAGCATCTGCGCCGTTGCTGTACGTCCATTATCGCATGCTGAACGGAACGCTTTATACTGATCGTATTCCAGCATCATTCTTGGCATATCCGGAGCTTCTTCTCCCGCTGCCTCGAGCAATGCCCGTGCAGTTTCCGTATGGCCATAACGGCAGGCTTCTTTATGAGCAAGATTTGCAATTTTGAGCCACGAAGCTGTCCTCTGCGAGTCAGTTGAGTGCAGCACCGAAGAAGGCAGTTCCCTGTTGCATACTCGTCCCAATGTAACAACCTCTGTGGGCGGAAGAACTAAATCTTCATCGGTATTGTTTGCAACTTTGTCCAATAGTTTAAATAGCATTGGCTACCTGCAATGCTAATGACCTTCTCAGAGAATCAACCCATAAAAATTTCATTGTGCTTCTTTCGGATGGTAAACCGTCCTTCAGAATACGCTTTCTCTATTAATTAATGATTAATGAAGGCACAAAACCTGATGACATCCGCCAAAATCGCGTTATACATTAAAGCCCTGTAATCATTATCGCTGGGAATTTCCTCATGTTCGCACGTTTTCTGGGCATTATGTCATCTGACATGGCTATCGACCTCGGTACCGCTAACACTCTGGTTTACGTCAAAGGCCGTGGCATTGTCCTCAATGAACCCTCCGTTGTCGCCATGGTGCAGGAGCGCGGCGTCAGCGTCCCTTATGCCTTTGGCAATGAAGCAAAATTGATGCTGGGCCGCACGCCCGCCAAAATCGAAGCCGTGCGCCCTTTAAAAGACGGCGTAATCGCTGATTTCAGAACAGCGGAAGAAATGATAAAACATTTCATTTACCGCGTGCATAACCGCCGCAGCTTCACCGGCCCGCTTATTATTATCTGTGTGCCTTCAGGTTCCACGCCTGTGGAGCGCCGCGCCATTCAGGATGCAGCCGAACGCGCCGGCGCTCGCGAAGTATTCCTTATTGAAGAACCGATGGCCGCAGCCATTGGCGCAGGTCTTCCCGTAACCGAACCCACCGGCTCCATGATCGTTGATATTGGCGGCGGCACCACCGAAGTGGCCGTGCTGTCGCTTGGCGGCATTGTCTATGCGCGTTCCGTGCGTGTGGGCGGCGATAAAATGGACGAAGCGATTATTTCCTACATCCGCCGCCATCATAATCTGCTGATTGGCGAAACCACGGCAGAAAAAATCAAAAAAGAAATCGGCGCCGCCTGCCCGCCGCAAGACGGCGTCGGCAAATCCATTGAGATTAAAGGCCGCGATCTCATGAACGGCGTCCCCAAAGAATTGACCCTCAATGAATACCAAATCGCCGAAAGCCTGATTGAACCGGTGAGCCAGATTGTCGAAGCAGTCAAAGTCGCGCTGGAATGCACTCCTCCCGAGCTCTCCGCTGACATCGTCGATAAAGGCATTGTGATGAGCGGCGGCGGCGCCATGCTCCATAATCTTGATTTTGTGCTTTCCCAGGCCACCGGCTTGCCCGTGTTTGTGGCGGAAGAACCGCTCAATTGCGTGGCACTTGGCACCGGTAAAGTACTGGAAAACAAGGATGCGCTTAAGCATGTGCTCTTTAAGCAGGACTAAAAATAGTATTCAATACTTGCCAATACCCTACTAATAGTATTAGAATTCTGTTAATGATTTTGTGCTAAACTCCTCCTTAAAGAATCAGGAGTGTGCTTTGTGAGACGTCCACATTTATCGGGCATTGCCCTTAGCTTAAGTTTCAGGCCGCTTTTTGCGCGCGCTGCCGTGGTGTGTTTGATCTCCTTATCGCTCGGATTTATCATCGTCAGCAAGACGAATGAAAATATTACGCACACGGTGCGGATGACGATTGCCGATACGCTGGTGCCCGTTGTGAATATCCTGGCAAAACCTGCAGATGCTTTCAGCACGCTGGGTGACTGGGTGCATGAGATGATGGTGCTGCGCGACGAGAACCGCACCCTCAAGGCGGAAAATAATCGCCTGCGCCAATGGCAGGCCGTTGCGACTGAAGTGCAGTCGGAAAACGGAAAATTACGCGAGCTTCTTAAATTCGCTCCTGCGAATAAATCAGCCTATACCTCCGCACGCGTGGCCGTGGATAGTGCCAGCCCCTATTCGCACTCTGCCCTTATCACTTCCGGTTCTGATCAGGGCGTGCAGGAAGATTTGGCGGTCATTAATGACAGCGGCCTGGTCGGACGTGTGGTCGAAGTAGGTAAAAAAACATCCCGTATACTTTTGCTTACCGACATGAACTCACGCATCCCGGTATTTTCTGAAGATTCGCGTGAGCGCGCTATTGCCGGCGGCGGCAACGGTGATGATCTCTCGCTTTTTTATCTGCCTGAGAACAGCAAAATCAAAGTAGGCGAAAAAATTATCACGTCTGGCGATGGCGGCGTGTTGCCCCCAGGCCTTCCCGTGGGCGTCGTTATCAAAATCGAAAAAAGCACCGCGATTGTTAAGCCTTTTGTCGATTGGTATCATCTTGAATATGTAAGCGTCGTCGATTTCTCGATGTAACCTTCCTCTATTGTCCCTTCACAATTCTTGCTATATGTTTTTTCTATGACATCTGCATTGTTATGGCAGATTTGAGATTTTGAGAGATAAGCTATGGATTGGGATAAATTGCGTATCTTCTATACCGTCGCCCAGTCGCAGAGTTTTACCAAAGCCGGTGAAGCTCTCAACTTAAGCCAATCCGCCATCAGCAGACAAGTAGCCGCGCTGGAAGAGCGTTTGCAGGTTACGCTATTTCATCGTCACGCCCGCGGCCTGCTGCTTACCGAGCAGGGTGACATATTATTCCGCACGGTCTCCGAAGTATTCACCAAACTAAGCGCCACTGAAAATGCCCTGATGGAAAGCAAGGAGCGCCCGCGCGGTCCGCTGCGGGTGACTGCGCCCGTTGCTTTTGGCACCATATGGCTCACCCAGCATATGAACGAATTTCATGAGCTTTATCCGGAAATTCAGGTGACGTTATTAGTAGATGACAGAGAGCTTGATTTGTTAATGCGTGAAGCGGATGCAGCGATTCGCATTGTGCCCGCCAAGCAGCCCGATCTCATCCAGCGCCCGCTCGTCACGCTTCATAGCTCGGTATACGCATCCAACGATTATCTGCGTCTGCGCGGCGTGCCTAAAAAGGCCGAAGATCTCGATAACCACAATCTCATCACCTACGGCGACGATATGCGCCTGCCCTTCCCTGAAATAAACTGGCTGCTGCTGGCAGGACGCCAGGGAAAAGAAGATCGCAAGCCCGTCTTCAAGGTAAACAATATATCCGGCATGCTAAAAGCAGTGGAGAGCCACTTAGGCATTGCCGCACTTCCGGATTACATGATGCAGGGAGTCAAAAGCGTAACCAAAATTCTGCCTGAACTCAAAGGCCCCTCGGCAGATGCTTATTTCACTTATCCGACTGAGCTGCGCCATTCCAAGCGCGTTAAAGTATTTAAAGAATTCCTGCAGCGGAAATTAAGCGAATTTAGATTCTAACTATATAATAAATATTGTTTTTTTCCTTGGCAAGATATTCCAAAAAACGCATCAATATATTAAATAATGCTTTTATCCATGCGTTTATTGCATAGCTAACCTCGCGGAATCGCTCTGGTTCACCCACCCATGCAAGCCTATAGTTAACTTAATAATTAGTCACCTTCGGTGGTTAATTTATGTCTTGAGGTTCACGCTTTAAGACCATCCGGGTGAAATGCCCGGTCGTCTGGTCGAGCTACGGCTCCCCGGCGAAAGCCTCCCTGTTAAACTTTAGCCGGACCATAACTCCCTTTGGTCCGGCTTTTTTTTATTTCAGCTTCAGTTATAAATATATTCTCTCTGGATTCCCTCCCCCCTTGTGGGGGAGGGTTAGGGTGGGGGGTATATTGTGCTCGTCACCACCCCCTCCCGCCGCACCTTCGGCGCGTCGACCCCCCCGTCTAGGGGAGGTAATCCAAAGTGTTAGGATTACTGATAATTTACAATTCAGGTTACTTCAGCTTCTCACAGGCTTCTTTGATGCGTGCGCAGGCTTTTTCAAGCAGTGCATCCGATGTCGCGTAAGATATGCGGAAATAGCCTTCCAATCCGAAGGCGCTTCCGGCAACTGCCGCCACCAACGCATCTTCAAGCAGATACTCGCAGAAAGCGATGCTGTCATTAATCACTTTGCCTTGCGGCGTTTTGCGGCCGAATAACCCGGAGCAGTCAGGAAAAACATAAAATGCACCAGCAGGAGTAGAACAGGTAATACCTGGAACTGTATTAAGTGCGGCAACGACATCATTGCGGCGCTTGGTGAACGAAGCCAGCCACGGCGTCATAAACGCAAGCGGCCCGTTAAGCGCGGCAACCGAAGCCGCCTGACTGACAGAGCAGGGATTGGATGTGCTTTGCGACTGGATATCGGTAATCGCCGTAATGAGCGATTTCTCACCGGCGCCGTAACCGATGCGCCAGCCTGTCATGGAAAATGCTTTAGAGACGCCGTTTACCGTAAGTACGCGCGCATAGAGCTTGGGCTCCACTTGGGCAAGTGTGCGGAACTGAAACCCGTCATAAGCCAGATGCTCATAAATATCATCGGCAATCACATGCACATGCGGGTGCGCAAGCAGCACGTCGGCAATAGCTTGTAATTCCTTTTCCGTATAGGCAGCACCGGTAGGGTTGGATGGCGAATTGAGAATCAGCCATTTGGTTTTTTTCGTAATGGCTTTTTCCAAATCGGCTGGAAGCAGTTTGAATCCTTGTGATTCAGGGCAGGTGACCGTCACAGGCGTACCGCCGGCAAAGGCCACAATATCGGGATAGGATACCCAGTAAGGCGCCGGGATAATGACTTCATCGCCGTCATCGAGTGTGGCAAGCAATGCATTGAAAATCACCTGCTTGGCGCCGCCGCCTACCACAATCTGATTGGGGGCGTATTCGAGTCCGTTTTCGCGTTTGAACTTATCGCATATCGCTTTCTTAAGCGCTGCCGTGCCGCCCACAGGAGTATATTTCGTTTCGCCGCGCTTAATGGCATCGATTGCCGCCTGCTTGATATGTTCGGGCGTATCAAAATCCGGCTCGCCGGCGCCAAGGCCGATTATGTCCTTGCCCGAAGCTTTGAGTTCCGCCGCTTTGGTGGTGACTGCAATCGTCGGCGAGGGTTTTATGCGGGCAAGGCGCGAGGCGAGAAAAGGCATGGAAATCCTTATTTAATAGAATGTGGAATACTGCTGCCTCTATTCATAAGGCAAGACATCAACACTGGCAAGGTCACGATAACAAATTACGGCGCAGGTTTTGCCAGCGCATCGCCTACCTGCCGCAAATCCAAAGCAACCAGCACAACTTCATTGGCGGGAACGGCTGCCGCAAAGGGCATTTTATTACCGGAGGAGAGAGCCAGCGGCGTCATATAGCTGGGCGGCACGATCAGCATGCGCTGCCCGGTTTCCATCATGCCGATGACGCCTTCTTCTATGCCATAAGGCATTTGTGATGCCCCAATGACAAAAGAAATCGGAGTGCCGCTATCAAGCGTGGAAAATAAGGGAGTGCCATCTACTTTCCAGAGCGTCATATCGATTGACACTTTATCGCCGCATTGCGCCCGCAATCCCTGGCCAACATTATGATCGACAACACGCATCGGCATCACCGATTGCGGCAGGCCAGGAGACACTGCAACCAGCGATGCTTTGGCCAAGATATTTTTACTTTTAATATCGGATATGTCTGAGAGCTTAAACTGCACATTATCCTGCAGCGCATGCACATCTTTTACCGCGCCAAATGCAAGCGATGCTGGAATAAGCATGCGGCGCTCGCCACCTGGCTTCATACCGATGAGGCCGCGCTCAAACCCTGGAAGGGTTGCATTGCCGCCAAGCACAATGTCCTGCGTTTTTTTGCCCGTGAGATTGCTGAAAATGACAGAGCCGCCCTTTACCGCATATTCATATTTCACTATTGCATGCTGGCCGCACATGGCAGGCACGCCGATGCCTTCTTTGATATCTTCGATCTGTATGGCAGGCACAGATGTCGGCAAAAGCGGCATTGCAAAGATAGAGAGGTCTTTAAGCGGATTGCTGGGTAGAGGTGCGCAATCTTTTGTCTGCGCTGCACCCGCCAGAGGTTGTGCACCTGCAGAAATGGGCGCCTTAGACTGCGAATACATACCGTACGACACATGGAACAGAGCGTAGCCAAGGATAGCCAATACCACCCAACGCGCCGTGCGTTGAACCCCGTCGGAAGGAGGTCGCGTCATACGTTATCCTTATACATTAAACCGGAAGTGAAGCACATCGCCATCCTGCACAACATAATCTTTTCCTTCAAGGCGTAATTTTCCCGCCTCTTTGGCGCCCTGCTCACCTTTAAACGCTACATAATCAGCATAGGCGATCGTTTCAGCGCGGATAAAGCCTTTTTCAAAATCCGTGTGGATTGCACCCGCCGCCTGGGGCGCGTAAGCATTATGGGCAACCGTCCATGCGCGCGCTTCTTTCGGGCCGATGGTAAAGAATGTAATCAGATCGAGGAGTGAGTAGCCTGCGCGGATGAGGCGTGCCAAACCGGTTTCCTTCAAGCCAAGCGCTGAGAGAAATTCCGCCTTGTCTTCTTCGCTGGGCAGTTGCGCCACTTCCGATTCTATCTTGGCGGAAATCACAATCACCGGCGCATCCACTTTTTTGGCAACCATCTCGGAAAATTTGTTGCCCGTGGCCGCGCTCGCCTCTTCGACATTGCAGACATAGAGCACCGGTTTGGAGGTCAGGCACTGCATATTCTTGACGATTTTGCGCTCGCTATCATCCACCGGCTTATAGGTGCGCAGCGGTTTGCCCTCGGCGGCCACCTTCAACAGCTTCTCCATCACTTCCATCTGGGCTGCGATCTCTTTATCGCCCTTGGCTTTTTTCTGCAACGCCGGCAGGCGCTTCTCCAAGCTTTCCAGATCCGCAAGCACCAGTTCGGTTTCAATAATCTCAGCATCAGAGAGCGGATCGATGCGCCCTTCGACATGGGTGATATCGTCATCTTCAAAACAGCGCAGCATATAGATGATGGCGTCCACTTCGCGTATATGGGCCAAAAACTGATTGCCAAGCCCCTCGCCTTTGCTGGCGCCGCGCACAATCCCTGCAATGTCGACAAACTCCAATTGCGTGGGAATAATCTGGGCGGAGCTTGCAATCTGCGCAAGCGTGGTGATGCGCGTATCCGGCACGGCGACGCGGCCGACATTGGGTTCAATCGTGCAGAACGGGTAGTTGGCAGCTTCCGCAGCCTGCGTGGAAAGAAGCGCATTAAACAAAGTTGATTTACCAACATTGGGCAGACCAACGATACCGCAATTAAAGCCCATAATTACTCAACAGTTAAAGTTAATATATCCCTTGCGGGAACCTTTGCTTTTCCCCTCCCCCCTTGCGGGGGAGGGTCAGGGTGGGGGGTCAGACTAGAACTAACTTTCTTCCAGTTCCATCCTTATTTTTTGCAAAACCCCTTCCATATTTTCCATTACCTCGTTATTCCAGAAACGTAAGACCTTATGTCCTGTACGGGCGAGATATTCCGTACGCTTTGCATCTTCAATCATTACTTCCGCATGTTGCGATCCGTCAACTTCCAGAATAAGTTTCTTTTCCAGACAGACGAAATCAACAATATAGGGCCCAAGCGGATGCTGACGACGGAATTTGCAGCCCGCTATATTTTCTCTTCGCAAATGATACCAGAGTTTTTTTTCTGCATCCGTCATATTACTACGCAGCTGACGCGCATGATCAACTTTGCCCTGAGAAGTGGAATCTTCTCCCCCCTCCCTACCCCTCCCCCGCAAGGGGGGAGGGAATATAGAGGGTAGAGGAGGATTGAGGATGAGCGCCACCTTATTCATGAATCCCGCTGTATCACTTTCAATAAGCAGAGGGAATGCTTCTTTAACCGCATCGATCATTTTTTCCTGTGTCTGCCATTCTTCTTTGCTGAAATCGCTGAGCACGTAATCAGATACCCGATCCTTATCGCCAGGATGGCCAATGCCTAAACGTATGCGCCAACTGTTGTCACCCATGTGCGCGTCAATGCTTTTGATGCCGTTATGCCCGCCGTTGCCCCCGCTTTGTTTGACGCGTAATTTGCCCGGCAGTAAATCCAGCTCATCGTAAAAAACCAGGATTTTTTCCGGCGGAATCTTATAAAACCGCGCAGCAGCCGCAACTGATTCGCCTGACAGGTTCATGAAGGTCTGGGGTTTAAGGAAATAGAGCCATTCCTCGCCTCTCGCCTCTCGCCCCTCAGATATCATCCCATTGAATTTCTTGGCCCAGGGCGAAGCGTGGTATTTCCCCGCAATGGCATCCACTGCGAGGAAACCCAGATTATGGCGGTTATGCTCGTACTTCTTGCCCGGATTGCCGAGGCCAACTACGAGCCACATGGCACCCTACTTCTTCTTCGCGTCAGCGGTTGGTTTCGCAGCGGCGGCTTTGGCATCACCGGCAGCAGGAGCAGCGGCACCCGCAGCAGGAGCTGCAGCAGCGCCTTCCGCAGTAGCTGCAGCAGCGGCCACCACAGGACGATCTTCTTCCTCTTTGCTGCGGCCTGCAACAGTGACCACAGTAAAGTTGCGATCTTTAATAGCCGTCTTCACATTATCGGGCAGCTTGATATCATTGATATGCACAGAATGGCCGATATCGACATTAAGCACATCCACTTCAATGACGGAAGGAATGGAATCCGGCGTGCAGATCAATTCAATTTCGTGACGCACAAGGTTGAGTACGCCGCCGCGTTTCAGACCAACCGATTTTTCCTGGTTGAGCACGCGCACCGGCACAAACACATGAATGATGCTGTCTTTTTCCACGCGCTGAAAATCGGCATGTTCGATTACGTCGGTTACCGGATGCGTCTGCACATCGCGCGGCAATACGTGAACCACTTTGCCTTCCACTTTGATATCGACGATTTTATTGAAGAACGCGCCTTTTTTATATTCGAGCGTGAGTTCTTTGAGCGGCAGGGCGATCTTGGCAGGATCCTGCTGGTTGCCATATAAAATGGCAGGAATATTGCCTTCGCGGCGCAGGGCGCGCGCAGCACCTTTGCCGGAATTTTCGCGTGGTTTAGCTTCAAGTGTTGCAGCAGCTTTCATGGGGTTTCTCCTTCGTTAATATTTAATCAAATAAACTCGACACCGAGGTCTCCTCACTGATGCGGCGAAGCGCCTCAGCAAGCAGCGGTGCAATAGAAATCACGCGGATATTACGCGCGACTTTAATAGACTCCGTGGTGGCGATACTGTCGGTTATCACCAGCGATGTAAGCACGGAGCTGGTTACGCGCTCCACCGCCTTGCCCGACAACACGCCGTGCGTCACGTAAGCGGCAACGGATGCGGCGCCGCCCTTCATGAGCGCTTCGGCAGCGTTGCACAACGTGCCTGCGGAATCGACGATGTCATCGTATAAAATACAATGGCGTCCTTCGATATCGCCGATGATGTTCATCACTTCGGAAACGCTCGCGCGTTCGCGGCGCTTGTCGACGATGGCAAGATCGGCTTCCAGGCGTTTGGCTAGCGCGCGCGCACGCACCACGCCGCCTACGTCGGGCGATACGATGACGACATTCTTCTCTTTATAATTGGCCTTAATATCCGACACTATAACGGGCGCCGCATATAAATGATCGAGCGGAATATCAAAAAAGCCCTGTATCTGGCCGGCATGCAAATCCACCGTCAGCACGCGGTCGGCACCGGCGGAAGTAATGATATTGGCAACCAGTTTAGCGGAAATCGGCGTGCGCGGTCCTGGTTTTCTGTCCTGGCGGGCATAGCCGAAATAAGGAATCACCGCAGTAATGCGCTTGGCCGACGCGCGGCGCAAAGCATCGAGCGACACCAGCAGTTCCATAATATGATCGTTCGCGGGATAGGACGTGGACTGCACGACGAATACGTCTTCGCCGCGCACATTTTCATGAATCTCGACAAAGATTTCCATGTCAGGAAACCGGCGCACCGTGGCGCGTGTCAGGGGAACGCCTAAGTAGGCCCCCATCGCTTCAGCAAGACCTGGATTGCTATTGCACGATAAAATTTTCATATGATCCGTTTCAACTGTTATAATCCCCTCTGCCGCTCACCACACGGGTCACACATGGCCAGCACTCTCAAAGGGTCGCGCCTTATAACAGGGATGGCGGGGGATGTAAATGGAAGAAGTGGCGCTGCCACATATTGAAAAAGTATTATTATTTATCAATATAATAAATATTCCTTATCGTCATCCCGGCGCAGGCCGGGACCTCATGCAAAGAGTACAGGGCCTTAGCCATCACGCTACAAGAAGCCTTCCACCCTCTGTCATGTGCAGGAAAGATGAGTAGGCATACAAGGCCTGCCGTGGGTATAAGCCTCTCGCACGGCAAGTCATGCCGCAACGAGTGCGGCATGACAAAACCAGACAAGCTCGTCTGCTGGCTCGCTTTCCGGGATGACGGAAAACAGCTACGCAACAACGTTACTTAGCTCCTAGCTCCTCGCGCCTACCTTCACTCCGCCTTCCCCTTCAACACCGCACCCGTCACCACGCCGCTCTGAAATGCAAGCATTTTGCCGTAAGGCGTCTGGTGTTCTTCCGGCTTTACATCCAGTGTGCCGCGCGCCAGCGCATAGTCGCGATCGCGGAAAATTTCGATGATGCGCAATATTTCATGATCGGCAACACCAATGGATTTAAGGAGTGCACCGCCCAATTGCAGGCTTGATTCAAACATCTCTGACACTGCCACGTTGGCGCCCGCCGCTTCCAGCGCCAGCACATTCTTGAGATCATGGGCACGGGCAATAATCGGCAAACGCGGCGCCGATGCGCGAGTGGAAACCACCATGCGCTCGGCAGCGGCAGGATCGTTTACCGTGATAATCGCCGCGCTGGCGCGCTCCACGCCAATCGCATGCAGCACCTCGCGGCGCGAACCATCGCCGTAATAGACCGGCAATCCGATTTTCTTGGCTTGCGAAGAGGTGGCCGCCTGCATATCCAGTGCAATGTAATTGATATTTTCCGCCGAAAGCAATTTAGCCACCGTCTGCCCGACGCGGCCAAACCCCAATATGATCACGTGGTCGCGCATGTCGCTCATTTCTTTGGCCGCTTCTTCGGCGCTTGCATGATGCTGGGCAGCCCACCGCCTGGTCAGCCAGCGGCCGATGAGTGAAGCAAACGGAGTAATCGCCATCGTTACCGTTACAATAATGATGAGCATTTGCGTTGTGTTGCCGGCAATGAAATTATTTTCCGCCGCCAGGCCAAACAGGATGAAGGCAAATTCGCCGCCCTGGGAAAGCAGCAATCCCGCCTGCGAAGAAATCGCCATGCTGAAGCCGAACAGGCGGCACAGGATAAAAAGGATAAAGCCTTTCACCGCCATAATCAAAAGCGCGGAGCCTATGATGACCGGGAAATGCTGCAATAATATTTGCGGATCGACCTTCATGCCCACAACCATGAAAAACAACCCAAGGAAAAGCCCTTTATACGGCATTACATCAGCTTCAACATGATGGCGGTATTCGGTCTCCGCCATTAAGAGCCCGGCCATGAACGCGCCAAGCGCAAGCGATAGACCGGCCTGATAAGTGAGCCACCCTGTGCCCAATACCACTAATAAAGTAAGCGCCGTGAAAATTTCAGGATTATCGAGTGATGCGACAATGCGGTAAAGCGGGCGCAGCAACACCCGTCCGGCAACGAGTATGATCACCAATGCTATCGATGCCTTGGCACCCACTATCAACAATTCCATGGGTAGCGACTGCGAATTATGTGCGAGCGCCGGAACCAGCACGAGCAGCGGTACAACGGCTAAATCCTGCACCAGCAGCACGGCAAGCGAAAGCCTGCCCAGCTGTGACGCTTTTTGATTCGTCTCGGCAATCAACTGCAAGACCAGCGCCGTGGAGGAAAGCGCAAATCCTCCGCCCATAATAATAGCAGTTTCAATCGCAATGCCTGACATGCGCAATATCACCGCAAAAAATACAGCCGTTATCACGACCTGAAGTATGCCGACGGCAAACGCCTGCTTGCGTATTGCATGGAGGCGTTCCCAGGAAAGCTCTAACCCGATAATGAACAGTAAAAACACGACGCCGAATTCAGCAATGGCGCTGGTGCCCTGTACATCGGTAACAATATTAACACCGCCCGGCCCAATGGCAGCGCCCGCAACCAGATAGCCCAGCACGGGGCTCACATGCAGCTTGCGAAACAACGCTACAATCAGCACGGCCGCTGCAAGCAACACTAAGATAATGGGAAGATGTGAGAAATTGTGCATGGGTTCTTTGCGCAGTTACTATCTTTAGCAGATATAACAGAACCTATTGCGAAACGCTACTTACGCTAAAGACTTGCGATCTAATGTCAGCGAAACTGATACTGAATCGGCCTGGCGTAACGCTCCGGGCTTATCTGCTTCAACAGATACTTTGGCAATGCGCGCATCGAGCGACAAAATACATTGGGCAATATCTTTCACCAGCCGTTCAAGCAGATGATAGGAAGCCGTTTCCAATCGCTGCACTATGCTCTGCTCAATCAGACTGTAATCGATTGCATCTTTTATAGTATCGGTATCGCCGGCCTTATAATCCACCACATGCATTTCAATATTAAGTATCACCAGGCGTTTGGATTCTTTTTCCCAGTCATAAATGCCCAGCACCGTCAAGGCCTGCAGATTTTTTATTTTCAAAATGAACATAGTGTCTCTATAATAGATGCTGGCCGCCATCGACAAACATTATCTGGCCAGTAACGCTCGCATTCTCACACAACCAGCGCACAGATTCCACCAAATCCTCCAATGCGGCGATTTTTCCAAGAGGGAGCTTGTCCGGAAGCTTGTCTATATAGAGCTTGTCCTGCGCATCGGAAGGCAATATGCCCCCAGGGCTCACTGCATTGACGCGCACGGCAGGCCCCAATGCACGCGCTGCCATGCAGGTAAATTCCGCCAAAGTTTTCTTCGACAACAGATAAGCAATATGACTGCCCTGCGTCTGCACGATGTCGGTGTCTAAAATATTCACTACCGATCCCTTGCCAAAGGTTTTTGCAAAAGCCTGGGTCAGAAAAAACGGCGCTTTAAAATTTACAGCGAATTGGCGATCAAGAAATGCTTCATCCGTTTCCAGCAAGGTGGATGGTTCAAATATAGACGCGTTATTAATAAGCGCGCCGCAATGCGGCATCCTATCCTTTAGTTGCGTCATCAGTTCCGGCATGCCGCTAACGTCACTTAGATCATGACACACTAATTCACAGCGCCGCCCCAGAGATTCGATTTCAGTTTTAAGCGCGAGCGCTTCTGCTTTTGACGTGTTATAATGGAGCGCTACATCATAACCATGCCGAGCAAAGTTGCGCGACAATGCCGCACCCACTCGCTTTGCCCCACCTGTAATCAACACCGCTTTCGCATCAGTCATAAATCATGCACATTCAATTTTTATATTTTCCTTTTAAGGAATTTTACGTCATTTGGGAAACGAATTATAAAGAGCAAATAAACAGCAGAGGCTTGAAGTAAAACGATTTAATTTTTGCCCATAAATTTCCCATAAAAAAGAGTTGACGCCGGTGTTTTTTCTGTTCCACTTAGAATCAGTTTGTTCACAGTGATATTAAAAAGTGGCAGAAATCCAACATTCTCTAAATAAGACGTTCTTAAGGGGAAGACCATTTCGCAAAATTCATATAAAACAATAAGTTATTTATTGCCTAATAATTAGGCAATCCTTATTAAAGCCACAATATGCGTAGTAAAACTATTTGCAGAAAGCGGTTTTCCACAAAGTTATCCACAGGTTCAGTGGATGAATTGCGATAGACTATGGCTAGCCCCAAAAATACGTTATTATCAGAAATATTTATCGGATAGAAAACATCTACCATCATGACTGAAAAACCAGGCGCAGAGATCATTCGCGAATATTTAAAAGACATGCCCCAGGGGCCTGGCGTTTACCGCATGCTGGGCGCTGACGGCAACGCGCTTTATGTCGGCAAAGCCAAGAATTTAAAAAACCGCGTGAGCAATTATGTGAGTGCGTCGGGGCTTTCCACGCGCATCATGAAAATGATTACGCTTACGCGCAGCCTTGAAATTGTCACCACGGATACTGAAGCGGAAGCATTTCTGCTTGAAGCCAACCTCATCCAGAAACTGAAGCCGCGCTATAATATTTTACTGCGCGACGATAAATCATTTCCGTTCATATTGCTCACAGGCGATCACGAATTTCCGCAAATTACCAAACATCGCGGTGCGCGCGATAAGAAGGGCGATTACTTCGGGCCCTTCGCATCTGCGGGTGCTGTCAATGAAACGCTTGCCATCTTGCAGAAAGTGTTTCTGCTGCGCCCCTGCTCCGATGCTGTTTTTAAAAGCCGCCTGCGCCCGTGCCTGCAATATCAGATCAAACGCTGCTCCGCCCCATGCGTGCGCTACGTAAGCCAAGAGGAATACGGCGAGCTGGTGCTGCAAGCCAAACGTTTTCTTTCGGGAAAAAGCCGTGAAGTGCAGGAGAATTTCGCGGAGCTGATGAAACAGGCGAGCGAAGATATGCAGTATGAGAAAGCCGCCGGGCTCCGCGATCGCATTGCCGCGCTCACGCGCATACAGCATGAGCAGAATGTGATTGCCGGCACGCTGCAGAATGCCGACGTCATAGCGCTCTACCGCGAAGGCGATAAATCCTGCATTCAGGTATTCTTCTTCCGCAACGGCCAGAATTTCGGCAATAAATCCTATTTCCCTTCGCATAGCGCGGAAAGTTCCGATGCCGAAATACTCACCGCCTTCATCGGGCAATTTTATCTCTCCCACCCCGCGCCGCAAATGCTCATCAGCAGTCATGAGCTGCCGGAAATTTCCGCGCTTGAATCGGCGCTTACCTTGCAAAGCGGCGGCAGGGTGGAAATAATTTTTCCCCAGCGCGGAGAAAAAAGAGAGGTTATGGAGCGTGCGATGCAGAATGCGCGCGAAGCGTTGGTGCGTCATTTATCCGAACATGCCACCCATACGCTGATGATGGAAAAAGTCGGCGAATTATTCAACATGAGCTCAACACCTAACCGCATCGAAGTCTATGACAACAGTCATATCGCGGGCACGCATATGGTGGGTGCGATGATATGCGCCGGCCCGCAGGGCTTTGAGAAAAAACATTACCGCCGTTTCAATATACGCAGCACTGAACTCACACCGGGTGACGATTACGCGATGTTGCGCGAAGTACTCACGCGCCGTTTCATGCGCCTGCAGAAAGAAGACCCGACGCGCAGCGAGATGTGGCCGGATCTGGTGCTGATAGACGGCGGTGCCGGTCAGCTATCGGTCACCACGCAAGTCTTTGCTGATCTCGGAGTAACAGGTTTATGTTATGCGGCCATCGCCAAAGGCCCCGACCGCAACGCCGGACGCGAATGGCTGTTTCTTCCCGGCAAGGAACCTTTCCAGCTGGAGCCCAACCACGCGGTACTGCATTACCTGCAGCGCCTGCGCGATGAAGCGCACCGCTTCGCCATCGGTTCCCACCGCATCAAACGCTCCAATGCCATACGTGAATCGGCACTTGACCAAATTCCCGGCATCGGAGCATCGCGTAAACGCTCACTGCTGCATCATTTCGGATCAAGCAAAGGCGTGGAAGCGGCGACACTAGATGAGCTGCAGAAAGTGGAGGGTATTAATAAGAAAGTGGCGGAGAAGATTTTTAATTATTTTCGGGCGTAGAGCCTATATTTACTATTGTTAAATAATAAATATGTAAAGTTCTGTTATGAATACACAAAAAGACATACCAGAAATTTTTAACAGGCCGGATTTAGAGGCCATAAATCGCTATATAACCGCAGGCGGCGATCCACACGTAAAAGATGCATTGGGATGCAATCTCATATTATTTGTATTGTTTAATATGAGAGAAAGCATGCAAAAAGTAGCCAATACTATAGAATTGCTTCTCAAAGGCGGTGTTAACCCTAATGAGCCTGCATCGTCTGGATTTTATCCCTTGCATATAATGGCCGCGCGCCACGATGCCAATCCCCAAATAATATCCAAACTTTTGCAAGGCCGCGCAGATCCCAATGTACAAGACCAGTTTGGACAGACTCCATTAATGTGGTCTATCGTCATGAGGGGCAATAGCAGCATCATACAATTATTATTAGACAATAATGCCGATGTTAATTTGTGTGATAACCAGGGCCAAACGGCATTAATGTATGCAAAAGCATTTCACAATCCTGCCAATCCCAATGATCGTTACGCAACTATCATAAAAATCCTTGAAAGCCACTACGCAGATGCATCGATCAAAAATATTCACGGCCATACGGCTGAAGATATCGGCAATAAACCTACCTTACTGCAAATCCAGAAGTCATTTTTTGAACAATTACAAGATTTGGAAGAAGTAGGACAGTTAGTAAGAAATCCTGACACGCGGCGGCTTAACCTTCTGCGCGATATGGCACTGCAGGCAGCGGATACTTATGCTGCAAAAGCAGTTAAACAAATTACAAGTGCACCGCCTAAATATCGTAATTAGCTTGGAAACGGCTACAGGCAGTAAGCGTCATATTACTTTATATAGTGTCATACCCGGGCTCGACCCGGGTATCCATCATAATCCAATATCTGCCGATAAATCCTTCCACTCGGGATTATACTTATTAATAAGATCTATCTTCCAGTCCCGTTTCCAATGCTTCATATTTTTCTCCCGCTGTAATGCGGCCTGTACATAATCGGTCTCTTCAAAATAGACTAAGCGATGCAATTGATATGTGCGCGTAAACCCATCTGCCAAATCATTTTGATGTTCATGCACACGTTTCACCAGATTAGACGTTACGCCTATATAGAGCGTGCCAAACGGTATATTTGTCATGATGTAAACGTAATAACTTGTCATAGTTATTCGATGGATGCTTGGGTCAAGCCCAAGCATGACACCGTATTAATGCTATATCAAGTGTCAGACTCGGGTTTGACCCGGGTATCTATCACTCCCTATTCCTTTTTCCCAAACACCGCTTCTGCCTTATTGCGCGCAGAGCCGCGGCGGTTTATTTCTTCTTTGGTGCGCATGATTTCAGATTCCAGCTCTTTGATATAGTTCTGCAATCCATCAACAGAGAGCGTATCTAACTTCTTGTAGGTTTTTTCCGTTTTTTTGGGTGGGTCGAGATCATCAAGGAACATGGCTAAACTCCTTAATTCTTGGGTTTGTTAAACACATGCGCTGCGCCGGGGAATTTACGTGCGCGTACTTCTTTGGCATAATGCGCTGCCGCCTGCTCAATCACCGCACCCACCTCGGCGTAGCGTTTCACAAAACGCGGCGTTGCCGGCGTAAGCCCTATCATATCGTCCACCACCAGCACCTGGCCGTCGCATGTTGGCGAAGCGCCAATGCCAATAGTGGGAATGGATAATTCCGCCGTGATCTCACGCGCCAGGCTTTCCTCCACACATTCAAGCACTACGGCAAACGCACCGGCTTTTTCCACCGCAATGGCGTCTTTCATAATTTTCTGGCGTTCCTTTTTAGTGCGGCCCTGATAGTGATAGCCGCCCAGCGCATGCACATGCTGCGGCATCAGCGCCACATGCCCCATCACCGGAATGGCGCGCTGCTGGAGAAACGCGATAGTTTCCGCCATCTCGGCACCGCCTTCGATTTTCACTGCCTGACAGCCGGTTTCTTTAAGCACGCGCGCACAGGCATTGAATGCTGATTCGGGTGACGCTTGCGTGCTGCCAAACGGCATGTCCACCACCACGCAGGCCGACTGCGAAGCGTTCACCACCGCGCGCCCATGCGCAATCATCATGTCCAATGTGACCGGCAATGTACTCTCCATACCGTAGACCACCATGCCGAGCGAATCGCCTACCAATAATATATCCACATGCTTATCCAGCATGCACGCAACAGGCCCCGTATAGGCAGTAAGCGCCACAACAGGTGAGACTTTTTTAAGGTTCACAATATCCACTATGGTCTTGCGACGAACTATGCCGGATTTCATGCATCGCCTTCCGTTGGGGCATCGGGGCTGGGTAACGCCGCCTTGCCTTCTGCTTTTTCCGGCAGGGTGATGGTAATCACCGTACCCACGCCTACTTCACTCTGAATATTAAACGTTCCGCCCATGATCTCAACAAATTTGCGCGTGAGCGGCAGGCCCAGGCCGGTGCCTTCATATTTGCGGCTGAGCGTATTGTCCACCTGGCCAAAGGGCGCCATGGCGCGTGAAATATCTTTGGGCGCAATGCCGATGCCGGTATCGCGCACTTCAAGAGACAGGGATTTATCAAGCACATTCTGCCACATCGTTACCGTCACCGAGCCGCCGGAAGGGGTGAATTTAACGGCATTGGAAAGCAGATTGAGCATAACCTGCTTGAGTTTCTTGGCGTCTGTTTTGAGAATGAAATGCTCGCGCGGTATTTCCTCCACAAGCTCAACTTGCGCGGCTTCTGCACGCGGACTGACTAGGCGCATGCAGTTTTTCACTGCCTTGGTGGCATCCACTTCGCTGATTTCCAGCTCCAGCTTATCGGCTTCGGCTTTAGAGTAATCGAGAATATCGTTGATGAGGCTGAGCAGATGCACGCCGGAGCCATGAATATCCTTGATGTATTCGCCGTATTTGTCATTGCCGATGGGCCCGGAGCGCTCTGATTTGATAAATTCCGAGAACCCGATAATGGCATTAAGCGGCGTGCGCAGCTCATGGCTCACATTGGCAAGGAATTGCGACTTATCGCGGTTTTCCGCCTGCGCGCTTGCTGCCTGGGCGGCAAGTTCAATATTGGTTTCATGCTGCTTGGCGATAATCGATTCCGCGCGGTTGGACGTAAACAGCAGCGTCCCGATGACTACGACAAATATTCCTATTACGCCGCCGGTGCTGACCTGCTGAAACAGATCAAGCAACTTCCACTGCGAGCTGATGTCATAGCGAATCTCCACCACGGCTTCGACTGAACTTTTATCATTCGTGTCGGAATTGGAGCATTTAACTTTGTTAGCACTCGCAGCGTTGCAATCCATAACAACAGGCACAAAATTATCCTGCAATATCGGCACCAGCGTTTTAACCAATGTTCCTTTGGCTGCGGTGCCGTCAGGTTGTACAAAAGGCTGATTTTCAAGCACTACGCTTGATCGTTCATGGGCGAGCGCTTTATCAAAAGTGCCGTCGCTCCTTGATGCTTGCGGCGGCGATGCACTGAGCAGGCTGGACCCGCCACCCTGCGCCGATACGATGCGTGATTGATCGGTAGAAATAAGCCGCACCCCGTCGGTAGTATAAATACTCACTTCGACAATGGGCATGTCTTCAAAATGCTTAAATACCCCGCGGCTGAAATTATCAAGCGCGTCCACCATCTCCTGGTAGCCTTTGTAATTCTTCCACTGCGCCACCGGCACGCCCGATGCATGAAAGCGCTGGTAAAGCTCAATGCCCGATTTCATCTGATCGCGGTAATTTTTCCAGGTCGTGTTAATGAACCCCTGCACAAGCGAAGTATTATTACTGTCGACGATCGCCACCAGATCGTGCGAGGCGATTTCTTTGAAAGAACGCCCCGCCAGAATGGCGGCGAGCACAACAAGCACAAAACTGATGCCGGAGAACCAGCGGATGTAAGAAAACATCGTTACGTACTAATTATTATATTAAATTACAGGATAGGCCACTTACCGGAAACCATCCCGATACGCACTTACTATAAACTTTGTCTACTAATAAACCGCTAACAATAGATAGAATTGTCTATAAAAACCTATACCTGTATCAGCAGGAAATATTATTAACATATTGTATAATATTACAATTATATATATGTTGCTGCAATACCACCGATGCACACCATTTTAACGTTCAAGGTTGATTGACATTTGCGCGCAGCCGCATTATACATCGCGCCTCTTAAGACTAAAGTGTAAGGAACACCGCCATGAAACGCACCTACCAGCCGAGCAAAATCGTCCGCAAACGCCGTCATGGATTCCGCTCGCGTATGGCAACAGTGGGTGGCCGCAAAGTGATTGCGTCACGCCGCTCCAAAGGACGCAAGCGTCTTTCGGCTTAAACGCCACCTGTCAGGTGGAGGCCAACATGTTACTGTCTGATATTACAGTATTAAAACGCCGCGCCGATTTTGTTGCCGCAGCCAAAAGCGGCTTAAAATTTGTCAAGCCCTCGCTCGTTATACAGTCGCGCAAGCGCGCAGAGGATGAACCTTCTGTTTCACCTGTGCGTATAGGATTCACCGCCACCAAAACGCTTGGCAACGCCGTCATCCGCAACCGCGTGAAACGCCGCCTGCGCGCGGCAGCGAAAAAACTGGTGCCGGAGTTGGCGTTAGGCGGGTGCGACTATGTATTCATCGGACGCACGGGCGCACATGTTGGCACGTTTGATGACTTGATCCGCGACATGAAACATGCTCTAAAACGCCTCGCTGATATGATGAAATGAATAAGATACACATGCGCCACCCCTGCCTTATACTTATCCGTCTTTATAAAATCCTGCTGTCGCCATTTCTGCCAATGGCGTGCCGCTTTACGCCCACCTGCTCGGACTATGCGCAAGATGCCATTGCAATGCACGGCGCAGGCGCAGGAACCATCCTCGCTATTAAACGCATTTGCCGCTGCCACCCTTTCAGCAAAGCAGCCTATGACCCGGTACCTTGCAAGGCCCATCAATAACTGGAACCACTATGAATAAAAAATCTTCGGAACTCTATAACCTTATTATTGCATTGGTGCTTTCCACGCTGATCCTCACCTACTGGCAGTATTTTATTGAAGCACCGCGCAAAAAAGCCGAGGCGCTGACGATAGCGACGCGGACGCAGGAAGAAGCGCAGCACCAGAAAGAAGTCGAAAGCGAAGTTGCCGTGATTCCCAAATCGCGCGCTGATCTGCTGACGGAGTCGCCGCGCATACCTATTCATTCTGATAATCTGCACGGCTCCATCGCGCTTAAAGGCCTGCGCCTTGATGATCTCACTCTGGCGCGCTACCGCGATACGCTTGATCCGCAAAGCCCCGAAGTCGTGCTGTTTTCGCCCGCAGGCAATAATGACGGCTATTTCGCCGAATTCGGCTGGGTATCGGATAATAAGACGATAAAACTGCCTTCACCCGAAACCGTATGGTCTACGGAAGATGAAGCGCTTACCCCCGTCCATCCCATCACCCTGTCATGGACCAATGAAGACGGCGTAACCTTCAGCGTCAAAATTGCGCTTGATGACAAATATATGTTTGCACTCACTCAGTCGGCAAAAGACGCCGACGGCAAGCCGGTCACCTTGCAAAGCTATGCCTATATCAACCGCGTATACGATGTGAAGAAACATCCGGCGCTGGGCATTTCGCATGAAGGCCCGGTAGGCGTGTTTGATAATACGCTGCAGGAATTATCCTATAAGACGCTTACGGAAGAAAAAGACAAAGTCTTTCAATCCGAATCCGGCTGGCTCGGCATATCCGATAAATACTGGCTTTCCGCCATCATCCCTCCCGCCGAATCCTTCAATGCCCATTTCAGCTATTACGAGCGCAAAAGCCAGAATCATTACCAGGCGGATTATTTAAGCCAGCCGGAAAATGAAACGACTCTGCAGTTTTTTGCCGGCGCTAAGGAGCTGGCCATCCTCGACAGCTATGCGACGAATAATCATATTCCGCTTTTTGATCGCGCAGTTGATTTCGGCATGTTCTATTTTCTTACCAAGCCTATTTTCCTGACGCTTAATTATTTCCATGCGCTGGTCGGCAATTTCGGCATCGCCATTTTGCTGCTTACCGTATTGGTGAAGCTGCTGATGTATCCGCTTGCCAGCAAA
>JABDAT010000017.1 GCA_013288985.1 Alphaproteobacteria bacterium
TCTTTATTGAGCCATGCTGCAAATCCTTCGCCAGTGAGATTATCAGCATCTAAGTTACAGAGTATATCACCAGTGGCAGCGCGGTGAGCCATATTTTTAGCATGCGCCATCTTAAAATAAGGTGCAGGCTCATGTTTAACGTATCGTATTTTGCCTGACTCTATTTCTGCTTGATAATTCTCCTTAACCCACGTTTCCAATCCATCCTGGCTGTCATAATCCAGAATGACATTCCGTATGAGGATAATCGGCATTACGGGCTAAATTTACAGGCAGAGTTTCCTGAAGCTGGAAAAGGCGCCCTTTGCAGGTTATGCAAAAGGAAACTTTATGCTCCTTATTGTATGTTCTGTTTGCCATTACCTCTTAATATATTGTAATTTCCTTAAGAATGACTTAAGTGATTAACTTCAATGATTAAACGACTGCTTATGCCAATGTATCTCATTGAAATTTATAATGAATGAATGCGTTATGATTACTACTGCCAAACACATCACCACCGGCAACGTCACCTTCGGCAACGACCTGCCCTTCGTCCTCATCGCTGGTCCCTGCCAGATGGAATCGCGCGATCACGCGCTGATGATGGCGGAAAAGCTCGTCACGCTCACCAAAAAGCTTGGCATCCCGTTCATCTATAAAACCTCGTTTGACAAAGCCAACCGCACCAGCCTCAAAGGCCAGCGCGGCATGGGGCTAAAAAATTCGCTGCCGGTCTTTGCTGAAGTGAAGAAAACCTTCGGCTGCCCGGTGCTGACCGACGTCCACACGGAAGCGCAGTGCGCCGAGCTTGCTGAAGTCATCGACATATTGCAAATCCCCGCCTTCCTCTGCCGCCAGACTGATTTACTGCTGGCCGCCGCTAAAACCGGTAAAGTGGTGAATGTCAAGAAAGGCCAGTTTCTGGCACCTTGGGATATGAAAAACGTCGCTGATAAAATCGAAACCGGCGGCAATTCACAAATTCTGCTCACGGAACGCGGCGCATCCTTTGGCTATAATACGCTGGTCACCGACTTCCGCGCACTGCCGATTATGGCCGAAACCGGCTACCCGATTATTTTTGACGCGACCCATAGCGTGCAGCAACCCGGCGGCCAGGGCACATCCTCCGGTGGCGATCGCCGTTTTGTGCCACCACTCGCGCGTGCTGCCATTGCCGTGGGCGTTGCGGGCGTGTTCATGGAAACCCATCAGGATCCGGACAATGCGCCCTCCGACGGCCCCAATATGGTGAAGCTTGCCGATATGGAAGCCTTGCTTACGACCCTTCAAAAATTTGACAACCTTACGAAAGCGAAACAATGACCGAGATACTTTCCATCCATGCACGTGAAATCATCGATAGCCGCGGCAACCCCACTATTGAAGTAGATGTTGAGCTGGACGGTGGATTCAAAGGCCGCGCAGCCGTGCCTTCAGGCGCATCCACCGGCACACTCGAAGCGCTGGAACTGCGCGACGGTGATAAAAAGCGTTTCGGCGGCAAGGGTGTTTTAAAAGCCGTATCCGCTGTGAATAATGAAATTTCCGATGCATTGCTTGGCCTGAACGCCACCGAACAAGCGAAAATCGACGCCACCATGATTGCGCTCGACGGCACAGACAACAAAGCCCGCTTAGGCGCCAATGCCATACTGGGCGTGTCGCTCGCAGTTGCAAAGGCCGCTGCTGAAAGCGCCTATCCCCCGCTATACCGCTACCTGGGCGGTGTGAATACTTATACTCTGCCCGTGCCGATGATGAACATCATCAATGGCGGCGCCCATGCAGATAACCCCATCGATATTCAGGAATTCATGATCATGCCGGTGGGCGCAGAATCGGTAAGCCATGCCATACGCATGGGCTGCGAAATCTTCCAGGCGCTCAAAAAACAACTCTCCGACGCGCACCTGAATACCAATGTCGGTGACGAAGGCGGTTTTGCCCCCAATCTGGCAAGCGCCGATGAAGCATTGTCTTACATCATGAAAGCCATCCGTGCCGCTGGTTACAAAGCCGGTGATGACGTAGTGCTAGCGCTTGATTCCGCATCGAGCGAATTCCACAGCAAAGGCAAATATAACCTTACAGGCGAAGGCAAGAAGCTCGATTCCGAAGGGCTTATTAAATATTACGAAGCCCTCATCAAGCGCTTCCCCATCGTCTCCATTGAAGACGCCATGGCTGAAGACGACCATAAAGGCTGGAAATCCATTACCGATAAACTGGGTGATAAAATCCAGTTGGTAGGCGACGATCTATTTGTCACCAACCCAAAAATCCTTGGTGACGGCATCGAAAAAGGCCTTGCTAACGCTATTTTGGTGAAGGTCAACCAGATCGGCACCCTCACTGAAACACTGCAAGCTGTGGAACTAGCCCATAAAGCCGGTTACCGCTCGATTCTCTCGCACCGCTCCGGCGAAACCGAAGATACCACCATCGCCCATATCGCGGTCGCCACCCATTCAGGCCAGATAAAGACCGGCTCACTCTCGCGCTCAGACCGTATTGCCAAGTATAACGAGCTCCTGCGCATCGAAGAACAGCTTGGGAAACAGGCGTTTTATGCGGGACATAACGCCTTGAAATAACACTAAAAGATAAAACTCTTATCGCCTTTTGCCGCCTTTAGAATTCTGTTTCGGCTCTTGCTCTGATTCAGCGGTTTTTAGTATTGCTGCAAGTCGCTTTTCCAACGGCGGATGCGGATCTATCCGATGGGTAAGAGATCTCAATTTGCCCAAGACCCACGAAGCTTTTTTCTCATTATCGGTAAGAGGTGTATAAAATCTATTATCAGGCGAAGGGTCCAAATTGCCTTTACGGTATGCCGGCAGCAAATCTTCTTTGAGACTATTTACAGCGCTAAGGGCAATTTCTGGCCCCACATTCTGCGCAGCATGCTTGTCAGAATCTTGCTCTGCATATCGCCCTGCAGTTCTCATAATAATAGCAAAGTTAATTATACGAGCCGCTACCGCCGCTGCTATAGTACCCTCATATTGATGATTATGATACAAAGCTAATATAGAAGGATATTCGATGTATTTACGCAAAGGAATTGAAACCGATTCAGCTATGCCTATCATTCCCAAAGTCTGTGATAAAGTTAGGTGACGATTTTCATGCATCATAACCAAACAAGTTTCTTCGGGCGTTGCTTTGTCTACAAGGGATTTTAACATGAATATCGCAGGAATGCCCTTAAGAGCAAAAGCATTAGGAAGCTTTCCTATATCGATATCAGTGATATGTCTAAGTTCATCAGAGGCGCCGAAATCTAAAATATAAACGGGTTTGGGCTTCCACCCTTTTTTACTGCATGTCTTATTATAAAGCTCCATAACTTCAGGATGGCTTTCGGCTGTCATCCGCTTACAAAAATCTCTTCCCTCTTCATATGGGAGTGTCTTTTCATCAAATTCATGGTTATATCCGTAAGCATAATTGTTAACCATCAGTTCCCAAGCGCGCACAATGGCTAAGGATTTTTTATTTTTTGTCTGAGTATCGGTCGATAATTCATGGTCAGTCATATTATCCTCCTGCAATAAGAAGATAATACACGTATTTTCTTCTATTAATTGTGAAGATTTCGTGAAATCCTCACTGGATTCAATTATTATGCAAGTCTTAATAACCATATATTTCTTAATGTTATAGCGCTTAAAACATGTGTGCCCGCTAAATTAGTGGCCCTATTACAAAGCTATTGCTTGATCAGCACATTTTCTTTATGAGTCTGCCCAGTGTCGGGGCGTAGCGCAGCCTGGTAGCGCATCAGTCTGGGGGACTGGGGGTCGCAAGTTCAAATCTTGTCGCCCCGACCATTAAGTCTTGTTGTATATCAATAAGTCAAAGATATTCGCTGTGTACGGCAGGCTTCCCGCCACACAGCCAAGAAGTCGTTTGGATTATTATAATTCAATCGATTCTTAGTCCGGCGATTGTGAAGGGCCTGGTTCATTATCCTTAAACTGCTGAACAATTAACACAGAATCAAAACGCAGGCATAGGCAAGAAGAGTTATTATTAAGTGCCTGTCCCTACTTCTGGCGCTCGTTCTCAGACAGTATTCTTGGCGTAAAGAGTAGCGCAATCAGTCCTGCCCATAATGCCGCTATCCACAAGCTATGCAGCGCAATCAACTTAAAGGAAACAACGCCTGCCGCACCCCCACTGATCAAACCTGCCCAAAGTAAGAGGTAGGGTACCCATCCAAATTGATCGCGGCCTAGAAATGCAAAAGCTATGTGCTGACCTAATTTTACTAATGTACCGGTCATATAGGTCAAACCAATCGCAATATCACCATCACGCTGAAACGTAATATTTTCTGCACCCATAGCCATCGTCATCAATACAACTGCTATATAGTCAAATCCACATTCACTAAAGGCGGCGGCAGCAAATAGTAATCCGCTAACAAAGGTTAGTAAGAAAAACTGATTATTAGACTTCAAGCTGTGATTAAGTAATGTGCCGAGCAAGGCACCCAACACAAAAAATACAATGATCGCGGCAATAAGGATAAGATGAGGCTTATCCGCGTCAATATAGCTTACAACAAGGCGTGTAGAGTTGCCGCTCATGAAAGAAACGAAATACCCGCCAAGCTGAAGAAAACCTATAGCATCAACATACCCCGCCAATGCGGAAAGGCAGACAGCCATGGCAAGAGAATAGCGCCCCAGGTCCTTCATAATGCTTCTGATGTTATTTTTTTCATATTCCGCTTCTAATCATTTAGAGCCCTACTATCTCCCTAACCCCATAGACAATCAACATCTTGATAAAGAACCGATAGTAATTTGACTTCGAGCAAAGCTGTAAGAAAATGGGGAAATTTCTCAGGCATCGCAAGTTCAAATCTTGTCGCCCTAACCATGTAGTCTTGTTGTATATCAATAAGTCAAAGATATTCGGTGTATGCGACAGGGTTCCCGCCACACAGCCAAGAAATGCACCCAGAGATGTTACTTTTGAGTGTTTTGTAGTCCCAATTATGGCCATTCCCTCTGTGGGGTAATTCCGAACTATCATTTAGATTAGTACTATTTTCTTTAAATGAAATGGCGCAGCCATATACCATTCTCTCTGCAGAGGTCAGAGACTTCTACGCATGATAATTCTAAATTCTTTGATATCTTTTTTCCATACGGATAGCAGGGAAGCTGTAAGAGAATGCTGGCATATAAACTCTCAACCAACGGCTTTATATAAAATAGATGGATAAATAAATAATATTTAAATATTTCAAATAGATAATCGTATCTATATTCCTAAATTGGGTATAGAGTATTTCTTCATTCGATATTCTTTGAGTGTAACCGAGAGATAGTTTTATGACTAATTCAGTAACACCTCAAAAAGATGGTACACCCATAGCGCGAGATACCAGCAAAGAGGGTGAAACCACTCAAGACACTCTTATCAGCACTGATAGGAATAATATTAGCTTCTTAACCCTTGCCAGGAATTCTTATAATGAACGGTAAAATATTATATATAGATGATGATATTGCTTCCGGGAAAATGATTACCTGGGCCATGGAAGGGTTAGGGCACCAGGTGCGCATCGCCACCGATGGTACAAGCGCCTTGGCAATGATTGATGATTATATCCCCAATATCGTCGTGTGCGACATCACGATGCCAGGGATGGATGGCTATCAGGTGTGCAAAGCACTGAAAGCCAACCCCAATCTTATTGATACGTTGTTTATTGCCCAAACCGGATGGCATACCAAAGAACGGGAAAGGTTATCAAAGGAAGTAGGATTTGATCACCATTTAGTGAAACCGGTAGATGTAAACGCTCTCCTGGAGATTCTTTTCCTCTCTGTTAAGGGCAAGGCCGAAGCTTAACTTGCCATGCAATGGATGCATCGAACATATTTCTTCAACACGCCTTATGGCAGATTAGGTTAAAAAACTATGGCCTTATGCAAAAAAATTCTATTGGATTACGGTCTGTTTCTCATTTTTGCGCTGACTCTGGTGCGTACACTGCTTAATCATCATACAGATGAAATATCTATGTATGCGGTTGTTACAGTATCATGCGGATTAATTCTGGCCGTCATTTATGTACAAAATGAAACGAATAAGGCCGCTATTGCCCATGCGCTTAGCCTGACACATGTCGCGCATGATCTGGCAAAGTCTAATGTGACAATTGCTGAGGAACTGGCCGAGGCTAATGTGGTAATTGCTGAAAAATTAGCTCAGTCCAATGTCGATATTGCGGAAGAACTGAAAGTTAAAAGCGACGCAAGGCAGGATGTTGCCGATAGAGGCCGCGAGTCCGCCGAGGATGCCACAAAATTTGCAGAAAAAGGCCAGGCATCCGCCGAAGTTGCAACGCTTGTTGCCGAGAAAGCTAATAAAGCCAAATCCGACTTTCTTGCGAATATGAGTCATGAAATCAGAACGCCTATGAATGCCATCATAGGACTTACCAATATTCTGCTGACTACCAAATTGGACGATAAACAAAAACAATATGTTCACGTTCTGCAGACGAGCTCCGATGGATTGATGGTACTGATTAACGATTTGCTCGATATTGATAAAATTGAAGCTGAAGTCATTGAGCTGGAAAATGCCCCTTTTAACCTGACCTCTCTGCTTGAACGCGTCATCAGCGTCATGTCCGTGCGTGCAGCGGAAAAAGGCATCAATCTTGATGTGCGTTATGAAGCCGGTCTTTATAAGACATTTATTGGAGATTGCGGACGCATCCGCCAGATACTGCTTAATCTCGTGGGCAACGCCGTTAAATTCACCGATGAAGGCACCGTATCCGTTTTCCTTGCGAATGGCGGAAAAGGAAACGGGAAGAAGCATCTGACTATTTCAGTTACCGATACCGGGATTGGCATCCCTGGCGATAAGATTTCCGATATATTTGGAAAATTCATACAGGCTGATCCCTCTATTACCCGCAGGTATGGCGGCACTGGCCTCGGGCTTGCCATTTCCAAATCCCTGGCCGAACAAATGGGCGGATCTATTACTGTCACCAGCGAGGTTGGCATTGGTTCAACTTTTGTCCTGCATTTAAGTCTTCCTGTCGCTATCAGCGAGGGTAGCAAGCCAACATACCAGGAAAACACTATTTATCTTGATAAGCATGAAAATGCTGCGCAATTGCCTATTCTTCTGGTTGAAGATTATGAGCCCAATATTCTAGTGGCGACTGTTATGCTTAAGAATTTTGGATACCGTTATGAGGTAGCACGTAATGGACAGGAAGCCGTTGATATGTTTTCTCTGGGTAAATATTCTCTTATACTGCTGGATGTGCAAATGCCGTTTATGGACGGCTATGAGACCGCTCGCCATATTCGTGGATTGGAGAAAAGTAGGAATTCAGCGCGGAAGGTACCTATTATAGCCATGACAGCGCATGCGCTTAAAGGAGACCGCGAGAAGTGCATGGCAACAGGCATGAATGATTATATCCCCAAGCCTTTTAATCCCCATCAGCTGCAGGCAGTATTGATTAAACACATTACGGACAATAGTGGTAAAATAGCGGTCTGATACGTTTACCTTTGGAATATCGTATAGGAACTTTATATCTTATCCCCTATCCTCTTTACTGTCAGACGCTACATTAGCGCCGCTATGCTCATGGCTAGAGCTTACTTAATGGAAAATATTTATGGTCCAACCCATCGCTCCTATCGCGCCTGCAATTGCGACACCGCCCGTTCAGCCTGTGCAGAATCCGGCGCAAACTGCTCCTACAAATACCGGTAACGCTAGTTTTATATCCGCATTTGAGCAGGCAGCCACTTTGCAAGATGAAGAAGATATACTTAACATAGGTGATGCTTCGACAACCGACATATCGGGTAGCGATAATTCCGTGCTTGATGGCACTATTTTAGCCAATTTAAGCCCGCAGGCACTTACTATTCTAAGTGAAGCAAACACCAATATCAGCACTAATGCGGATGGGAATCTGACCCCGGTGCAATTGGAAGAGATTGCAACTTTGCAAAGTGATGCGCAAATGCTCAATCTGACCGGGGATGAAACATTCAACAACGATATTGCTCTATTGGGTGATAATATCAATTTGAGCACCCAGGCAGTCAATATACTCAACGGGATTGATCCTGGTGCCGGTATCGGTGTTGTAAATACTCTGACCACAGCGCAATTACAGCAGCTTGCAGGTATTATTACCCCATTTATCAATGCACCACTTACGCAGACTACGCTCACCCAGCTGCAAAACGCCCTGACTGCAGCAGGATTTAATCCCTCTCAGCTCTCCTTACAAACCATTTTTCTCTCTATGAATTTTGTGGCAGAATTAGCGCCTATCGTGCCGGCAGATGCAGAACAGCAGGCACTTAATGATGAGATAATTACAGAAAACACTACAGCACTGCTTGATGCTTAAATTTTACATCACTGCGTTACAGTTTTATAGAAATAACTCACTAGCAACCGGAGTATTATTATATGAAGATTAAAGATCACACTATCCTAAATGACTTTCCTGAAATGAGTGAGCATATCCATGCAATGAAAAAACATGATGGTCATTTTGCCAGCATGTCTGACAAATATGATGAGCTTGAACATAACATTCATCTTATGGAATCGGGTGTCGAACCTTTTACAGATGAACATCTGGAAGAACTTAAGAAGAAGCGCCTGAAGCTGAAAGATGAACTTTTCGGCATGCTGCAGAAAGCGAGCTAGCGACTGCCAGATATCATTTCACTTAAAGGGATATAGTGTAACCGTGAGCGAAAGCATTACGCTTCCGCCCATTGACCAAGAGTCAGCTTGCGTCTTCCTAGAAGGATCATTACTGATGCAGAAGCTTTCTCATACTATTGCACAAGAGCCTCAGCAGGTGCGATCGGAAATTAGACTGATCATAAGCCAGTTAGAAAAATCTGATCGTAAAGTATCAGGTGAGTAATACAAAGCAACAGGCAGAGAAAATGGAAAATACGCTATCCAGAAAACAATTAAATACAAGAAAACAAGAAATTATGCAGAAATTGCTTGGAGATCACAGCAATCCCCCTCAGGATATGGCCATGATTTTTTATGGCCCGGATCGTCTAAGTGAGAACAGCAAAATGCTTTATGAAAAGAAAATGCATGTGGATTATGAAATCTTCAGCAAACAGATTTCAGTCTACTTCCGGGGAACGCGCAAAGTTCTCTCTACTTTATATGCCACCCGCGAGGAAGGCATAAAAGCCGGTGAACAGTATTGCCGGGAAAATGGCTGGGAAGGTTAATAAACTACCCTGCTGCAGGATGGACAACCATTGCATAAAGCATGAATCCCACACAGCCGCCCATGAGTATCACTGATATTGTGCCCAGAATATTAGCAGCCCATCCATTCATTCTATCCTTAATGATTTTGCGATTATTGCAGATAAACATCAGTATGATTAACAGCGGGAACGCGATAACGCCGTTTAATACGGCAGAATAAAATAATGCTTTAATGGGGCTGAATGTCTCCGTAAAATTCAAAATATACCCCAGCATTACCATGATGGCGATAACGCTGTAAAAAGCTTTTGCCCTACTAAAGCGCCGAAAAAGGCCGTAAGGCCATTCAAATGTTTCCGCCAATGCATATGCTGTTGAGCCTGCCAGAGTTGGAATGGCTATTAACCCCGTTCCAAGTATGCCTAAGGTAAAGAGCCAGTAGGCTGATTTCCCGAGTGGCAGCAGCGCCTTGGCGGCATCCTGCGCCGTGTTGATTTCCGTAATGCCTTTAGCATGTAGAGTTGCCGCAGTACAAATAATAATAAAAAAGGTGATGGCTTGCGATACAAACATGCCAATGCATGTATCAACGCGCAAATCACGAATTTCCTTGTTACTTACCCTCTTTGTTCGATGGCCAGGAGCATCGGCGTTACCTTCCGTTATTTCCTCTTCCACTTCTTCTCCCGCTTGCCAGAAAAACAAATAAGGTGAAATAGTTGTTCCCAGATATCCTACTACGGTCATGACATAGGTAAAATTCCATTGCCAGGAAGGAATAAACAAATCATGCCCAATGCGACTCCAATCATTATGAACTGATGGCAGGAGTGCCGTAATGACATACGCCAGAAGCGCAAAAGAAAGCCATTTGAGCAAACGGACATAATTGCGGTAAGGTATAAATATCTGGGCCACAATCATTCCCATGGTAAGCAAGGTAAGCCAATAATAGAAATTGCTTCCGAATAGCATCTGCGCCGATGCCGCCATTACATTCAGATCAGCATAAATATTAAAAACGTTGGCAATAATCAGCAGCACTACTACTGAATATAAAAGCCAGCGCGGATAATATATTTTAATAACCCCAGCCAGTCCGGTACCGCAGACCCGCCCTATGCGCCCGCACATCTCCTGCACCGCTATCATGAGCGGAATGCAAACCGGAGTAAGCCACAACAATCCATAGCCGTATTGAGCGCCTGCTACAGAATATGTGCCAATGCCGGAGGGGTCGTCATCGGCAGCGCCTGTGATTAACCCAGGGCCAAAACATTTCCAGGAAGATTCTTTACAATCATTTTGCTTATTTCTAGCTCTTAGCAGATCTTGCTTATCTTCATCTTCTATAATGTCTATATGCATGCATAACCTTAAAATATAGGGGTGCGCTCCCCTTAAACTGCTAACTTTAATGCATGGACATTAACTGAGTATTTATAACGAGGCGATGCGGGAAGTCCGGCATGGTTATATTTTGTTTATAAATCACTTAATCTTGTTTACATGCGCCACTGTCGAATAGCAGCATAATTACTGAAACACTAAATATAAGCATTACAAAAACAACCCAAAGTCCCTAAAGACGTGACATTACCGATTTATGCGCTCATGATAGCTATCGTAAACAACATAAGGAGAATATCATGGCTAAAGGACAGCAAAAGTCGAATAGAGAAGCAAAAAAACCTAAAAAGGCCGCTCCTTCAAAACCTGCAGCCGGCACAAATTATGGCCAGATTAAAGCAAAACCTGCAACGAAACGCTAGCAATTGCAAATTTGCCTGATGTAACCTGATAATCTGCTGTTTCTAATATTCTATACAATTTCGGTATGTGCAGTAGCGTTAGTGCCGCTTGCTTGAAATAACGAACCCAAAGATATGGGGCCTGCCCTGCAGTATGCCCGTGCGTTAAAACTCTACGTGCAGTCTGGCTGAAAAAACATTCACCGGCCCACGATCAACATTATAAGCAGTGTTAGCGATAAACTGGTAATCCGGCGTAAATGATGCGTGATCAATATAGAAGGCCCTAGAATCCTGTTACCCAGGCGATTAATTATCCTTATATATCAATATCATTGATGCCGTATCAATTGTTACAATTATATTAAATTATAGTTTTATAAGGCATCTCGCGTTGTAAGGCCCGCCAAGAGGAGTATTATATAGCGAAGGTATATAAAAAAGAATTTGCTATATATTATGGCTCTTTACACCAATACCAATCCTGATTCACCGATCATTTCGGTAGAATTCTCTCCGACATCAGAAGGCAATATTACCTTCTTGCGCACGGTCGCGAGTAATAATGATAAAATAACAGAGTGGCTGACTGCCAATGGGCAGAGCATCATCAGCGAAACGCTGGTGGAAGGCCAGCGCATACTCGTCACACGCGGACCAAAATCGCAGCAAGAGATAATGCAATTGCTAAACAGCAATGGTGAAAATTTCAAAATCACTGGAGCGGATCACGCATTCCAACCCTGGAAATGGCGCGGCAACGTCACAATGGCCGGCCATATATTGCAATATATATCCAGCGGCATGCGCCCTGGCGGGGTGAGTGCCGCTACCAAAATATTCGCCGGTTCCAATATTCTTGCCAACCTGACCAATATAATATTTGGCGCGGAAGAATCCCCCGACACTAACCGGCTGCATTATTTTAAAGAAAAATTTAATGAACAGATACATGCCGAGCTGCCTGGAATAAATATATTGCCTGTAACAGATAAGCGCGCTGCCTTGCATGCACAACCTCAGAAGCCAAAATCTTTAGGGCAAAAAGCCACCGATTTCATGCGGCATTATTCGGTGCGCTTCGGGGAAATTGGCCTGCGGTTCTTTGGCGCGTTCGCCCTCGCCTTCCCGGTTGCTAATTGGAAAAGCGCAGCACAGGCGCTTGGCAAGGGAGCTTTGAAAGAAGCCTATAATCTTGGCAAAAATGAAAACTCCGCCCATTTCGTTGCCGGGAGCGCTTATTTTCTTGGCAAAGTGGTGGCCCTATTCAGCAAAGCGCCTGATCCTTACGCCGATGCATCAAAGCATAATGCGTTTGAAACTTTCCGCACAGAGTACAGTTTTAAATTGGGCGGATTGATTGAGGGCATAGCGCCGTTCTTTCTCATCAAGGATTATTTTACTAACCCTAAGATGCAGATAACCCTGCCTAATAATAAATTCTTGCCGGAATCCATTGCCGGAAAGCCGTTTCGCGGCGCAAAAACAACCGACTTCATCGGCGGCACCGCAGGCATATTGTTTGCCATCGGCCAGACGATTCGCTTCTTTGCTCCTTTTGGCACACGCAAAGTCGATATGAATGAAATCTATGCGCACATCACGGATACGCTTGCACTGGCACCAAAGGATAAGCTCCCCCAATTGCTCGCACAAAGCGCTGCCGCCATGCAGACGCATTTTAAAGAACAGAAACTGGAATTCGGTCAAGTGTATACGCAGCTTGCCAATGATTTATACCGCTATCACGGAATTGCATTGCCTGACCAGAACACACCCGCGCCCGCCCTGCAGGAGAATGAAACCACACCGGTAAAAACCTTCGCCGAACGTGCCCCACGCGCTTCGGCTAAAACAATCATTCCTCCTGCCTCTCACAGGGAGAAGCTTGCCCTCAACCCGACCTTAGCAACTGCCAATGGATTAATGTAGGAGAAAATTATGCCATCCAACAAACCTTATAAAAATGCCAGAGAAAGAATACAGGCTGAAAAATTTGTTGATAATTTTAATACCGCGCGAGACACATCCTCTCAACACTTGAATACAATCAAAGCCTATGAAAATAGTTTTCGTCATGATGCATCCCAATCGGTTGCAGAAGAAAGATTGACGGGCGCTGTAAACGAACTTGAACAAAAGATAACGCCAATGAAGGGCGTAGTTGATCAGCAGGCCGGTATTATGCAGATAGTGCCAGCAATGGCTAAATTACTTACTACGGAAAGCAAAAAATTAGCGGAAAAAAATCCTGAAAAACCAATGAAAATATTGGATATTGGCATGTTCTGCGGAAGGTCGGCCGGTGCTATGGCTAAGGGAATGCACCCTGACGTCGGCGGCCAGGTTATTACCTGCGACATTCCTGGTAAGTATACCGATATCAACCTACCTCTGGCGCAAAAATATTGGGAAGAAGAAGGTGTTGCCCGATATATCAAGCCTGTCATCGCCCCTGCATCAGAAACGCTGCAGAAACTGATTGATAATGGAGAAGCCGGCACCTTCGATATGGTGTTTATCGACGCCGACAAACCGGGATATAGTGACTATTATGAAAAGGCCCTGCAATTGCTGCGGCCCGGCGGCAAAATTATCCTGGATAATATGTTATGGAGCGGAAATGCCGCCAATCCTAAAAACAAAGAACCTGCAACGATAGCTTTGCGCACACTTGCTCAGAGAATTGTTCGCGATCCAAGAATTCAGCCTCCTATTATGCTGAAAGAAGAAGATGGACCCATAATTGTGGAGAAAAGAGATCCTCACTCTGTACATCAATTAAGAAGCAGAATGAAAGTTGAATTCCCTGACCGTGGTAGATAACTATCAGAGAATTAATGCTCAGGAATGCCAGAATTTTTTCCCCTGCCAATTCGCTTTGTGTATAAAGGCGCTTGGGGCCGCACATGCCTATCTGGATCTTCAACTATGTCGTTACCAAGTTCACGACCCATTTCAGATGTATTAGGCTGAACATACATATCTGAAGGTAATTTAAGAGCCTCTAGTGAATGCGCTGCTTCAATGATCCTTGGTTTAATATCATCTAAAGAATATTTTTTATGGTTTCGTATGATTTCTTCAAGAGAAGGAGGTGAATGAGGTATCTCAGGCTCACGCCGGCGCAAATCCACTATTTCAGATATTTGAGCAGCTTCACCAGCGGCATAGGTTGCTTTAGTAAGTATTATTTCATGATATCCGTAACAATCACTACGTTCTTTGACAGGTATATGCTGCCGCTCTTCCAATTTTCTACTTGGGTTTATCGCAGGAGCAATCAACAATTTGACAGGTATTGCATTCTCCAACCCTGGGATAGCTTTCTGGATCATTTCAAAATAACGCTGTGACCAATTCTGGTAGTGAGGATCATTGTCAAGCGGATGATTATCCCACTCTTCTGATATTGCACTATCGCCAGCTTTAAGCTCTTTGCCACCGCCCAGATAAGCTGCCTCGGGAATATATATCAGAGCGTATTTATCATTTAAATAGGACACCATAAACCCATGTTTATCTATCAAGGAAAATACCTGTGGTTTATGTGGCACATTGCTCATGTCCACAAGCATTATGCCTCGCTGGTATACATTGACAGTTTCTCCTTCTGCCATAGAGGTGATTTCAAACGCTCCATAGCCGGCAGCCTGAATTACTTGATCAGCTTCAATGGAATGTATTGAGTTTGCATATATTGTTTTGCCAGTTTCTTTTTGAGTTATTGGCCCCCCAGTATACTTATATTTAATATGAAAATTTTGATAAGAGCCACTTACCGCATCAGGCAAAACCTCACAATTGACCATGATATCTACATTAGGCATAAGCTTTAATTCGTGTTCCACAGAAGCCAAATAAAGCGGCGTATTAATGCCATGCTCCTGTGTTTTGATGACGCCATGTGCCGTAGGGTAATCTTGCCTAAATGTTTTTAATTCATTTCTATCAAGCACCTTATAAAAATCTTTGGGATGCCCTAAGAGGCGATCAGCTGTTTCCTCAGCTGTCCACCCCATACTCTGTTGCACCATATCAAAGTATTTCTTATATTCTCCGTGCAGTATTTGATAATGCCTTTTAAATTTCTCGAACGTCAGCTCACCGCTCTCCTGACTTCCTTGAGCAACAGCAAAATTCATATGGTCTTGCTTTATATACATTTCGCTAGGCATCAGCAGTTTATGTATAATAGCATAATGCAGACAATCCAGAGCGGTCTGCGTACTCTTTGCATATTCGCCACCGTTATGAAGACGATAGGCCATTAAGCTGGCTGCTGTAAACAAAACGGGTTCTTTTTCAAGTATGGTAATATGATAGAGTAACCGCCCCTGCTCATCTTTCCGCCTTCCCAGCTGAAGCGCTGTCAGGCAGCCCGCTATTCCTCCGCCCATAATTACTATATTTTGGGCATCAGGGGCGTATTCAATATGTTCCGGTTCAGAAGACATATATAGATTTTACATATAAAAATAGCATGATTGGCTTTAAATCTTTGTCATGCCCCTCAATAATCATGGAAAATCCTTAATTCTCGGTTAAGAATCCCGGTTTTTATTGAATATTCCTAGGTTTTCTCTATGTTGTTCTCTCCCAAACCCCTCATAATTTAGCAATGACCATACTTCCTTTTGATGTCCTGAATAATCCGCATGAACTGCTATCCATTTTGGATCTAGCAGATATCCCCATTAATTATTGCAGTACAGACCAGGTTTTCTTGTTTTCAAACAAGGCACATGCGGCTTTGCACGGTCTTGTGCCTGAGCAGGTGATAGGCAAAACTATTTCCGAAATATTGGGTGCAGATGCCAATGCAGTCATATACCCCTATTACGAACGTGCGCTTAAAGGCGAACAGGTGCAGTATGAGAAGGAAGTCGAATTCAAAATAGGTCTACGTTATATTCAGTGCATCTATAATCCGATGATGAATCCAGAAGGCAAGATTATTGGCTGGGTAGGCGTCATTTATAATATGACGGAACGGTATAAGCTAGAAAAGGCACTCCGTAAAAATGAGCAGGCATTAAGAAGCGCCAAGGAGAAGGCAGAAGCAGCTAATATCGCAAAGTCAGAATTCCTTGCCAATATGAGCCATGAACTGCGCACGCCGCTTAATGCGATTATCGGCTTAACGGATATTTTACTCCTTAAGCAGCACCCGCCCGAAAAGCAGCAGGAATACCTGGGGGTGATGCAAACAAGCTCCAAACACTTAATGCACCTGATTAATGATCTGCTTGAAGCTACTAAACTGGAATCCGGGCATACGCAGTTTGACGAAATGCCCTTTAATCTGGTGACTGTTATTGACGAAATTATTATCATGAATGCCGTGCAGGCCAAACAGAAAGGCATTGAGCTAAGATTAAAGCGAACCTCTGCGCGTGATGTAATGCTTATGGGTGATTCGTTCCGCATACGACAGGTATTAATGAATCTGATAGGCAATGCCATTAAATTCACTGAAAAAGGCAATATCGATATTGAGCTGCATTATAAGGAAAGCACAGTACGCAATTTTATGGATGTAGAAATTGCTGTTGTTGACAACGGCATTGGCATTGCCCAAGACAAGCTCGAAAGTATTTTTAATAAATTTACGCAGGCAGATAGTTCCATAAGCCGCAATTACGGAGGAACAGGATTAGGGCTTTCCATCAGCAAAACGATTATTGAAGCAATGGGCGGCACCATCAGCGCTCAGAGCAAATATGGCAAAGGTTCGCGGTTTACCATCAATCTTTCGCTTCCCATTACGCACGACATTAGCATTCAGTTTCTTAAAGCTGAAAATAATATGGAAGAAGAAGGGCAAGAATTGTCCGCCCATATCCTTTTAGTGGATGATAACGACGCGAATTTGCTGGTTACCACAACATTGCTCGAAATACATGGTCATTCCTATAGCGTTGCAAAGGACGGAAAAAGCGCACTGGCTGAATTAAGAGCCGGACATAATTTTGATATTGTGCTTATGGATGTGCAAATGCCTGAAATGGATGGGTTTGAGGTCACGCGCCGCTTGCGTAAGCAAGAAAAAGCAATGGCCGCTGCGCCGGTTATTGTTATTGGCATGACAGCCTATGCATTAACAACGGACAAACAACACTGTCTGGAAGCAGGAATGGATGATTACATTTCCAAGCCCTTCGATCAGGAAAAGCTTATAAGGCTGCTCCAGCAGCACATTCAAAAAAGAATAAAAGAAGAATTGCGGGATTCTATTACAGCCTGATTGGCAGATACAATATCCGAGCCCACCAATATCCCACCAACAACGAGCCCTATAATAACAAGCACAATGGAAAGTGCGATAAGGGTAAATGCCGCCGGTGTGGAAAAGGAATGGTGCGCGTATGCATGCTATAAATGAAACTCAACCAACAGCACATCACCCGCAATGGGAATATGCAGCCCCCGTTGCGCCCCCATCGATACGATAGGGGTATCAGACTGAATGGGGTCATATACCCGGATATCTTTCATGGGCTGTTTGAAAATAACATCCACTGTATCAGCGGAAACAGCAACAGCATCGCCGCTATCCACCATATCCCACAGCACCAGATAATAGATGCCTGTGCTTTTCTGAAGAAGAAGATATTCCACGGTCTTAGCTGACGTGTTCACTGTCATCGCCACCGGCTTTGGCAGGAACTGAGCGCCGGGCTCGGACAATCTGTTCAACAGCCGCTTGAGCGCAAAATAGGCCGGCTTTGGCTTGCCATCTGAATAGACTATGCCAAAAGTCTGCTCGATATCATTCCTGTCTGCTCCCCTATCCTCCAGCTGATAGAGATATATCCTCTTAAATCCCTCCTTGAAGTACCGCAGCAACTGCCGTGGAACATAGCGCGCTTGCTCGGCAAGGCTCAAAGCCCTGCCAAAATTTTTATTATTCACTCCGGTGCCAAATCCTGTTTCCGTCATCATGAAATGGCTTTTATCAAATTGGGGGTAGCCAGCCAGTTCATAACGGAACAAATGCTCTTCCCACCAATTCCTATCTGCTTTGCCTTTGGAGGATTCATCGAATGGAAGATCATAAATATGGATATTTGCATAATCGACACAACAGGCCAAATCTAACGACGGCGAAGGTTCCCAGAACGCAGGACTGGCTTTAGGTACCTTAGGATTGCCTGTGAGCGGATTAATAAGATGGGGAGAAGGATCGAAGGTTGGACCTATGATGGGTATATTTTGGGTAGCGGCATCACTGGCTAATGCCTTTTTCAGCGCGCGCATATAGGCTGCAAGTTTTGCTATGGCTTCCGGATCATCATTGTGGCCGCCATCAGCATACTCATTGGGCCCCGCAACTCCTTCAACCACTGTGCCCGGACCGAGCGCTTTGACAACTGCCACCACATCCGCAGGCGGCCTGGTGCATTTGGGCGGTGTAACGGGAGGCACGGGCTCATCACAATGATAGGCTCCCTTTCCATCCACTTTCAAGCTGGTAAGCACAACACTTTTGACGCCATATTTTGCGAGCAGAAGAATATTATTAAAATTAGGGCTACGGTTGACAGTCCATGGAATAGAAACAAAGGCATGACGGATGGAGATATCCTGAAGCATTGCCACATTGCGCAAGAAAGCATCAGGGGAATTTTCGGATTTAGGCAGCACGGGATAGGTACCTATAGCATCTACAAATGCATCAGACGCTATGGCCGGAATCATTTCCGCATATGCAGGAACGTGAAAAATTGAAAGCAGAAACACGCCTGCCAACAAGGCATTTCTATACGCTGGCACTGGAAAATTTATTGCAATGCGCTTCATGCCGCCATACCAGCTATAAATTGTTCTAACGCTTCCTCAACCACAAGCTTCCGCCTGGGCCTTTTGAAAAAAGCGGCATGCGTTTGTTCATTTCTTCATGATGGCGCTCATACATATAGTCATTGAAAAATACTATCTCAAAATTAGGATTTCCCATCAGGAAAGCACGCAGAATATATGCCTCGTTCCAGGAGCGGTTTTCTTTAAGAAGCCATTCTTGCGGATATTCAAACGGGAAAAGTATATCATGGAAATGAATATAGACGCCGGAAGCCAGCCGCGGCAGTATCGTAAACAAATGAAAATTAACATCGCCGCCGGCCTTGGTCACATGGGTGGAATCTATGAAGAGAACATCGCCGTCGCCGAGCGCGTCTACAAGCGCAAGATCCACATCCTGCGCCATGGACCGGACTATGGAAACCTTGCCTTCATCTTCGGGTTTTAAAAGGCTTTGCAGCACTTTGGGAAAGGGATCGACAAACGTGCAGTTCATGCTGTTTTTCAAGAAAAGCTCGTTAATGTCGAGAGTGATGCAGGAAGAAAATCCGGTTCCGAACTCAAGCAGATTCTTGGGTTTTAATTCCAGGAGAATACATGCAAGCATGAGCGCATCACCATAAGAGAAGTATGAATTCTCAAGGAAGAACCTTACATCGCTCTGTTTCTTTTCTGCAAAAGAAAAACGTCCGTAGTGCTCAGATACGCGGCGGAAAAAATCCAGCTGCTCTTTTTCCCGCATATCTATCATCGCCGGAGTTACCGTGCGATCAAAGATGGTATTTTTACGCGCATTCACTTCCACCGGATTGCAAATAGGGGAATAGAAATGTCCAGGCGGCACCCATGTCGGCGCATTAACGGCAGCAAGCTTGTTGTTGATGGCAGCAATATAATTGAGCGTCTGGCTCACCCCCGCCTGCAACTCGTGCAATGCTTTTTGCATGTCCTGCGCCTCTTCCTGTTTTTTGCTTTCCATTGTCATCATTATACTGAATATGAGTTTGCGCTTTGGCTTTGGATAGCTGGCGCCCCTTTCATCATGGTGATTATAGGGGGGCGGTCAAGAATTATCTAACCGGAAGAATGGCCAGAAAATTCCCTCTGTTTTCTTTATATGTATTCCCTTATAAAGCCGGAGACAATTATCATCTTCATGACCCTATGCGATTGCTTTTCTTCGGCACAATCACCCTGCTGGTTTTCTATACTATCCTTTGCGTAAGCAGGATGTTTCCTGATCATATGCTGCTTTGCAGTATTATCAGCATTGCCTTGCTTATCTTCATCTTGTGGATGTCATTATTTCGCCGCCATGTCAGCAGTGAGAAACCCTACAATCCGGTGTTGGTATGGAGCAGCTCTATTGGGCTTGGCTTATGGTCAAGCTTTATCCTTTTTTGCATTATTATTGATAGCGTAAATTTCCTGCTGTTGATTGCGCAGATTCTGGGCGTTGACAGGCTGGCGGAACTAGACAGGGAATACTGGATGCCGGAAACCATCCGGATTGCATTCATTGCCGCGCTGATAACGAGTTTTATCGGATGGCTTCAGGCGGTAAAGGGACCAATCGTGAGAAAAATCTCCGTACCCCTCGCTTCCTTGCCCAAAGAGCTGGCAGGAGTAACGATTGCCCAGATTTCCGACCTGCATATCGGCGCCATCATCCAGAAAAATTATATAGAAAAAGTAGTAAGCAAAGTAATGGCGCTTACCCCTGATATTATTGCCATCACCGGCGATATGGCGGATGGCAAACCCGAGGCGCTGCGCGTCTATACGCGCCCTTTAGCAGCGCTTACAGCGCCACTAGGCGTTTATTATATTACCGGAAATCATGAATATTATTCCGGCGCCCTGGACTGGATTGCGGAAGCGCAGCGTTTAGGCTTTACACCTCTGCTAAATGAGAACCGGATTTTGGATTACCGGCAGAAGAAAATTATGGTGGCGGGGGTAACGGATTTAATGGCGCATCGCTTCATAGCATCTCATGCTTCTGATCCCCATAAAGCAGCGTTATCGGATAAAAAACCTGATATTCGTATTTTACTCGCTCATCAGCCTGAATCTTATGGTGCAGCTCAAGAGGCCGGATTTGATTTGCAGCTTTCCGGACATACCCATGCGGGACAATATTTTCCCTTCAGCCTGCTGGTCAATCTGGTTAAGCGCTATGCACGCGGACTGCACCGCTATAAAACACTCTGGATATATGTGAATCCCGGCACCGGCTTTTGGGGCGCAGCCAACCGGTTTGGCATTCCGGCGGAAATCACCTTGCTTACATTAACCGCAGACAAATAACACTACTGCCCGCAGATGCTGGCTTTCAGGCCATCCTGGATATTGGGAGGCAAGGAGCCAAGCGCAGGGTTATTCCCATAATACATCCCCTTGCGGATAGCATCAATATAAGAACTGGGAAGCGCCAGCTGCATGCCCTGGGGCTGCCAGACATTCACACCCGAGGTATATACCCATACATACTTGTCCACGGCACGGGCTGCCTGCTGCACCGTAAAGGCAAGACGTCCTGGTGAATAAAACAGCCTATCCTTTGCATCGCCGCACCAGCCATACACGCCAGAGTGTCTCTGGGTATCACGATCACGATCCAGGAACAACCCGGCGCTAAGCTGCCACTGCTCAAGGTAGCGATCAGGGTATTTCTGGAATCGTACATTATATTGTTTCGGACCGGTTATCGCAACGCGCCAGCGATTGAAATAATCCGGCGTATCGTCATGCCAGTATGCTTCTTCAAATCCATCCGCAAATGTAGTTGATAAGGTAGAGGCTTTCAGCATGCCATCCAGGAAGGGTATCAACAGAGAACCGGTTCGGGGCAACTGGCTGCGCGCAATGTGCTGCGACACGGTTATATAGCCGAAACTGATGATGATATAAGGTGAATTCATGCTGCTGTTGAGCGCCTGCATCACCTGCATGCCGCGCTTTTCAGCGATTGCTGCAAGCTGGTCATAGCTCATGCCCTGGTAGGCGGGATTGCCTGTCCATTCATTATAATTGTAGAGATGGGAATTATAAGGTTCGGTATCGAGAAAGAAACCGCGCAATCCTGCCTGGCTGGCAATCTGGCTCGCAACGCCCATATTGTGAACAACATTGTCCCAGTAAGCATTGTTAAGCCAGTCAAATGCGCCAGGATGATAGGGTGCTGCATTAATTCTTATGAAACGCTCCGGCATAAGATTGGCTGGCAGCCGCTTGAGCGTTATCAGACTGTCGCCTACATAATCGCGCGAAGCATCATTAGGATCCAATGTATAGCTGCGATCGGAAAATACCTGCCAGGCAAAATTCTCCCCCTGCTTTACGTTATCCTTGCTGCCGCTCATGCCCTGAATGACAAAGCCGTCAAATGCTTTAGCGCCTTGAACAATATCCTGTTCCGTCAATGCGGAGAGAGGTTTTGCACCGTCAAACCAGATAATTTTCTTATCCGTATTCACCTGGGCAATGGCGGATGCGCTGCCCAACAGGCAGAACAAGGAACACAAATAAAGTATATTGCGGCAACGTAAATTCATATTCATCACTCCAATAATAGTATATTTCTAATTTAACGCAGCCAGCCTATTTGTTCTGCAAATCTGCGGGCATAATTTTCATAACTTGCATCATGGGTTATAATCGCGCCGTACACCAGCGATTGCAGAATTGCAGGTTTATCGAGTGTTTTGGGCTTGCCGCTGCGTCCTGATTCAATACCCACGCGCGTGCTGCCTGCTATATCCACCTCGCCGTCGGGCTGCATTTTGGTTTTAAACCAATTGAGCCCATTTGCAATCACAGGCACAGCCAATGCACGCTCATCATTAGTGTCTGCAAAATAATACCGCGACGCCATCATCAACCCGACCACTTGATAACTGACATCATAGCCTCCCTTCTCTGGATCAACACCGTCAGACTGCTGTAATGCCGCCCCTGCACGCGCATATCCCTCTGCTTCGGCCAATAATAGATTGTCATGCAAAAGCGCGCCGGCCTCGGCCATGGCAGCAGCCATAATCCAGCGACGATGCGTATAGGGCTGGCTATGTTTCTGGCCGGTGCTTTTTACATCGGGAAGCATCATCCAATGTGCGGTAGTCGCAATTTTAGGAGAAGCGGCAGCAATGAAGTCCGCATATTTTACCGGATCGCTCATTTTCAGGAGCAGGGTTGCACGCGCTGACGCTTCAAGAAAGAAAGACGTGCTGTGAAAGGGATCTCCGGTACCAGGAAAAGAGCCATCCGGGGCTTCCTGTGCGAATCCCCAATTCAGGATTTTCATGCCTTCCTGAACCTGCCCATCATTATTATTGGCAATGCCCGCCTGAATCAAATCGCCGCCATAGCGCTGCTGCTCAATATAATAGCTATCGCCCGTGTGGTTTTCCCAATCCGCATTAACGCTGATGGCACCATCAGGCGCAACTTTGGAGAGAATGCGGTGCTGATCTGCATATAAAGTCTGCACCAAAAGCGGGTTTTGCACTGCCTGCAAAAATGCATTGTCAGCAGCTTGCGCGGCAGTATTTAAAAAGAAACTCAAGGCGGTGAACGCCACATTTCCTAAAATAATTTTGCTGATACGCACATAACACTCCCGGAAGGATGCCACCATTCAAAATAGCCGGAGCGTATCAGTATCATAAGTCCTGTCAGGGGTCTATAGCCTCGGATAAACGCTTAATAATCCAACGACAATATATTCACACGAGCGCCGGGTTATTATATTTCCCCCATAGCGGCCAGCGTTTTACAAACAGTAAGCGGCGTATGGGGGTTTTTATCACAATGAGTAATAGCCCTATCGAGAGAAGACACCAGATGGCAGGCCATTCATTGAGATTATTTGTTGTCATGCGGGCAAGCCCCATCCCCAGGAATATATGATAAAAAGTGAAGCGCCACGAGCCGTAAAGCAGAGGCAGAATAAATCCTGCAATCACATAACCGGGAAATCCGTTGCGAAGCCCTAAAATACCTGAGCGGGTAAGTGCGTTGCCAATGCCGTTAGTAGGCACCGACCAGGCAATATGCCAGTTGCCGCGCAGCGAGCAGAGCAGCTCACCGCATAAAGGCCGCCGCGGATCACAATGACCTGCCCAATCAAACGGATAAAGCTGGAGCAGCATCAGTATGGCCGCAAAGAAGCATATTGTGTAGACAAACGGTGCAACTTTTCTAGCGACATTCTGATTGATGAAATAAAGCGACACGGCATTGATGAAAAAAGGCTGAAATGTAATGTGCAGATATCCCAATAATGTGGCGATTTGATTGGAAGGATTATCGCACTGGTTAATAACAGAATAGGTAAATGCCTGCAGCAGCTCCATGAGCGAGAAATACCCCAGCGATATCCAGAGGGGAAACGGTTCTTTTTTATAAATAGCATAACCGGTGCTTAAAATACCCACGGTTGCCAAAACCGACGACGCTTGTCCATTCCAACACATAGATCATTTCTCTTTATAAATTTAGTTGCTTTGCAGACACTATAATAATCGTGAGCGGTAGCACAACGATCAAATTTTTATGAGAAATTTATGCAAAAAAATAAATAAATTTTAGTCTGGACAGTCGTGCATAAGATAACTACAACCCGCCCCCCAGACCTCCATTAATACAAACTGATTTTGCACTAATAAAGATACTATGCACCCCCATAATAATAAAAATATATCTGCAAATGATAATGCACGAGTTGCCAGTAACGGCACCATGTCGGGCATACAGCATGAACAGGCATTTGTGCCCAGACCATGCCCTCCCAAAAACCCTGCCACTTTAATTTTATTGGGAATACTGGAAAACGCTGCATTGCGCGAAGACCCCTTATAAAGTTAAGCCCCCTATCTTCATCTTCACATAAAGCGCAAGATGGGGTATAAATAGCGTATGGCAAGAAACGAAATCAAAGCATCGGATGCAAATGTAAAACAGGACGGTGTGCTCGTCGTCGAGAAAAAGACACGCACGGCAACTGCCCGCCCGCCCTTTTATAAAGTAGTATTGCTTAATGATGATTACACGCCGATGGATTTCGTCGTGTTCATCCTCAAACAGGTTTTTCATAAACAACATGCCGACGCCATCCGCATCATGCTCGAAGTCCATAACCGCGGCGCAGGGGAATGCGGAACCTTCACACGCGACGTGGCGGAAACCAAGGTAGAACAGGTTGTAGCAGCTGCCCGGAAAAACGAACATCCGCTGCAATGCGTGATGGAAAAAGAGTGATTCCCTGAAAAACGGCTTTTGCCGAATATAGCAGCCAGAAGGCTGCTGTCTTTAGTCGCCGAAGGCGTTAGGCTCACCGTGTTGGCCAGGAGGCCAACACGGGAACGATCCTAAAAAATCCTAAGCTTCTTTTCTTTCTCTGTCGCCACGCGGTTTGGAAGCGCTGACGCGATCGCTGATATCTTCACCGGTCTGCTGATCCACCACCTTCATCGAAAGGCGTACTTTGCCGCGTTCGATTTCGATGACTTTCACTTTTACAGTATCGCCTTCGTTCACAATGTCATTGACCTTGTTCACGCGGTGATCGGCGAGCTCGCTGATATGCACGAGGCCGTCTTTGCTGCCGAGGAAATTCACGAATGCGCCGAAATCAACAATGCGCACCACTTTGCCGGTGTAAATCTGGCCGATTTCCGCTTCAGCAACAATCGACTGAATCCAATCGAGAGCCGCTTTGGCCTGATCGGTATTGGATGAAGCCACGCGCACGGTGCCGTCATCTTCAATATCGATTTTAGCGCCGGTTTTTTCGACGATTTCACGAATGACCTTGCCGCCGGTGCCGATGATCTCGCGGATTTTATCCTTGGGAACATTGATGGTGGTGATGCGCGGTGCATTCTCATTAACGTCACCGCGTGAAGTGGTGAGCGCCTTGGCCATTTCACCCAGAATATGCTGGCGGCCACCCTGAGCCTGATTAAGAGCCACTTTCATGATTTCTTCGGTGATGCCGTTAATCTTGATATCCATCTGCAATGCAGTGATGCCATTGGCAGTACCGGCCACTTTGAAATCCATATCGCCTAAGTGATCTTCATCACCCATGATATCGGAAAGCACTACGAAACCGTCTTTCTCTTTGATGAGTCCCATCGCAATGCCTGCAACCGGGCTTTTAAGCGGCACACCTGCATCCATCAATGCAAGTGAAGTGCCGCACACCGTTGCCATAGAAGAGGAACCATTCGATTCGGTAATTTCCGACACGACGCGAATCGTGTAGGGAAACGCTTCCTTGGCTGGCATCAGCGGGCGGATAGCGCGCCATGCGAGTTTGCCATGACCGATTTCACGGCGGCCGGGCGAACCCAGACGTCCCACTTCACCTACAGAATAAGGAGGGAAGTTATAATGCAGCATGAAGGATTCAGTATATTCGCCGTCCAGCGCATCGATGCGCTGTTCGTCCATGCTTGTGCCAAGCGTTGCAACCACAAGGGCCTGGGTTTCACCACGTGTGAAGAGTGACGCACCATGCACTTTCGGCAACACACCTACTTCGGCTATGATTTGGCGCACATCCGCCGGTCCACGGCCGTCGATGCGCTTGCTGGTCGCAACCATATCACGACGCACGACATCGCTTTCCAGGCCTTTAAACATGCGTTTCACAAGCGCATTAGAACTGCCTGCTTCCACTAAAGGATCGCAGATTTCTTTTTTGATTTCGTCGAGGCGTTGTGAGCGAGCCTGTTTTGCAGTGATTTTAAAGGCTTCGCGCAGCTTGGTTTCACCAGCGGCTTTGAGTTTGGCTTTTACATCGTCTTCCTGGGCGTCTTTGGTAAGCTCCCAAGGATCTTTTGCGGCTTCTTCGGCGAGTGAAATGATTGCATCAATCACTGGCTGGAAATGCTTGTGACCAAACATCACCGCATCAAGCATGATTTTTTCCGAAAGTTCCTTGGCTTCCGATTCCACCATCAGCACCGAGGTCTGCGTACCGGCAACCACGAGATCCAGCGCACTGTCTGGCAATTCGCTCTTGGTCGGGTTGAGCACATACTGGCCATTGACGTAACCCACGCGCGCACCGGCGATAGGACCCATGAACGGAATGCCGGAGATGGTAAGTGCAGCAGAAGCGCCGACGAGCGCCACGATATCGGGATCGTTTTCCAAATCATGCGACAGCAAGGTGCACACTACCTGCACTTCATTGAAGAAGCCCTCAGGGAAGAGCGGGCGCACGGGACGGTCGATGAGGCGCGAGGTCAATATTTCTTTTTCGGTGGGACGGCCTTCGCGCTTGAAGAATCCGCCGGGAATCTTGCCAGCGGCAAATGATTTTTCTTGATAATTCACAGTAAGCGGAAAGAAATCCATATCCGGCTTTACTTTTTTCTGCCCTACGACGGTGCACAGCACCATGGTTTCGCCGTAAGTGGCAAGCACCGCGCCGTCTGCCTGGCGCGCGATTTTTCCTGTTTCGAGTGTGAGTGTACGTTCACCCCACTGGATTTGTCTTTTAGCAACTTTAAACATTGTGAGTCCTTTTACAACTTAACGTCCCCTTTTCATGACATTCCAAACAGGCAGGGGAGAAATGCCTATCCAAAAACCTAAAATACCTGGCCAAAACTCCTTAGGCCAAAAACTCAAAAGGCGCCCCGTTTGGGGGCGCCTTAATTCGGCAATTATTTTCTCAAGCCTAGTTTTTTAATGACAGCTGCATAGCTATCATTATTTTTTTCCTTGAGATATTCAAGCAGGCGCTTGCGGCGGCCTACCATCACAAGAAGACCACGACGTGAGTGATGGTCTTTTTTATGTGAATCAAAATGTTGTGCGAGATTGTTAATGCGTTCCGTGAGCAATGCAATCTGAACTTCGGGTGACCCGGTATCGCTTTTTCCGGTGGCAAATTCTTTAAT
>JABDAT010000018.1:0-9267 GCA_013288985.1 Alphaproteobacteria bacterium
CGTCTGGATTGTTTTTTAAATGGCTTAAGGCTGCGTGTGCCTTCCTTGGTAATAATAATAATTTCACCCGGCTCGATGTCGCGCACCAGCTCCGCGCCGATAATGTCGAGCGCGCAGGTTTCTGACGCCAGGATAAATGCGCTGCCTAATTTGCCCAGCACCAAGGGGCGCACGCCGAGAGGGTCGCGCACGCCGATGATTGCGTCATTAGTAAGGCATACAAGCGAATAGGCGCCTTCTATCTGACCAAGCGCATCAATAAGGCGCTCTTCCACGGAGTTAAAACGGCTGAGCGCTACCAGGTGTATAATCACTTCAGTATCCGAAGTCGCCTGAAACAAGCTGCCGCGCTCAATAAGCTCGCGCCGTATCTTCATGGCATTGGTGAGGTTGCCGTTATGGGCAACCGCGAGCCCGCCAAAGCTGAATTCGGCAAAAAGCGGCTGCACATTGCGCAGCAATGTTTCCCCGGTGGTGGAATAGCGCGTATGGCCTACGGCGATATGGCCTTTCAATCGGTCGATGGTCGAAGCAGCGCTGAAATTATCGCTGATGAGGCCGAGCGCGCGGTGGGTATAAAACTGGGTGCCGTCATAGCTGACAATGCCGCCCGCTTCCTGTCCGCGGTGCTGCAGCGCATGCAGTCCAAGCGCCGTATGCGCAGCGGCATCGGGATTGCCGAAAATTCCAAACACGCCGCATTCCTCATGCAGATGGTCATCATGGTGGTCAGTGTCTGAAATATGTTCAATGGAAGTCATGATAGGGTATGTAACTTTACTGAGATGTGTTGGAATTAATTAAGCGGTCGAGTTCTTTCTGATCTCCGGGCTTGTAATTGGTTTCCCCTGCGCCGTTTCCGCTGTCTTTAGGATTCGCCGCTTCTTTTCTGACGATGCCTTCCAGATCATTGAGGTAAGTAGGCGCTACGTTGGAAAGCGTGTCCGCGCCTTTTTGCAGGTATTCTTTGGTGAAAGAATTCGCAAGCCATTCAGGCGGATTATTTTTTTGGATGGCCGTCATCATGATAAGATACGCCAGCGACACAATGAAAACGCCGCGGAACGCGCCGAAAATAAGCCCCAGGAAATTATCGAGCAGCCCCACTTCCATGCCGGTCTTTACATAGCGCATGATGATCGAATTGATAATGGAGATCACAATAAGCGAAACCACATAGGTGCCCAGCGCCGCGCCGCCTGCAGCCAGATGCTCGTTCTTCACATGGCTTTTGAGCATCTCCGTGCTGTGGGGAAATAAATAAATGGTGATGACGGCCGCGCCCACCCATGCGCCCAGCGACAGAAATTCGCGTATAAATCCGCGGAAAAATGCGATCGCGGCAGATAGGACCAGAACCCCAAGTATAATCGCATCGAAAGTATTAAATGGCGCGCTTGCTACTGTATTCATATGCAATAATTCACATTCATTTTAAGACTGACCCGCGTGTCGCATTACGCTCCTGCGGCGGCTGCCCGCTTGGGTGAAGAGGTGCGGAAATACGACAGGAGCTGTTGTACATGACTCACCCCCTCATTGCCAATAGCCAATTTATGATTTGCGAGAACGGGTGTGATTGAGTGTTTAAAGCCCAGTTTCTCTGATTCTTTCAGGCGCGCGTCGGCGCGCCCCACTTGTCGCACTTCACCCGACAGTCCGATTTCGCCGAAGAACACCGTATGATCGGGCACCGGAATATTGGTAAGTGCCGATAGTAATGCGGCCGCCACGGCCAGATCCGCCGCCGGCTCGCTGATGCGCAGGCCGCCTGCGATATTGAGATACACTTCCTTGTCATGCATCACGACGTTGCAGCGTGTTTCCAGCACCGCCAGAATCATGGCGAGGCGGGCGCTGTCCCAGCCCACTACGGCGCGCCGGGGAGTAGCCAGCGGGCTTGATGCCACCAAGGCTTGAATTTCCACCAGAATAGGCCGTGATCCTTCCATGCCGGCAAAGACCGCCGCGCCGCTTACCTGCCCCTGGCGCTGCGATAAAAACAGGGCGGAGGGGTTGGAAACTTCTTCGAGGCCTTTATCGGTCATGGCGAACACGCCGATTTCGTCGGTGCCGCCGAAGCGGTTTTTGACGGCGCGCAGGATGCGGAATTGATGGCCGCGTTCGCCTTCAAAATAAAGCACCGTATCGACCATATGTTCGAGCACGCGCGGTCCGGCAATCTGGCCGTCTTTGGTGACGTGGCCCACGAGAAACAACACCATGTCGCGGCGTTTGGCGAGTTTGATAAGTTCAAGCGACGCTGCGCGCACCTGCGTTACCGTGCCGGGTGCGGATTCAATATTATCGAGGAACATCGTCTGTATGGAATCAATCACCACCATGTCCGGCGCATTGCCGCCATCGAGCGAGCTGATGATATCGCGGATATTGGTGGCGGCTGCCAGCTCAACATTAGGCTGCACCAATCCCAGCCGCGTTGCGCGCAGGCGCACCTGGGCTATGGATTCTTCGCCGGAAATATAGACGGTTTTGCGCCCGGCTTTGCCTAAAGAAGAAACGGCCTGCAGCAGCAGGGTGGATTTGCCGATGCCCGGATCGCCGCCGATTAAAATGGCTGAGCCCGGCACCATGCCGCCGCCCAGCATGCGGTCCATTTCATTGATGCCTATGGCGATGCGCGGCGCCTCTTCATTGGCGCCTTCCATGCTTTCAAAGGCTATTTTTTTGCCCTTGCCGCCGGTGAGGCCTTTGGGTGTGGTTTCCTGCGCCGTTTCTTCGACGATGCTGTTCCACTGCCCGCAGGCTTCGCATTTGCCCGCCCATTTATTGGTAACGGAACCGCAAGCTTGGCAGACGAACTGGGAACTGGATTTGGCCATACTACTTAAATAGTGTGCCTGACCGCCGCGCGCAAGCAACTAGTGCAGCAGCTTGGTTAAAAAATGCAAGATGCCTTTATTGCTTAAAAGCTCCACGGCGCAAAAGGTGAGGGCGATATTGATGGCGCCGCCAAATAGAAACGTGCCCGCTTCCGTTGAAAGCTCGGCATGTTGCGATAAAAACCAGCGCACCATAGAGATAAAAGCCAGCAGAAGATTAAGCCCGATGGAAGGCAGCGAGAAGAATATCAGCGTATAGGAGACAGCGTTGGGTTTTGTGCCGTATGCAAACACCGTTCCGTATAATGCGACGACGAGCAGTGCGTTAAAGAGTATAAAGCCGATGCGGGTCATGGGGTTTAAAAAACAGTTTTAGAATATTCGGCAAATTACTATGGCTTTAATGGGAATGCAATATGGGTGAAGAGATTGATAAATGCCCTTCTGACGGGTCATCTTTAAGCGGAAGCTCGACTGCTGTCTGCATCCAATTCTATATAAAGTTCAAAATCATCAAAATGGTATTTCGTCACCCACGAGCGAACAGCGTGAGCGTGGCAATCCAGCCTTTCTCCATTGTCACCCCGCACTCGTTGCGGGGCCCCCTTCAACTGCAGGAGATGCCGCAACAAGTGCGGCATGACAGGAAGACTGGAGCGTACATCGGCTACGCCTCCTCGCGATGACGCTGGAGAAGAGTGTTTTTACTACCTGTTCTCCCGCGTCTTGGCAAAAGTAATGCCCTTCCAGTCTTCCTGGATGCGGGTCAGGTGCCAGTCGGTGGGCGCGAGATATGCCAATCAAGAGACTTGCTCTTTGCCTCTTTGATTTGTTCCTTTGTCATCAATTTTTCAAGCGCATCTCTTAGATCGCTCGAATGTTTTACGTCCAGATTGTACCACATGTCAGCGATAACATAATTTTTTGCCACTCCCTGACCATATTGGTATGCTATGCCAAGCGCACGCTGTGCTTTCCAGTTCCCTTGATCTGCAGCTTTCTGCCACCATCTTGCTGTTTCAGCAGCATCTTTTATTACGCCCCTGCCTTTATAATATGCTAATCCAAGACCATATTGAGCGGAAGGATAAGTTTGTTCAGCCGCTTTTCGGCACCATTTAACTGCCTCATTATCATTTTGTGGTATGCCATGGCCGAAATGATATGCGGATGCAAGGCCGTATTGTGCGGGTGCAAAGCCTTTTTCCGCGGCTTTTTGCAACCATTTGACGCTTTCCGTTTAATCTTGTGGAATTCCTTTTCCATAATAATATCTGGATCCAAGAATATATTGTGCTTTGCTGTCTCCTTTTTCAGCAGCGACCCGCAATTGGGCTATATCTTTATTGTTGATATCGGAGCTCCATGCTGGGCATACGATAAAAAATATTGCGAAGAGTAAGACAATTATAGATTTCATTATTTAATCCCCTTTTGCAGTAGTGTCATCTGTTCTCCCTCGTCTTCGCAAAAGTCACGCCCTTCCAGTCTTCCTGGATGCGGGTCAGGTGCCAGTCGTTGGGCGCAAGATAGGCGAGTTTCCCGGCAGCGTCTTCCGCCAGATTATGCAAATTCTTGGCGGTGAATTGCTCAAGCATCGCTGTATCAGTGCAATGCACCCAGCGCGCTGTGGTGTAGGTCACGGTTTCAAAACTGCCTTTGACATTATATTCGCTCTGCAGGCGCGAAGCGATCACGTCAAACTGCAGCATGCCGACCACGCCGATGATCCAGCCCGAACCGTTAAGCGGCTTAAAGATTTGCGACGCGCCTTCCTGCGACAATTCTTCGAGAGCTTTTTTGAGCTGCTTGGCGCGCATCGGGTCGTCAAGTCTTGCGCGCTGGAAGAGCTCCGGCGCAAAACTCGGTATGCCGGTAAAGTGCAATATTTCACCCTCGCTAAGTGCATCGCCAATGGAAAGATTGCCGTGATTGGGTATGCCGATAATGTCGCCGGGGAAGGCCTCTTCTGCCAGTTCGCGTTCGCGCGCTAAAAACAATACCGGGTTGTTAAGCGTGATGGTCTTGCCCGATCGCACATGCAGCACTTTCATTCCACGTGTGTAACGGCCCGAACAGATGCGCACAAAGGCGATGCGATCACGGTGGTTTTTATCCATATTCGCCTGCACTTTGAAAACAAATCCGGAGAATTTGGGTTCATCGGGCAGCACGTCGCGCGAATCGGTTTTTTGCGGACGCGGCGAGGGGGCCATGTCGCAGATGGCGCCCAATAATTCGCGCACGCCGAAATTATGGATGGCGCTGCCGAAAAACACCGGCGTCATATGGCCTTCAAGGTAGGCTTTGGCGTCAAACGGTTTGCACATGGCGCGCACCATCTCGATCTCTTCGCGGAATTTTATCAGTTCGGCTTCGGGAACAAGAGTGTCGAGTTTTGGGTCATGAATGCCGTTGCATTCTATCGTTTCCGAAATCACATCGCCACTGCCCGCATCAAATATATACAAACGATCATTGCGTATATCGAACGACCCTTTAAAACGCTCGCCCATGCCGATAGGCCAGGTGATGGGAGTGACATCAAGCGCAAGGGTCTTTTCAATTTCATCAAGCAGGGTGAAAGGTTCCTGCGCCTCACGGTCCATCTTGTTGATGAAGGTGATAATCGGCGTGTCGCGCAGGCGGCACACCTCAAACAATTTGTGCGTCTGCGCTTCAATGCCTTTGGCGGCGTCCAGTACCATGACGGCGGAATCGACCGCCGTGAGCGTGCGGTAGGTGTCTTCGGAAAAATCCTTATGTCCCGGCGTGTCGAGCAGGTTGATAGTGTTGCCCTGATATTCAAATGTCATCACCGAAGCGGTGACGGAGATACCGCGCTGCTGCTCAATCGCCATCCAGTCGGACCTGGCATGACGCGCCGCGCCGCGGGCTTTGACGGCGCCTGCTAAATGGATTGCGCCGCCAAATAACAGTAGTTTTTCGGTTAAGGTTGTTTTACCCGCATCGGGATGCGAGATAATAGCGAACGTGCGGCGGTTGGCGGAAAGGCTCATAATATACAACTATGCTTTTTGTGCGGTGAGTACGATGGAAACGCCAAAAGGCAAGCGCATAAACTTAATTAATCTGGATTCGCTGGCGAATATTTTTTCCAATAGATTATTGAGCGGCACCGGTGGAATAAAAAGTTCAGCGTTGCCTTCGCTTTCTGCGGCACTGCCAACCACTTTGCCGCCGCTTAAGCGGTCAACGATGCGGGCCAGCGCAATTAAAGGAAACAGCCAGAAATTAATGTAGCTTGCGAAGGTCACTTTATAGCCTGCGCGGTCCAGCATGCGCAGCAGCGGCGAAAGGCTATAGCGGCGTTTATGATGATGAATGACATCATGGCGGCTCCAGAGAAATTCAAACGCGGGCACGGTAAGCAGCAATATGCCCTGCGGCGTAAGCCTGTCACGCAATGCAGTAAGTGTGCTGTAATCCTGCTCCACATGTTCGAGCACATCAAACATGGCAATGAGATCAAACAATTGATTGTCAAAAGGTATCGGGCCGGGCAACGCGCCTTCCTGCACTTCCACAATGCTGCGCTTATTAGCAAGGATGCGCGCTTCTCTATCCATTTCCATCCCGTAGACGCGGCCAAACCCGGAAAGCATCGAAAGATTGCCGCCCGTGCCGCTGCCGGCGTCTAATATCGTAGCGTTCTTCGGCAACGATAGCCGCTTCAGAATATCGGTGAGTATGGTGCGCCGGGCGCGAAACCACCAATGCGTATCCTCTGCCTTTGCCATCGCCTGGTAAACATCGGCTCTCATGCGCTTTGCCTTTCCCAGCCGCCTGCGGCGTTTTGTTTAATATAGGATACGTTATGTCCGTCTTCCTGGTACTTCTTCCACCGGGCGCGGGCTTTGGCAATCATTGTTTCGTCATTGCCGTCGAATATATCGAGCACGCGGCGGAATTTTTCGTCCCATATTTTTTCCGAGCCATCAGTGATGACCAGTAAATCCGCCTGGTTGGGATTGGCTTCGGCGGCGGTGATGTAAATAGGCTGCAACGCGCTGTGGCCGTCTTTATCGGTGCCATGCGGCAGGAACGACGCCGGATCATAGCTCCATAACTGTCCGTTCATCCATTCGGCTTTTTCGTCCGATTCCACCTGCACAACGGCTTTGAATCCGCCCTGAATCGCTTTCTCCAGCAATTTAGGCAGTGCGCGTTCCAGCGGCGTGGATGTTAGATGATAAAATTGGATGTCGGTCATTTAAGCACCGTTACATGGCCTTTTTTTGCATAGGCCAAGATGGCTTTGTCCTGCGTCACGAGCGTGAGCCCTTTCTGGCGCGCGGTGGCTACGATCAAGCGGTCAGCGGGATCGCTGTGAAAATTTCCAGGCAATGCGTAGCTTTCAAGTGCAGTATCAGCGGCAAGTGGAATCACATGTATGCCTAGATACGAAAAAGATGCTTCCGCCCATGCGCGCGGGCTTCTGTCCATTAATAATCTGCCGCGATGCGCCAGCATGGCGATTTCCCATACCGATATAGCCGAAATCATCAGAGTACCGTCGCCTGCTTTTTCGATATGCGCGGCATTTGCGCGGGAAAGTCTTTTATCGCCTTCCGTAAGCCATATCCATATATGGGTATCCAGCAGCAGCGCCATATTATTCCGGCAGGTTCCAGACTTCCGGCATCGGCGAGACAATGTCACCAAGAATTTTAACGCTGCCCTTCATGCAGCCAAACAGTTTCTTTTTCTTGCGCGAAGCGGAAATGGGTACGACTTTGGCCACCGGCTTGCCATGCTTGGTGATGACGAGCGATCGGTGCGTCTGGTTCACCTCGTCTAGCAATTTAAGGCAATGCGTCTTGAACTGCCCTGCGGGAATCTGTTCATTATCCATATAATATTACCATGGTCATAATATTATGACTATAATAGAGTTCGGCGCGAAGGTCAAGTTACATTGGCCCTTCGCACAAGTGTAAATTCGGTCCATGACCACCCGCCTATATCGTTCTCAAAGTATAAATAAGTGTCATCTTTTACGTTTGTGATCGGCAAATCTTGCCCAATTTTTACCCCAAATCTCTCAATATTCTGATATTGACCTTTTGTTCGCTCTTTAGGCGTAAAGCGAACAACATCACCAACAATGAACGAACATTTTGTGGGCTGATCCATATATCTTATTTACTCATAATGTTCAGCCACCAGTGCATTGAGCAAGCGCACGCCGAAGGCGCTGGCGCCTTTGGGCACCACGTCTTGGTCTTTGTTAGCCCAGGCGACGCCGGCGATATCCAGATGCACCCAGGGGGTTTCTTTGTCTTTAATGAAGCGCTGGAGGAACTGCGCGGCAGTGATTGAGCCCGCTTCGCGGTCCTTGCCGATATTCTGCATGTCGGCGATATCGGAATTGATTTGCTTGTCATAGACGTCGCCCAGCGGTAGGCGCCAGACTTCTTCACCGATCTTTTTACCGACATTGAAAATCTGATCAGCGAGTTTATCGTTATTGGAGAATAACCCTGCGCGGCTGGTGCCAAGCGCCACGATGATGGCGCCGGTGAGCGTCGCCAGATCGATAACGAAGCGCGGTTTGAAACGCGTCTGCGTATACCAAAGTGCGTCCGCCAGCACAAGGCGGCCTTCGGCGTCAGTGTTGAGCACTTCAATCGTCTGTCCTGACATGGACGTCACCACATCACCGGGGCGCTGCGCATTACCATCGGGCATGTTTTCCACGAGTCCTGCCACGCCTACTACATTGACTTTGGCTTTGCGGCCTGCGAGCGCTTTCATAAGGCCAATTACTGTGCCAGCGCCGCCCATATCCCATTTCATTTCTTCCATGCCGTTGGCGGGTTTGATGCTGATGCCGCCCGTGTCAAACGTGACACCTTTGCCGACAAAAGAAATCGGCGCCTTAGATTTATTGCTGTCACCTTTCCATTGCATCACCACGAGCTTGGATTCCTTGGTGCTGCCAAGGCCCACGCCAAGGAGCGAATGCATACCAAGTTTTTCCATCTGCTTTTCGCCCAGTATTTCTACCGTGACGCCGAGCCTGGTGAGTTCTTTGCATTTTTCCGCGAGCGTTTCCGGGTTGATGATATTGGCGGGTTCAGAGACCAGGTCGCGAGTGAAAAACACGCCGTCGATAATTTTCTCGAATTCCGCGTACTGCTTTGCCGCCGCCTTGGAATCCTTGCTGGCAAACTCAATCGAGGCGAGGGTGGGTTTTTCGTCGGCCTTTTTGGTTGTGTGGTATTTGTCAAAGCGGTAGCCGCGCAGCACGGCGCCGTAAGCCATATTGGCGGCAATCTCAGCGGCGGAAATTTTAACGCCCGCCAGCGCTTCGACTTTCACCTGTGCCTCTTTAGCGCCGCCCTGATTCAAATGGGGAATGAGCGCGCCGCCGATGCTTTGCGCACCCAGCGCATCGAAT
>JABDAT010000018.1:9277-25124 GCA_013288985.1 Alphaproteobacteria bacterium
CCTTGTGCTGCTGGGCATCGGCAAGGAAAAAGAATTCGATGCGCTGGGTGCGCAAAGCATCGGCGGCGCGCGCAATCCCAACTCCGTGCGGCGCCACTACGGAAATTGTCTGGCCTTTTTTGCCTTTAAAACGTCCTGTCGCAATCGCAGTTGCAAGCGCGCCGCCGGTTTGTTTGTCGAGCATGGCAGCGCTTCCTGACAATTTGCCTTCTTCTGCCACGAGAACTATCCACGTATCATGTGCAGATTTTGCTTTTGCATTGGACGCGGTAGTCGTATGTTCGGCAAAAGAAACAGAAATCATAAAAAAACCTCCAGATGTACCGTTACAGTATTTATATTATGAAGCATCTCGCCTCGGCGACGGTGCTAGTCACAGTGAGCCTTACCAGCATCATCTGGCTTACGCAAGCGCTGCGCTTTATCGATTTTATCGTGAGCCGCGGCATTTCTTTCGGCAGTTTTATCGAGCTCACTTTATTGCTGATTCCCTCGCTGTTGCTGTTTGTACTGCCCTTCGCGCTGCTTTGCGCCGTGCTCTATGTCTATTACCGCCTGATTATGGACAGTGAAATTTTAGTGCTTTCAAGCGCGGGCTTAAGCCGGTTTCAACTTGCCAGGCCGGCGCTCAATATCGGGATCATCGCAACCCTTATCGCGTACTGCATTTCCCTCTATATATTGCCGGTGAGTTACCGTGAATTTAAGGAGATGCAGTCGTTCCTGCGCGACAACTATGCGTCGCTGTTATTGCAGGAAGAAGTATTTAACAGCCCCGTGGACGGGCTCACGGTATTTATCCGCGATCGTGATAAAAGCGGCATATTGCGCGGCATCATCGTCCATGACAGCCGCGATTCGAGCAAGCCGCCTGTGACCATGATGGCGGAAGAGGGGCGTCTGGTGGAAACGCCCAAGGGTCCGCGTTTTGTCATGTATCACGGCAACCGCCAGGAAGTGGAAAATGGCAAGCTCTCCTTTCTCAATTTTGACGAATATACGCTGGATATAAGTTTCTATACGACTACGGGGCGCGATCGCGTGCGCCAGCCCGAAGAAATGTTTTTACCGGAATTGTTGTTTCCCGCCGCAAGCGGTGACGAGGCTTCGCGCCTGATTGCCGAGGGGCATAACCGCCTTACCTGGCCGCTTTTTGCCGTGGCGTTGACCTTGCTCGCAGTATCGGTGTTGCTGACGGGGGAATTCAACCGGCGCGGCGGCTGGCAGCGTGTGACGAGCGTCATAGTGATTGCAGGAGCGGTTTTGTCAGCATCGGTGGGGCTTCTCAATCTTGCACAGAAGCAGCCCTGGATGATATGTTTAATGTATGGCAATGTCTTTATGCTGCTGCTTGGCAGTATCTGGCTGCTTACCTATGAAAACCGCGCCGGAAATCCAAAAAGCAGGATGGAGATGGCAGGTATATGAGGCTTCCTTTTACCCTTTCCCTTTACATCGGCCGCCAATTTTTGTTGGCGATAGCGCTTGCGTTTGCGGGCATGCTTACCATTGTAGCGCTGGGGGATCTGGTGGAGCTCATCCGCCGCACTGCTGATGTCGGAGGCGAGCATAGCAGTGTTTCATTTGGAATTATTATTGAAATGCTGATTCTTAAAACCCCCTATTCCGGCATCCAGATTCTGCCGTTTGCGGTGCTTGTGGGCGGCATGGTGGCGCTTACCCGCCTTACCCGCACCAATGAGCTGGTGGTGGCGCGCGCGGCCGGTGTATCGGTGTGGCAGTTTCTCATGCCGGCCATAGTGCTGGTGCTGTGCATAGGCATATTTTTTGTGACGGTGTTCAATCCCGTATCGGCGGCGCTATTATCACGTTTTGAGCAGATCGAGGCCAAGTATATCACCGGCAAAACCAGTTTGCTTTCGGTGTCTTCTTCAGGCCTCTGGATAAGGCAGGTCGAACATGATGATCCCAATGTCAGGGAGCATGTATTTCATGCCCTCAAAGTCGAACAGAAAGGCATGACGCTTTCCGATGTTATCGTGTTCAGTTTTGGCAATGACAATAAATTTATCGGCCGCATGGATGCAACCTCTGCTAATCTTGAGGATAAATACTGGCATTTGCATAATGTCATTATCACCAGGCCTGATCAGGTGGCTTCCCACCAGGATGATGTTCTGCTTAAGACCGATCTGACAACGGCGCAGATTCAGGATAGTTTTGCTTCCCCCATGACATTGTCATTCTGGCAGCTGCCCTCTTTTATTCGCACGCTGGAAAAAGCAGGTTTCTCGGCGTTGCGCCACCGCATGTACTGGCATGGCACGCTTGCAAGCCCGTTCCTGCTTTGCGCCATGATTTTTGTCGCTGCCGTGTTTTCGCTTCGTCTGCCGCGGCGCGGCGGCGTCGTCACGTTGATTGTCGCCGGCGTGGTGACGGGGTTCATGGTGCATTTTCTGACCAAGCTTATTTATTCGCTTGGGCAGTCCGGCGAAATGCCTGTCGAACTGGCGGCATGGGCGCCGGCGATGATTGCGCTGATGATAGGCATAGGGCTGCTCCTGCATTTTGAAGATGGCTGAAGTGCCGTGTCTTGTGCCAAGTATTTTGTACAAACCAGGCACAAAGCACAAGGCACAAAACACTTTCCTGCATCACCCGCTAATCCTCCTTGAATCATAGAGCGGGGGGGGGGGTAAACAGGATCGTTATCCACGCCCTCGTAATTTCTGTTCATGATTCGCAACTCTTTGCATGTACGGCTGGTTTTTGCTCTGCTGCTCCTTATCAAAGGGAGCGGTGAAGCGGTTGCTGCTGATCTTATCAGCTCCGGATTATCCAACAAGCAACCTGTATTGCTTACCGCCCGCGAAGTGGGCTACGATCAGCAGCGTGCCACCGCCACTGCGATTGGTAACGTGGAAGTGGTGCAGGGCGATACGATTCTGCTTGCCGACCGGATCACCTATGATCAAAATGCCGACACTGTCCATGCAACCGGGCATGTCAGCGTATTGGAGCCTACCGGAGACGTCATCTTTTCTGATGATGCGCTGCTGAAAGATCAATTGCAAAAAGGTATAGTCCAGCAGATTCGCATACGCCTGAAAGACAATTCGCTTTTTGCCGCGCGCGAGGCCGACAAGATTAATAAAAATATCACCAAGCTTAAGAATGCGGTCTATTCGCCGTGCCATGTCTGCACGCCGAAACCCGGCGAAGATCCGCAGGCGCCTCTGTGGCAGATGCAGGCGCGCACCGCGACCATCAACGAAGAAACCCAGCGCGTGACGTACCACGATGCATTTATGGATGTGTATGGCGTGCCGGTTTTATACACGCCCTATTTTTCGCATCCCACGCCGGATGCGCCCAGCCAGTCCGGTCTATTGATACCGCAGTATTTCCACGCGAGCGATTTGGGTAATGTCGTGAAGCAGCCTGTCTATTTAAGCATCGCTCCCAATATGGATGCCACCCTTACGCCGTGGTACTTAAGCGGTGAAAAACCATTATTGGAAGGCGAGTTCCGCCATCTCACGCCGGAAGGATATTATGAAATCCGCGGCGCCGTTACCGATACCTATAACCGCGATGATTTAGGCAATGTCATTCCAGGCGATGAGGTGCGCGGATATATTGACGCCCATGGCAAGCTGCAGCTGAATAAATATTGGGACGCAGGTGTGGATGCGGAACGCACTACCGATGATACATTCCTCCTGCTTTACCGGTTTGGCTGGCAGGATATGTTATCCTCGCGCCTTTATGCCGAACGCATAGAAGATCGCAGTTATTTCAGTATTGAGAGCCTGGCCTTTCAGGGGCTCCAGCCCCAGGATATAGGTTCGCAGTCGCCGTATGTGCTGCCGCAGGCCAACTTCCATTTTGAAAGCGATCCGCTGATGGCGCATTCCCGTCTGGAATTTGACAGCAATGCGCTGGTGCTGGAACGCCAGGAAGGCGATACCGACCAGCGCGTTTCTTCCACCGTGGGCTGGAAGCTTCCTTACATTACCCATAACGGGCAGGTGTTTGAAACCACCGCGTCGCTGCGCGGTGATGCGTACAACGTCAATAACCAGCCGATAGAAGGCATTTCGGAAAATAATTTTACCGGGCAGACCGGCCGCGTCATTCCGCAGGTGGATATGAACTGGCGTTATCCGCTGATTAATCGCTTCAGCAATGGCAGCAGCCTCATGATTTCACCGATTATCGAAGCGGTTGCCAGCCCCAATCTTCAGAATTCGCCCAACATACCCAATGAAGACAGCCAGATTGCAGAGCTAAATGACACTAATCTTTTTTCTCCCGACCGTTTCTCCGGGCTTGATCAGGTGGAATCCGGCCTGCGCGGCGCTTACGGCATGCGCGGCCAGATGCAGTTTACCGATAAGAAATATGTGGAATGGCTGTTTGGCCAGGCCTACCAGCAAAATGATCAAAGCCCGTTTCCGATTGCAAGCTCGGCGGATGCCCATTATTCCGACTATATCGGGCGCGTGGCAATGAAATATAAATGGGTGGATATTGCCTACAGCTTCCGCATCGATCGCGAAACGCTTGCGCCGACAAGCAATGAAGTCTCCACCAATTTTGTACTCAAGCCGTTAACTTTCGATGTAACCTACGTGTCGCTTAAGAACGAGCCGCTTTTTGGCGATCGCAAGGAAGTATTTGGCAATACGGCGCTGGAATTGACCCCGCACTGGACGTGGAACGTATCAGGGCGTAAGGATTTAGGCAGTACGGAAGAAACGCCCGAGAATATTAACCTGCCTGTATCCTCCATCAACCCGCTGGTGCCCTCCGACGGTACGGTGGGACTTAACACCGCGCTCGTATTTCATAATGAATGTATGATGATTACCAGCAGTATCGGCCGCAGTTATATCAGCGTCGCAGACGTTAAACCTTCCACTACAATTGGGGTTGTGCTGGTATTAAAGAATTTTGGCAGTACAGATAGCACTACGCACTCGGACAATATAATGGGAGCGGGCAATATCACCAGTGTGAATGCGCAAACAAATTCTGGTAGCGTCAATCCGGTTCCAACAAGTAATGATACAGGTATGGGGAGTACTCACTAATGCGGTTTCTTATCATAATGTCTGCACTGTTTTATGCAGCGTCAACCCTCTCAGCAGCGGCTGATTCCGTCGGGATTGTCGCCGTCGTTGATGACCAGGTGATTTCAACGATTGACTTAAATGATCGCATGGCGCTCGTCATGGGGACGACAGGCATTCCCGATACGCCGGAAACCCGTGCGCGCCTTGCGCCCCAGATTCTGCATCAGCTTGTCGATGAAAAACTGCAGATGGAAGATGCATCGCGTGCATCCATCACTATCACGGATGCGAAACTGCATGATGGTGTTGCGCAGATAGAAAAACAAAGCGGCAAGGCGCCTGGCAGTTTGGAACAATATTTGGAAAGCAAGGGCCTGTCCAAGGCATCCTTCTATGCTCAGGTGCGCGCTCAGATGGCATGGGCGGAAATTGTCATGAAGAAAATCCGCCCTAAAATCCGCATCAGTGATCAGGAAGTCGCGCGTTTTGTTAAACGCAAAGAAGAAAGCCCCAACAAATCCAATGAAGTGCTGATAGCATCCATTCAACTGCCTGTAGATGCACCGGCGAACGAACCGGCCGTCCATAAACTGGCCGATAAGCTTGCGGGAGAAATCAAGACCGGCGCCAGCTTTGAAGCGGTGGCAACCCAGTTTTCATCGAGCACGGGCGGCACCAAGTCGGCGGAGCCTTTCTGGGTGGAATTGTCCCAGCTTGACCCGGCCATTGCTGCTGCGATTGCGAAGATTGACAAGGGCGGCATCACCGAACCGGTACGCACTGGCGGCGGCTATCAGATACTTAAATTGATGGATGCGCGCCAGGCGCCGAATACGGCAACGGATGCTATTGCAGAAGCGCCGCGCGCCGAGCTGGCCTATAAGCAAATCCAGATGACATTGAAGCCGGACGCCAAAACGAAGGATGCGGACATCCTGTTGCAGCAGGCGAAGGAAGTGGCGAAGGCTCCGGGAAAATGCACCGAGAAAACAATGGCTGCAGCCGCTAATGTTACGGATGTTGATTACAAGGTTTCGCTCGCGCGCGATGTTTCCACCGCTATTGCTGAGCCGTTGCGGGATGTGTTGATGAAGCTGAAAGTAGGCGGTGTATCCGATCCTGTTGTCAGTCCGCAGGAAGCAAATGTATGGGTGCTGTGCGAGCGCATGGATTTGCCGCCATCCACTTCTGCGGTTTCGGCTGCTAACGATGCGGCCCGTGAAGTTATTTATAAAGAGAAGCTTGAGCTTGAAGCGCAAAAATACCTGCGCAATTTGCGGCGTGAAGCGTTCATAGAAGTACGCGGTATCAACAAATAGGGGGAGCGTTTTATTCTTTATTATCTTCTTGCAATAATTGTTCTTCTCGCGACGTTTTATGCATTGCGGCTGCTGCGTTTTGACAAAGGCAGCATAGCATTAATTCTTTCAGCCTGTGCATTATATTATTTTCATTTTTATAATACGACATGGGATATTTTTTCGCTGGATGCTAATGCCCATGTAAGTTACGTCACGCATATTGTGCAGCATGGAACATTGCCAGAGGAGAGTGTTACCGGTGCCGCGCGCCATCCGCCGACCTATTATATAGCCGCCGCCGGCTTATATAAACTGGCGATGATGGCTGGCGCGCAGGATCCATTGATGGTGGTCAGGCATTTATCCATGATGCTGTTTATGGTGTTTGCCGTGATGTCCGCTTTATTATTGCGCCGCATGCTGCCGCTGCAAAGCGCAGCGTATTATGCACCGCTTGCAATACTGTTATTCTGGCCCATCGGCGTCACCATGGGCGGGCGCATTAGCTGCGATATATTTCTCTATGCGTGTGAAGCCGGCACTCTTTATTATACGGTTTGCTGGCTGCAGACGAAAATGCTGAAATATCTGGCCCTGATGTTTTTCTGGTGCGGTCTTACGGTGCTGGCGAAAAACGCGGGGGTTATACTTCTGGGTATCGGCTTTAGCGTATTGCTCTGTGCCCTGTTTCAATACAGGCGCACGCCGCGCATTTTTCTGCGTTTTGAGTTGCTTGCTTCCATTCTTTTCACTCTGGTTTGCACGTATCTCACTGTCAAACATGGTTGGGTGATAAGCCATATTCACGGCGTATTGCAGTCAAGAAGCTTTTCCGACTGGTGGTCGATCTTCACCGGATTTAACGCGTTCCTGTTTCTCTATGACAATGATATGGGAATCAGCCAGGATATGTTCTGGAACATGGTGCTGCATTCCTTGCTGTTGGGCCATGTTATGCCATGGAGAAACCCTGATATCCTCATCGCATTTAATATTCTTTGGTTTGCGATAATAATCTATATTCTTGAAAGTGCATTTCGTTTCAAGCTTCTGTCCCTGCAGGATAAAAGAATAATGCAATTTGGCGGGCTTTTTACCCTTATCATGATTGCGTCCATGGTGTATATGTGGCGTTATACGGGTAATTTTGAATATGAAGATTCCCGCTATATTTATCCTGTCATCATCATCATCGCGCTCTATTATGGCAAGGCGATGGAGCTGCATCAGCAGGCCGGAAATAACACAGCCTATAGAATAGGCGTGGATCTTGCAGCTATGTTTGCGTTGTCGTCCGTGGTGCTATTTGTAACGCAATATATCCTAACAACGCATTGACTTTCCAAAAACTCAGAGAGAGAATCCGGCAACAAAATTAGTGATGGAGGAATATATGCGGCATATAGTAACCATTCTGGCGATAGCATCCATAGTGGCGTTTGTTACTGATGCCTTGGCGCAGAATACACCTGCCTTGACGGTGACTGCGGAAGGAATTGGCAGCGATGGCTATATTGAACCGGAGTTTGCTTTTTGCATACCGGCCGCCACCTTGCATGTAAAACCGGGGCCCGATAAGAGCATAGGTCTTTACTGGTCCGAAGGACCTGAGGGAACCAAATCTTATGCCATCATCGGTGTGGATACCGATGTTCCCACCGTATTTGACGATGCCGGCAAGGAGGGAAAAACACTTCCCGCCACTATGCCGCGCAGGAATTTTTATCACTGGGTTCTCTTTGATATTCCTGTTGGAACGCATCAGATCCCCGCCTATACGGATAGTCAGGCCATTGTCCAGCATGGCAAATCCGTCCTTAAAACACCTTACGGCATTCGCGGCGTAAATGATTATGCACCGTATTTTGCGTCCGATCCCAACCGCAAAGGCGTATATGCCGGGTATGACGGCCCTTGCCCGCCATGGAATGATGCGCTTATCCATCATTACCATTTTAAAGTGTATGCGCTTGACGTAAAGTCTCTGAAGCTTTCCGGTGAAGTGACTGGATCCAAAGCCGAGGCGGCAATTCAAAGTCATGTCTTGGCTGTAGGGGAAGTCATTGGAAAATATACATTAAATCCAAAGGCCGCTAAATAGACTGTATCTTTTTTCACACGCTTTGTTGCACATGCGCCACGATGGAGCTTTTTCCTGACGGAAAACTATAAAAAACTATTGATTTCTATTGCCAACATTCATAGTAAGGGCCTAATGACTTGTCTCTAACTCAAAGATGTGACCCGTTCGCGGAAAACGCACCCTTTGCTGCTATTTCGCCAATGTCAGAATATAACCCTTATCCGTTTGGAGAAAACCAATGAAACTAACCACTAAAGCTCTCGCGATGTTTTCCGCGGTACTCTTGCTCGCTGCCTGCGAAACTGCTCCCAACGCCAATGGTGGCGCCGGTGGTGCGGGCGGTGCTGCAGGTGATGGTACTGGCGCAACCGGCCAGCTTGCTAAAGATGTCGGCGATCGCGTATTTTTCGATTTCGACAGCTCTGTCATCAATGCTGACGGTCAGTCAACACTTAAAACCCAGTCTGAATACCTGAAAAAGAACTCCTCGCTCAATGTCACCATTGAAGGTCATTGCGATGAGCGCGGTACCCGTGAATACAACCTTGCTCTTGGTGAACGCCGCGCCTCTGCTGCCAAAAAATACCTGGTGAGCCTTGGTATCGACGCCAGCCGCATCCAGACCATCAGCTATGGCAAAGAGCGCCCCGCTGTTGTGGGTTCGGATGAAAGCGCCTGGAGCCAGAATCGCCGCGCTGTGACTGTAAAGTCAGGCCAGTAATTAAAGCTTCGGTTTAAGTCTTATCCCGCCTCATGGGCCGCTGTAATTGCGATACCTCTGAGGCGGGATTTTTATGTTGAGAGCTATATGAATATGTTGCGTTATCCTGCTTTCCACCTTCTTGCTGCGTTGATGTTTTCTGCCGCGGCGACAGCCGCGTGGGCTCAATACGGCGATAATCAGGATTCAGGAGATACTGCGGGGGATTCCAATACCGCCCGCCTGCAGGTGGAACTGACGCAGCTTGAAGAGCAGATTCGCAAACTGCAAGGCAGGATAGAAGAAGTGTCGTTTGAGAATAAACAGCTCAAAGCCGAACTCGATAAATCCAACGGCGACATGCAATTTCGTTTAGGCGTGCTTGAAAAGAAACAAGCGACCGCAGTGGCGTCTGCTGCTCCGGCTCCCAATGATTCCAGCCAGTTAAAGCCGGTTGAGCCCGCCACGCAGGCTCAAGACAGCAACGATATACCTACGAGCGCCGATGCCACTGCCGCCGCCGCACCGGCTGCCGCGCCGTTGCCCAAATTCGCCAATCCGCGCGAACATTATAATTATGCCTTTAAGCTGCTCAATCAGGCTAAATACACTGAAGCGGGCGATGCGTTTGCGGCCTTTACCCAGAAATACCCCAAGGACGCGCTTATCGGTAACGCCTATTACTGGCTGGGTGAAACCTATTATGTGCGCCATGATTATGTGAAATCGGCGGATGATTTCCGTTTAGGGTATGAATCACTTCCCACCGGCCCCAAAGCGGCCGACAATCTGCTGAAACTTGCCATGTCTCTGGACGCGCTCAATAAAGATAAAGAATCCTGTATTGTGCTTAAACAGGTGGTGGCGAAGTTTGGCAGTGTATCCAGCAGTGCCAAGTCGCGCGCCGAACAGGAAATGAACCGCATCGGCTGCAATTAGTCTGGTTCTTATACGTCATGGTCTAGAGTTTTCGAGCAGAAATTATTATCGTTCTATTCCAGATGCAATATTTTTTACTGCAGTTTCAGCATGCGCGCATATTAACAGTATTTGGGGAGCAAATATTTTATATCGCTCAGAAATAGCTTCCATTTCTAGGTGTATCCGTTCTCTTTCTTGTATACTGGGATCGTTAACATTTTTTAGAAGATCTGAGCTTTCAACTACGCTTGTAAAAAGAGGATCTGAAAGTATATTTGCCGCACTTTTCCTTTTTTGTTCTTTATCAACTTCAGTCAAAGGTGCCACTGCCAACATATTAAAATTATAAGCTATCGTATCCAATGCATCAATTCCCTCTGTTAAAATATCCCGATAACCTAAAGGAGGTTGTTCACCCTTCTCAATGGCAGTAAGTATATCAAAAAATTTTGGTAATACGGCAAAATCGTTAACGGTCTCTGTCATCTCGTCGTGCATACGATATGCCTCCTGTAACTCCTTCGGTGGAGTTCCATCATAGACTTCTATAGGTGGAAGATTGATGGCTACTCGCATTTGTTCTAATCTTTTTTTAGATTGATCAATCTCTTCATCTGATGATTGCCGATAAAATATATTGACTATAGAACTTCTTTGGTCTGGGGGGGTAGTACCTGCTTCATGAGCTATTTCAGTGTTGGTAATAATTTCTTGAAATATAGTATCTCTTTCTTCCTGAATTAAAAATGGAATTAAATCCCTATAAGTAGATTGGCTGCGCCTCAGGGTTATAGCTGCTTTATCTTCATGAAGTGTTGTAAATCCGTTTTCATCCAACATAACCACAGGATTAGGAAGTGCATCCAATGCGGTGTTAAGAAATCTGCTGGCCGCTTCTGCTGGCCGCATTTTCTTTTCATGTCGTCTTTCGGGTTCATCATTCATAGTTTATAGCTTTCCAAGCTAGGTTGAGACATATAGCTAATTTTCAATTCTTCATTTGACTCTTTAATTTTAGCACTCAATATATTAATATTTTGTTAAATCCATTACATGAGGGTATTTGCTCCCATGTAAGCCACTGTTTATGCAAATAATAATCTTCCATATAACAATAACATCCCTCATAATTATAGTATTTGGCAGCTTGCAGGATGTGTATATTTAACTAACATTACGTTTTGTATTCATGGACTAACGCATGCTATGTGTATTTAGCCATCGCTTGTATCTAAACGACATTCCATTATAAATATTCTCATGAAAACCAAACAACGCATAGCTATATTAGGCGCGAGCGGATATACAGGCGCAGAACTTATCCGCTTCCTGCTGCTGCATCCTTTTGTAGAAATTAAGGTCCTGACAGGTGAAAGCCAGGCCGGAAAATCCATAAGCGAAGTCTATCCGCATTTAAGTTTTGCTGGCCTTTCTGATCTCATCACGCTCACGGCAGTGGATTATAAAGACATTGATATCGTGTTTTGCTGCCTGCCGCATGCGACCACCCAGGAAGTCATCGCGCGCCTGCCGGGGCATGTGAAGATAATCGATCTGTCGGCGGATTTCCGGCTTGCTGATATTGATACCTATGCGCAGTGGTATGGCCATGCGCATAAAGCGCCGGATTTGCAAAAAGAGGCGGTGTACGGCCTCACTGAACTTCACCGCGATGCCATTAAAAAAGCGCGCCTCGTCGCCAATCCCGGCTGCTATCCGACATCTGCGCAATTGCCGCTGATTCCGCTGCTCAAGCACAAGCTCATTGAATCAAACAACATTATCATTGATGCCAAGTCCGGTGTCACGGGGGCGGGGAGAGCCGCCAAACAGGCCAATCTCTTTACTGAAATCAATGACGGCATCAGCGCCTATGGCATTGCTGGTCATCGCCATGCGCCCGAAATCGAGCAGGGGCTTTCAGAAGCGGCGGGCAGCGATATATTAGTCAATTTCACGCCCCATCTCATGCCCATGAACCGGGGCATTCTTTCGACCATCTATGTGACGCTTGCCAAAGGAAAAACTGTGGATGATCTTTCCGCCTGTCTTGCCAAAACTTATGCAAATGAACCCTTTGTAAAAATTGTGTCTGCGGCGCCCTCAACACATATGGTGCGCGGCACCAATCTTTGCGCGATGGCTGTATTTAAAGACCGCTTGCCGGGCCGGGCCATCATCGTTTCAGTGATTGATAATATCGGCAAAGGCGCATCCGGCCAGGCGATTCAGAACATGAATGTCATGTGCGGGTTCCCTGAGACGACATCGCTTGAACAGGTCGCTGTCTTTCCATGATGATCCGCCCGTATAAAAATATCCTGCCTGCCATCGCCAAGGATGCGTTTATCGCCGAAGGCGCAGTGGTGATTGGCGACGTCCATATCGGCAGCGAGAGCAATGTCTGGTTTGGCTGCATTATACGCGGGGACGTGAACATCATCCGCATTGGCGAACGCACTAACATTCAGGACGGCACGGTCATCCATGTCACGCGCAAGACCGGGCCCACCATTATCGGTAGCGGCATCACTATCGGCCACAGTGTGTTGCTCCATGCCTGCACCTTGGAAGATGGCTGTTTTATAGGCATGCATTCGACGGTGATGGACGGCGCCGTGGTCGAATCCGGCGCCTGGGTGGCGGCCGGCGCCTTGGTGACGCCAAACAAGCGCATCCCCAAGGGGCAGATATGGGCGGGCAACCCGGCGCGCTATCTTCGTGACCTAACCCCCGAAGAAACCGCCTTTATTCCGGTTTCCTGCAATAATTACGTTGAGCTCGCGCGCGATTACCGCTGAAGGGCGGAAAACTGGCATCCACAGCCATTTTATACCCTTAAAACTTCATCAAATCTTAATAATTCTGCAACATTTCTATGGTAAGCTCTAAACTGAGATAATCCTTTTGACGGATGTTTAAGCGATGGCTGCCCACGGACTACTATTTAATACTGAAGAATTTCTTAGCAAATTCTGGCATAAAGTGACCCAGAGTGCTGTAGGGTTATTAGGCTCAGGCGCGCGTAAACAGACGGCTGCATTAACCAAATCCCTGGCATTGGGGCTGGGTGCAAATTATATCATTGATGCTTACCTTAGTTACCGTGATTTTAAGTTTGAAGAAGAACGTCTCAAACTATTCTTTGAACCGGAAATTGCTGCCAAGCTTGGCAAAACCGCAGACTCCGTTACCGCCGACGATCTAAATGCATTAGGCAGAGACAATCCCGCCATTGGCGAAGCACTGACCCGCAATAAGAAAACTGCCTGGGTAGGATTTGGGGCAAATGTTCTGGCGCTTACAGCAGCAGTGGTAGCCACAACGGCCATTCTTGCTTCTGCAAGCACATTCATGATTATCCTTGGCAGTGTGGCGATCGGCTTTCCTATATTCTGGGCGGTGGATAAAGCGTTTGAATGGGTGGGCAAGAAAGTAACCGGTCTTGATGAACCCAGCCTTAAGGAAGTAAGCAGGAACCCCAGCCTGCAGCATGAATTATCCGTGCCCAGCCAGATTCATTATCTGGAAAATTTGCGCAATCACCGGCAGACCATTTCACAGGAACAGGTATTCACCTTATTTGTAAAAGCCAATCCCGATCTTGCTGCGGCGGTGGAATCGCGTTACGGCGGTGCATTTGCAGCTCTTGCCGACGACAAGCGCGCCCAGGCGATTATGGAGATGGGCCCGCGTTTTGATCTGGAGAATATCACGCAGGATTTAAATCACCGTTTAATCCGTGTACAGGAGCTGGCATTTATTTCCAGTGGCCGGCAATCAGGCGTGCAGAAGCTCGAAACCCCCCATGCAACTGAGCTTGAAAGGCTGAAATCCGAATTGGTGGCTGCCAACCAGCAGATAGGCGCCATGGCCAAAGAACACGCTGGCCACCTCAAAGACAAAGTGCATGAAGGCGCGCAGACCCTTAAGGAAAAAGGTCAGGACGCTATTGCCGCGGCAAAAGAAAAATTACATATCGGAAAACCGGCTGCAGAGAATCCTGTGCCGGAAGAACCCCAAAACACAATGCAGCAGACGGCAGCTCCTGAACCACAGCCGGAGCCCATGATGTCGCGCCCGCCCCAGCCGGTGTTAGGCCCGCAAACAGAAATGGTAGCCAAGCGCAGGCAACAGCAGGTAATACAATTATAATATTGCGGTCAGGAGACCGCATTCTTTAGTCGCGAAGCGTTAGATCATCGCGGAGGCCAGCAGGCCGAAAGCGGGAATGATAAAAATCTAACCGGCCTTCGCCGAAAAAGACATCTGATTATTTATCCCCTCTGCTTTCCCGACTATGCCACACACGAATGATAACTACTGTATTTTCATCTGCCAGTATGTAGCGCAGAACATAAGCACCGGCGCCGAACGAAATAAACCATTCACGCCTGCCGGTATCGTCTGCCATGGGACGGCCAATGGCCGGATTGATATGGAGTAAATCGGCGCTTTGCAGTATGAGGTCGGCGGCGCGCATGGCTGCTTGCGGATTTTTACTGTTCAGAAATTCGTATAACCGTTCAATGCCGGCAAGCGCTTCAGGAAGCCATTTTATTTCGGACAAGGTTTAGTCTTACCTTTTGCCAGATCACCCAGCCATGCAGAAACGGTATCGTGCGATAGCGCCTTGCCGGTAAGCTGATAGCGCTCCCAGCGTTCCATATCCTCGCGCTTCTCGTGTTCGATATTTTCCTCACGCTCAAGGTAAAGCTCGATAGCGGTGCGCATCAGCCAATGCGGCGATCTATCGCGAATCTGCGCCAGCGCTTCAAGGCGTTTCTGGGTAGCTGCGTCTAATTTAACCCCTTTTGTTATACTCATAATTCCCCTCTGCTATTATGATGGTATCACTTAGTATAACTTGTTGCAACCTTGGAGTTGCCTAATCCTTCACCTTCACGAAACTGCCGGGGGCATCTTCAATGGGCTTAAGCTTGCCGCCGCCCACTTTGCGGGCGGGCACTTTCTCACCGCTATAGGTCTTGTTCCAAGTAGCCCAGTCCGGCCACCAGGACCCTGCTTTTTCTTTGGCTTTGGCAAACCAGGCATCGGGTGATTTCGGCAATTCTGTTCCAACCCAGTGGCTGTATTTATGTTTGGCTGGCGGATTGACGACGCCCGCGATGTGACCGCTGGCAGCAAGCACGAAGCGTATGGAGCCTTTGTAAATCTGTGTGGCAACATAGGTGGATTTCCACGGCGCGATATGATCTTCGCGCGTGGAAAGCATGTAAGCAGGCGTGGCAATATTCTCAAGATGGATAGGCGTGTCGCAAAGACTGATGCCGCCTGGCTTCACCAGCAGGTTTTTCTGGTACATATTGCGCAGATAAAAACTATGCATGGCGGCGGGCATGCGCGTGGAATCGGCGTTCCAATAAAGCAAATCGAAGGGGAAGGGGTCTTTGCCCAGCAGGTAATTATTGACCACGAAGGACCATATCAAATCGTTGGCGCGCAGCATGTTGAAGGTGGCCGCCATGTCGTCGCCTTCCAAAAATCCCTTATCCGACATGCGCGCTTCCAGTGAGCGCAATTGTTCTTCATCGATAAAGACCGACAATTCACCTGCTTCGCTGAAATCCGTCATCGTCGTAAGATAGGTTGCCGATTTAATGCGCTTTTCCTGCTTCTTCGTTTTGAGGTAGGAAAGCGTGATGGCAAGCAGCGTGCCGCCTAAGCAATAGCCTATGACATTGATTTCTTTTTCACCTGTGGCCGCTTCAATTGCATCCAGTGCGGCAAGCGGGCCTTCCAGCAAATAATCGTCGAAGCGCTTATTGCCCAGTTTTTTATC
>JABDAT010000019.1:0-20369 GCA_013288985.1 Alphaproteobacteria bacterium
GCGAACAGGATCTGTATATCTGGAGCCCGGATACGCCTTACTGGTATTCCGAGTATCAAATAAATAATAAGCCGGTGCCTTTCCGCAGCTATTTTATCGTCCATCTGACGCCAGTCGATGCCGACCACACCAATGTCGAAATTATTGAAAACCAGCCGGTCGTGCAGTTAGGAAAAAAACAGAGCGTTGATGCTAACGGCACCGTCCATCAATTCGATATACGCGAGGTGGAACCCACCACCAATGATCGCGAATTCATGATCTCCTGCATCCGCCAGTTTATGGATCGTAAAGTGCCGGGCCGCCACTGGTTCAATTGCCGCGATAAAAATACCCCTGAACCGGAGGCGCCGGTGCCTTTTACCGTGCCATAAGGGCATGTAACAAACTGTAACAAACTGTGATTTGCGGGACTTGGGCGGGATTGCTAGTCTGTCCCCAGATAAATACAAAAAGAAGATAAATTCTATGTTCAACGGTTCGGCGTTTCACTCCTCCCACCAGACCACCCTTGCAGGGTCCGTCACCTGTTCGGGCATAGGACTCCATAGCGGCAAAACCGTGCAGCTTACCCTGCATCCGGCGGATGCGGATACCGGCATTCAGTTCGTGCGTCTTGATGTGGCCGAGGATAAATCGGTCGTGCGCGCTTATTACCTGAATGTTTCCGACACGATGCTCGGCACCACCATTACCAATGAATACGGCGTCAGCGTCAGCACCGTTGAGCATCTCATGGCTGCGCTCTGGGGAGCGGGCATTGACAACGCCATCGCAACGCTCGACGGAGCCGAAGTGCCCATCATGGATGGCAGCTCCGAGCCTTTCGTATTCCTTATTGAATGCGCCGGCGTGAAAACGCTTTCTGCCCACCGCGACACGCTGGAAGTATTGAAAAAAGTTTCCGTGCAAGAAGGCGAATCCATCGCCACCATCCGCCCGTTTGACGGGTTTGCGCTCAACATCGCCATTGAATATCCGGGTACCGCAATTCCCCGCCAGCAGGCGCAGTATGATTTCAGCACCCAGAGCTTTAAACACGCATTATCCCGCGCCCGCACTTTCGGATTTGCCGCTGATGTGGAAAAACTGCAGGCGCGCGGCCTCGCACGCGGCGGTTCACTGGACAACGCGATTGTCATCGGCGACAAGCAGGTGCTCAATGAAGGCGGCTTGCGATTCGGCGACGAATTCGTCCGCCATAAAGCGCTCGACTGCGTGGGCGATTATTTCTTAAGCAGCCTGCGCATCCGCGGCGCGGTCTCTACCACCCGCCCCGGGCACGGCATCAATAATAAATTACTGCGCGCTTTATTTGCAGACCGCAGCGCCTGGAGACTAGTATCAAACGCCCAGGTTCCTTTTGTGCAGGATCGCCAGCAGCAGCCGCAGGCGGCAAGAGCACAGGCTCAGCTTTAAATTTTGCATCGACAAAAGTCTTTGTGTTGCAAAACTAGCCTGCTATAAACCGGCTATGCATCGCAATTCCTATATCGCTTTTTTGATTCTTCTTGGCGCTTTATCGCTTGCTTCCTGCGGCAAAGACGATGCTGATAAGCCCAAACCCAATGAGCCCGTCGATAAGCTTTATAACGATGCAATGGCCAAACTGCACGATCATGATTATAAAGCGGCAGTCAAAGCATTTGAGGAAGTGGAGCGCCAGCACCCTTACTCTGAATGGGCCGTGCGCTCGGAAATCATGGCCGCCTATGCCGATTATAAAAACGGCCAGTATGACGAAGCCATCAATTCCCTCGACCATTTCGTAAAGCAGCATCCGGGCAATCCCAACACCCCGTATGCATTTTACCTGAAGGCCATCTGTTATTATGAACAGATTACTGATGTCGGCCGCGATCAGAAAATTACATCCGAGGCCCAGCAGGCATTGAGTGAAGTGATTAAACGTTTCCCTGACAGCGAATATGCGCGCGACGCCAGCATCAAATATGACCTCACCAACGACCATCTGGCAGGCAAGGAAATGGAAATCGGCCGCTATTATGAACGCCATCAGGAATATCTGGCCGCCATTAACCGCTTCCGCACCGTGGTGGAAAAATTCCAGACCACTACCCATACACCGGAAGCACTGCACCGCCTGGTGGAATGTTACTTAAAACTCGGTGTGAAGGATCAGGCAGAGAAATATGCCGCCGTGCTCGGGTATAATTACCCCAACAGCTCCTGGTATAAAGACAGCTACGCGCTGATGAACGGCAAACCGCTGCCCGCGGAAACCACGCCGGGCCTGCTGCACAGGCTAATGCCTCTTAATTATTAGATCGTTCCCGCTACGGCCTGCTGGCCTTCGCGATGAACCTGACGCCTTCGGCGACTGAAGGGCGAGGTCTGCTGACCTCGCTTCTTTTCCATTTATCCTATGTATTATTATACTTGTGTCATTCTCGTGCTTGACGCGAGAATCCATCTTTAAAGAAATTATATTGCGCCATACGGCGCTCTGGATGGATCCCCGCCTGCGGCGGGGATGACAAAAAAAACTGTATCAGCAAAATAAAAAAAGGGGGCGATTGCTCACCCCCTTTCAAATCATAATGTACTAACTAGCGTGAGTAGAATTCGACGATGAGGTTGGGTTCCATCATCACCGGATAAGGCACATCCGCAAGCTTGGGAGCGCGGATGAATTTCGCCTTGAATTCCTTGGCATCAAATTCGATGTAATCGGGAACGCTGCGTTCGGGATTCTGCTGCGCTTCCACTACAATAGCGATCTGGCGCGATTTTTCTTTCAGCTCGATTACATCGCCTTCTTCTACAACGTAGCTGGCGATATTAACGCGCTTGCCGTTCACTTTGATATGGCCGTGGCTTACAAACTGGCGGGCAGCAAATACGGTGGGAACGAGGCCCATGCGGTAAACAACAGTGTCCAAGCGGCTCTCTAACAGGCCAATAAGATTTTCGCTGGTATCGCCTTTGCGGCGCGCGGCTTCCTGGTAAATGCGGCGGAACTGGCTTTCGCTGATGCTGCCGTAATAGCCCTTCAATTTCTGCTTTGCCATGAGCTGGTTGCCGAAATCCGAGCCTTTGCGGCGGCGGGTGGCACCATGTTGACCGGGCGCGTAATTACGCTTGCCTACGGGGTCTTTTGCACGGCCCCAGAGGCTTTCACCAATGCGGCGGCTGATTTTATATTTTGCAGCGATGCGTTTGCTCACAGTATTTCCCTATATGTAATCACCCCCGCTTCGGCCTGCTGGCCTCCGCGATGAGTCTGACGCCTTTGGCGACTGAAGAAGCGTTTTCTTGCTGAAAACGCGCTAGAAACCTAGGCATTTCCCTTGGCAAGACACCCTGTCCAGCCAAAACGGAAGGCGAATATACAGATTAAATGCCAGCTGTCAAATAGGATTTAGAGGATATTTAGGCGTTGCTCATAGCCGGTTGCGGCGCACCCACTCCGCCTTTAGCCCTATCGCCAAAGTAATTAGGCGGGGTTGTAGGGTTCGTCTGGCCGACATCGGCGCTAGTCGCCTGACGGGCAGCAGCAAGATCTGCAGGATTATAAGCAGGAGCGTTAAGCTGCGCCATGCCTTGTTCTACATTTGCCTGACGGGCATCCAGCTTGGCGTTTTGCTCCAGCAGGGCCCTTTTCATGCTCTGCCCGCGTATTATAGACCAGGCGATACCTGCAACAGCTGCCACCAGTATTACTGCTGTAACAGTAGGATTTTTAGCGCCTATTTCAACGGCTTTTTTCCATATATTGATTAAGGCATTACCAGCACCTTGCGCCGTATTGCTTACGAAACTGGCAACATTTTCTCCACCTTCTTTAGCGCCGCCAAAGAGTGTTTTTCTTACATCCCTACCCAGATCCTTGGTTTTGCCCCAGGTTTCTTTAAGGTTATCGCCTATTTTAACAGGAGTATCGGAATTTGCGAGCGGACGATTTCCTAAAGGATTTCTTACTGGATCATTTAATGTATCACCTTTCATGGTGAATACTGAACCAACCCCCCTAAGCGGTGCGGTTATTACCCTTCCTATTCCTGCCCTTACTTCTTTGAAACTTGCCATATTATTCCCTTACACTCGACCGGTAACCATTGATGGGCTACCGCTGCGTTGCTGAAGATTTGCCAGATTATTGCTTGGAGCATTGGGATCACCAATGGCCTGAATATTAGCTAAACGCTGCTGCTGCAAGGCTGCAAGCTGCATTTCGCGTTGGGTTATTTCGTCATCGCGCTGCTGTAACTGCGCATTATTTTGCTGAACCTCTTCTTTGGATTTTCCGGTAATGCTATTAATAATGCCGCTGATTGCCTTACCAACACCAACCACTGCGCCGCCAATCAATCCGTAAGAAGCACCCGTCCAGGCGCCGCTTGCGCCATAAGTAACTGCTCCGGCAGTTGCGCCTATTATACCACCCCACATTGCACCTATTCCTGCCCCTGTCCATGCAGCTGCTCCTAATGTTACGTGGGCAAATACGGCTGCATGTGCGAGAGCCATTATACCAGCTAAAGCAAAACCACCTGTTGCACAAATCAAAGCTGCCGACGCACCGACTACTATCGCACCGGCAACTGCGCCAATAATTCCACCTACTTGCAGCCCCATCAGGCCGCCTTTGCCGGTGGTTTTCAGTGGTTCTACGATTACGTCTTCTGCGCTCATGGTACTTACCTTATATTTCCAGCCTATACGCTTTTTAGGCCGTTTCTCATTTTCCTATTCTAGCACTCACTTTTACCGCCGCATAATGAAGTTTATGTGACATGTTGGCTTATCCCACTACTCGTTCCAGAGGATGAGATACAGAAGGAACTGTAGGCAAGTCTTTTTGTTCATGAACTACAGTGTTCTGATTCAACTTAAGGCTTAATTCTGCGAGCTTATTTGGAGGCGTTTTATCCGACTCATGGTCAATAATAAATTTCAGAAAATTATCATCCGGGTTTTCTATATGTAATGTGTTTTTTGCAAAGTTGATGGCTGACTGCCTGCGTGCATCATCCATAGGCGCAACAATAGTTTGCGTTGACGTATCGGCTGCAGGTGCATTTGTATCTTTGACAACTGTCACAACGGGCTCAGCTGCTGGTACTGCTGTTGCTGTAGCAGCTGGGGGTTGAGAACTATCCTGAGCCAAACTTTTATCGATCGAATTGAATATCGCACGGTTCACAACTGCCAATTGCTCTTGAACTGTTCGCACTGGTTGCGCGGCTGGTTCGCGGTCACGGCCATACTTAATCCCTGTAGTCACCTGAGCCTCAGGAACAAAGGTTCCATTCTCCATGTCCCGCACCCTATAATCCGAAGCATTCATAATGCCTGCTATGAGCGCTTCCTTGACAGCTTCACGTTTTTTTTGCATGGCCTGTTGTCTGCGCAAAATTATCGATCTGATTTACACTTACTTTCGTCAATCCGGCAAAGCTTGCAACACCAGCCGCAGTGCCAACCAAAGCGCCAACAGCAAGCGGGTTTACAGCTTTAGTTAAATCCAATTTACCACCGGTTAGCATTTTTAATCCGTTGGAAAAGAGCGCAGTGATTGGCCAGGCAATCAATGCAGCAGCGCCCGCCACTAACGCCGCGACAGTGCCAACTCCAAAACCAAGGCCGCCGCCCATAACAACATTGCTGAATTTTCTTAATCCCGTTCCGATTTTAGAGTTATTGCCGTAATTGCGATCAAAATTCTGGGCAACTGTATTCGCAGACTGGGTGATTTGTTTTAATTCAGGATCATTCTTCATCATCTGATCGGCGATCTTTGCAGCCTGTTCAGGGGTGTAACCACCGCCGGGAAACTCATCCGTACCCTTACTATTGACTAATTTACCTCCAACTATAGAGGCTCTCTGCATGGCAGCCAAAAACCTGTCATCGGGCGCATTCTTATAACCAGCATTGCTTGCCAGTATTTTCATTTCATTAAGCGTCAGAGCATAAGGATGCGCCATTTTTTGGGTTTCAAGCCCAGCTTCAAATTGCGCTCTGCGTTCAGCCGCTTCCTGACGTTGCCTGTCAAGAAAATTAGGGCCTTCAGGAATAGTAAGGCGGGGAGTGTTTATTGCGTCTTTAGCTTTCTCCATTGCAGTTTGAAAGACATTCGGTCCATCACTGGGAATAGCGTTGCGGCCAGTATCGACTAATTGATCACGGTGCGCATTTATATTAGCACTGCCTGCATCCAGTAATGTATTCACGCCAGTGGCCGGTGCGCTCTGACTTGTTGCAGGCGACTGATCGGCCGTAGCATCAGGTAATACATTCGCATCTGGCGTTCCCGTTGCGTTAATGACTGCATCCATAATCACGACTCCTTATTGTCGCTTGCATTTATACCTATTGCTCCTGATAAAGCTGGAGCTTCATAGTCATAGTATAACTGTAAATAATGAACGACAAGTTAACATTAGGTGACATTTTGATGGCAGATTTGTGACAGAAAAGGATAAATTTTATGTAAATCAACCCTTAAGGCTTCGTCACTCGGCTCTTACGTCACCCCGCATAATATTGCGGGGTCTCCTTCAACACCGGGAGATGGCCACAACGAGTGCGGCATGACAAAATCTGGCTTATAAGTGAGTGCGAGCGCCCATTTTATGGGCCGTGGCGACAATCAGTTCAAAAACGCGTGCATCGGAATGATATCCCGATGCCGCCATATTACCAATACGTATGGTATTGACCTTCGCCATAACATCTTGATTAGAAATAATTTTTATACCTTTTTCCGCCCTGAGCCCCCGGTGATCGGACAGTTCAACGGAAGATAACACAGGCGAATAGACATGATCATATCCCGAAGCGCGCCAGGTAAGCACCAGATCATCATTGAGCAGGCCCGCCATCACATGGCCGAACAATCCGCCTAATATGCTGGAAGCAACAATAACACTGAATATGAGGAGGCTCGCCGAACTATAAAAAAGCCCTATGGAAAGACTGATACTGGCCCCAATAGCCGCACCTATCAGCGCCCCCCACACGGCGCCGGACGTCAGCATCGGGTAAGGCGAAATAAATTCACCCAACCGAGGATTTCTCAGCGATTTTGGCATACTACCGCATACCTCCCGCGTTCTGAATTATTTTTTGTATTTTTGGTGGACGCTAGCAAGCAGTATTAATTTTTACTGTCTTTTCAAAGGCACTTCCCTGTAACTGTTGCAGTATAGCATCATTTAATTAAAATTAAACATAAATTTATGGAAAATTTATGCGCGCGGCCCTTCACTCAATAAATCGCGGAAACATTTTGAGCATTTCCGCCCATTATCATTTTATTTTTGAGTAGTGGAAGCGCTGCCTGAGCCTTTAGCGCCAGAATTTCCGGGTTTTCCATTGGTTATCGCCTCATTAAATATACAGACGACGCTGTTGCCGTGACGCAATGTATAACGGGCGGCCACCCGCTCCACCACTATATACGGTCCACGCGCACGATAATTGATGAGTGATTCATTGCCCTGGCTGTCTACCTGAAAGAAGGCAGGCACTTCGCCGTTAACATCCTGAAACTGGAAATAGGTAAATTCGCCGTCATCAAAGATGCGAAGCGGGGCAATATCGTCCGAACCGGTCAGCGTGTAGCGGAAATTATACTTGCTTAAATCATCCTGCTCGAGATCAGGCATGTGATCAACATGGCTTACGCCAAGGGATTCATCACCAGGATAAATGAAGCGCAGTTCAAACGTCAGGTTCTTATCGCTGATATTTTTGGCTTCTTCGGCATGCAATTCAAAGAAATAGGTGCGCTTGTTGGTGATAATCGTCATGTTGGTGGTGGCGTCCTGCTCAATCGGCTTAAGAAACAGCCTGTTGCCCAGAGGGTTCATCTGCCATGCCACCGAATCACCCAGTGAAATAGTGCCGATTTCTTCGTCAGGCGCAAACTCAATATTCGACTGATAGCGGTAATAGCCGGTAAATTTGAATACTTCGTTGGGGCTATAGGTGATGGTTTTTATGCGCGCATCGGTCGCGATAGGGCTGGGCATCACCAGCGCCAGAGCGGGCATGCCGGCAAACGCCGCGCATACGCTTAAAAAAGCAACCAAAGCATATTTCCGTATCATCATTCAACCAGCTCTTTCACCTGATACCTGTATACCGTAAACGTCATAGGCACCACTTTTCGCTTCTCACCGCTAGCCTTGAGTCTGTCTCCCGTCAAGCCAAAAAAGCGTGCCACCCATACGGACTGGTCCAAACTTTGATCCACGGAGAAATTAGTGTAATCATAGGTAAGGTCCGCTTCCCATTTGGAGTGGCTGAGCTCCTGATTATCGGCAAGCGATACGACCGAGGCGGTATATATCACGCGCGCCACCGAGTATTGCGGGCCACGGTCAAAATCCATATAGGTGATATTTATAACACGTTTTGCCCTATTGGTATAAAGGCGGTATGGCCCGTAGGGATTGGCGGCATCCATCAATGCCTTATATTGATCAAACACGCCCGGTGTGCTCTGGCTCCAGATATTGCGGTAGCGCAATTCGTATAATTTCAAATCATAGGATTCACGGTTGGTTACATAATTTTCCAGCATGAATTTCATGACTGCGACGTTTTTATCTTCGCCTTTGCTTTTTGCAATCCGGCTGATACGCGGGGCCTCTTCCCATACATTATCAGAATACACGACAAACGGAACGATAGGGCTGATGGGGAACACGCCCATGAAGGATGCTATGGCAAAGAATCCGTTGAGGAATGCGAGCAGGATAATAATGATAAAATAACTGCGCTCGGCAATCGGCATATGAAATATATCGGAATACCACCGGCGTGCTGCGATGAAATAGGCGCCGCTTTCCACCTCTTCCTTTATTTCAGTATCGGTATCGTGCATCGATGGAGACTATGTAGATAAATGTGGATGTAATCTTGTTACTTTGTCACAGATTGTCATAAAAATGAAACATAAATATGATAAAGTTTTAAATCAGGATATAACTATGCTCTAAATACCTTCATGGTCTTAGAGCATGGTGTGTATAGGGGCGAACCAATGCATAATAATAACGGACTGCGAAGGATCAAACTAGCCACCTTTGCTATCATCGCATCGTTTATGCTTTGCAGCTTGCAACCCGCTATCGCTGCACCTGCTGCACCTTCATGCGGCCCACCCACAATTGGCCCTGTTGCATGGCCACCCAGCCTGCCGCCTGCACTGCCTCCTGAGATTCAAAGCATTGTTAACTTATTAACTACCCAGCCCTTATACACCCTTATTCAACGCATACCGGGCTTTTCAAATTTTTCTCCCATACTGACAAAGTTAAAAGGATATCCCGGCAGCATTACCAATGATCAACATCTTGGCTTTAAGGCAGGGACGCAGGCCAACGGGAGCCTGGCTTCCGCACTTGGCGGAAAAGGATTGCCTCTTTTCACCGTTAATGCCGCACCCGCAGGGACTACCATCACAGTGTGCAAGGGGTCAGGCCAGTGGAGTCATCTGAACGGAAAGCAATTTACTATTCCAAACTCTTCTTTAAACAATACTATAACGGCTCGTTAATTTTTTTCGACAGGACATAATGGTAATGGGTAGCACACGGATATTTACCATAAAGGCAGCGGCGTTTGCTGCCGCAATATGCCTTATGCTGTCTGCTACACAGGCGGCAAGCCCGCCCGCTATTCCTCCTGTTGCAGTGCCCGGCACTCCCAATATATGCACCGGCACAAGCCAGGAAGTAATGGCATGCCAGGATATATGCCCTTTCCCTTATTGTTTGGGAACATTTTTCGGCGGCATTAATGTTGCCGGCGCCATCGGCACCATTCAGAGCATTAACAGCTCCATCCATACTTCCATCAGCTCTATTCAGAATCGCATCAACAGCCTTAAAAATTATGCTCCCGGCGCAAGCATGATAACTCAGCTGAACCAACTGGATGCCAACAGTCAGGCCATGGGAACGAATTTAATAAACGCATTAAAGAATGGCATGGCTGCGGACACTATAGATCCTGCCAAGAATCTGCTGAATAATCTGGGCGGCCTCAGCAATATGCTCGATAACCTCGGCAAAGCGCCTGTCACATTTCCAGGGTGTCCTGCACAGGCAAGCAACTACACCAATGAACTTAACGTTCTTCAGCAAAATCTCAGTCCGCTCAACGCCGCCATGAGCGGCTTTAATAATGGGGGGCTGATTCCTACAGCGCCCATGCTTAGCAACATCAATTCCCAGCTGGCCACTGTCAACAGTGATGGGTCCACTCAGGACTTTAAGAGCAGTACCGCAACGCTTGCCAGCTTCACCAACTCCTCAAGCAATATCAATGCCCTCAATAAAGAAGGTGCCAAAAACGGCGTTCCCAATTTAGGCACTAACGTCAAGAGCAATGTCGCCACGCTCGTCAGCATCAGCAGCAGTATGAGCAGCATGAACGGCACGCTTGATACGCTCATAAACCAGACCACTACGGCTATGTCCAAAGCGGACCCCGCCACCGCCAAACAGCTCGACACCATGATGGGCAATATTACCGGCCTCAGCAATACCATGATAAGCATGGGCAGGAATTATGACGCGCTCAACAGCGACCTCAACTGCATCGTCAACAATCCTTCATCGATTGTGGCTTCCGACATTGCGCAGGTAAATGCCGAAGTCAATGTCATGCAGAATTTCAATAACCAGATGGGCAACATCAGCAACCTGAATAATATTCTGCTGTCTATGAACCCCACCAGCCTGGTCAACCTGAATTCGCTTACCAACCTTAATGCATCATTATCGCAGCTTACCAGCGGGCTTGGCAATATCAGCAGCCTTTCGAGCATTGCCATCGGCAACTCTGCCGCCAATGTCTTTAGCAATCTTATGGGCACGCTCGGCCAGGATAATGCCTATAAAGATATGCAGATAAAAGGCCCCGTGAAACCTATAGACAATACGGTTCCCCCGAAATTTTTCTATTCTTCGGGAAGCCAGCCCGATCCCGGCCTGCTCGGAGTGATGCCAAGCATTGTGATGCCTAATAAGAATACGCCTGCGATTTCACTCGTTCAGAACTTTCCCTGGCTCTGGAAAAGCATAGGCGACGATGAAACCAGCCAGTCATTTCTGCCGCCCGCTCCCAGCGACAATGATGCAAGCGATAATGCCAAGGCAAGAGCTGCGGTTTACAGCCAGCAAGGCAATAACACCTATGCCGATGTCGATACATGCGCGCCATCTTCAGCATCGGATATAAACGATTCTGAGGGAACGAACACATCTGCAAACAGTCCAACCGCTATCGGCAATAGCGGTAAATACGGCCTGGATAGCAATAAATGCATGCTGCTCAAAGAAAGCTGCCCGGTTACCAAGACCAATACGCTTCCTCCTGGTTCACCCGATATCAATAATATTGCACGATGGAAACGCCTGCAGGCTGATAACTATGCCAACCAGTATATATTGCCGCTGAGCCTTAATCCTGCTTTCGTCTTTTTTGAAACCTACCGCGAACATCAATATCCTTATAATGAGACGTTCTGCCAGCCTTTATGGCATGCCAATGTGTCTTGCGTGCCTGATTTATTCAATAAGGGAAACTGCAAAAAGGATTTGGGCAGCAGCGACGGTAATATGTATGACTACCGCGCATGGGGTTATTTAGAACTGGCATGGCGCAACATTCTTGATAATACGCCGGGCAGCGCAGTAGCGGGCACCGTTGGCTTCCTGCCTAACGGGGGCGGCACCAATACTTCAAGCTATCCCATCTATGGCAACCCTCCGGTTCTGGCCGTTGCCTCTAACAGCACCACGCCTCAGCCCGCCATGATCATCGCTCCGGGCATTACCGGTGAAATAGCGTTTGGGCCGCTGGATAAAAATATCATGACGTCGGGATACAGCCCTGCCGCCAATAGCGGTTACAGCCCGGGATACGGAACGCAAAAAGGCGAAACATACGGCGTCGACACTTCACAGAATAATGGCTGGGGAGTAGGCGCGCAATATCTCCATCAAACGCAATCCATGTACAGCGTACTTCCGCCGCTGAAGCAGAAACTTATCACCGTCAACGATCTGGCGCAGGTGCCTGTGGAACGCATCTGGGATCCGACCCATCCTTATTCACCGCGCTGGGATTTTCGTGGAACCGATCGCGACTGGTCTAATTCTGCCCAGCTGAAACTTATCCCTCCCTTCCCTATCGTAGATTATAACTGGCAGGGCGTTACCAAAAACCCTGATCCTTACAGTAAGAATATTGTCGATCCGACTCTAAACGGCGATCCCGGATATGATGAAATGGGCATTGCCTCGGATCTTACCACCATTGCAACCGGCACAAATATAGGCGGCTGCATCGTGCGCTGCGCTGCCGTGCCGGTAGATATTCTGAGCTTCCGCTCGCAGGAATTCGCCGCCTGCATGGGCTGCCGTATTAAAGTGAATGAGGATTGTTTCTGGAGTCAGGTTGCCTGGTATGAAACACCGTGGGCTTTCGTTGATTTTTATTTGTATGTTCCATTTACTCCCTGCACACCATGCATCGAAACCTATCATTTTAACGGCGAAGATCCCCTTACCGCAGAATCCAATACCATCACTGACACTCCGACAGGCAATGCCGATGAGAGTGAAACAGGCAGCCCAGGCTGGTTTACCCCCGGCGTCGGCATAGCGGTAAGAAAGGCGATTAGCGCGGTGGGCCTTGGCATGGATACCATTCATTTTGCCCATCTGTTTTCCGGTGATATTTTCAACTCTTTCCTCGACAACACCTTAAGCTGCAAGCTCGATCACAGCAGGAATAATCAATGGCCGCTTTGCAGCACCAAATTTGATCATCCCCATGATCTGTTCACAGGCTCCGTGACGCTGGGTCTATCCCCGGTCTGGACGCATACGGAGCAATGCTCCACCTGTACCACGGCAAGCGGCGATCCCGATGAAGGCAACGGCGTCAAAAAATGCTGCAGCGACCTGGCGCAGGCGCTGGTGCCGATTAACGGCCTTAAAATCCGTAATACGTCTTTGGATCCCTCCCTCAATCCCACACCGGAAGGGTACAGTTTCAAAGAATATTTCGGCGATCACATGCCCTATATGCGCTGGTGGGATACAACCCAAGCAGCGGGTGGAACACTGGACACTACCCTTAATTACGACCCCAACTGCAACCTGGGCCAGTATGATACGATTGTCGGCGTGGGCACGGAAGGCAAAGGCGGTAAATACTGCAGGTACGGCGGCAACGGAGAAGCGGTCGATGATCAGGGCAATCCACTATACGACACCACGCCCTGCACCGTCGATCCGGCCACCGGCATCATTGCTGCGAGCGGCAATCCTCCGGTTCCCTGCACACCCAATCCCCCTTGCACATTACTAAGCAGCGGCAAGCCCAATCCGAGCACCTGCACGCTTTTAAAGCCCAGCTATAAATGCATTCCTTTAGATACTCCCGATGCGCTTACAAGCTGGACGGAACTCAAAATGTATCAGATGCATTTTGCACGCCAGTATGGCCTCAATTGCATTGGGCAATACGAAAAACTCGATAAAGAATGGGGAGCAGAAGATGGCGCCCTGAATGCCACCGGCGGCTATTTCAGCTTTGCCTTTACTAAGGTTGACAGCAACCATCGCACTCCGTGGCCGCTGGGGTGGCGCGGATATTTAAGCGATCCCGATTTGCTGGCCCAATTCCCGTCTTTTGGCAGCACTCCGGGCAGCCCTGCTGCGGCCTACCCTGCAAAGGGATTAGATAACGCCCAGAAAGGCGACATTATCTACCTTACCCATGCGGATGTGGCTCCCACTGTTCCCGGCGTTAGCGTAATGCCTTTCATAGCCGTGGTGACAGAGGCATCGCATGGCAATCTTGACCCATGCGCGGATTACATCATCGTGCAGGATATCAATAATGGTAAATCTCCGGATGCATGCGGTAATACCGATCGCCTGGGACTGGGCAGCCCCCGCACTATTTTCAAGGAGCAATTGCAGCAGACGGATTATGAGGCCTATTATCCTGCGGGCTCTATTCATACTGACTCATGCGGCGTCAGCTACCAGGTACAGGTCGGCAATAAGCCCCCGGCAATCAATAACAGCCTTAACTGCAGCGATCCTTATTTGAAGGATTGTACTTTTTACACGCCGGGACAGCCTAATTTATGGAACAGCATCAGAATATACCGTCCGACATTGGATGTAAGGGTGCCGCCGGCTGACATCACTCCGGCCGTTACGCCGCCGCCATCGCGCTAAAGGAAAAGCAGGGATATATGGTGCAAAAGAGAATATTTATGAAACGGCACACACATTATGCGGCCTATGCGATATGCCTGCTCCTATCCGGTCTTATGCCGGGTATGGCGGCGGCTACGATTACATGTAAATTTCCAGCCAATATACAATTTACAACCGCGCCCTCGGTTGAATGCCCAAGCCTTTTAAAAACTCCCGCTGTTTTATGCGATGTCGATGCCGCCGGTAATTTTATTCCTTACGGCAAAGGTTTAAATGTCGGCCCATTAACTGAATGCGTAAGAGAAGGCATAGATCCTCCCGTTACTTTAAGGCCAGATAGCGGATTCGGATTATCTTACACGGGATCGGGCAATGCAACGCATGGCGGCAAATGTTATCCTCCGAGGAATACCGGCACGACGCCTGTACTATCAGACGGCACGCTGGTCTGCCCGGTTTCCGCCTCAAATCCCAGCGCATCGCCTCCCTGTCTTCCTTCCGGCTGCGCTTCGACCGTTACCATTCCCGGCGTAAATGCCACATCCGGCCCTGTTAAAAATGGCGTGCTTTCTGCCGTGCCGGCCGGCGCGTTCATACCTGTAACATTTCCGACTACCAATCCTCCCACCGCTTCCCTTAAAATCGGCAATGTCAGCGTTACTATTCCGTCCAACCTTTCCCCCACTGCTACAAAAGTAGTGTACAATAATACTCCCGGTGCGGCTATAGGCACCAGTTTCACTATACCTACCAATGCAATTTACGCGGCCATAGCGCCTACGCAAACCACGACGAACGTAGCAGCGGGGCTCGCCATACCGGCAGGCACTGAAATCAGCGTGCCTGCTGGCTCAATCACACTTGATCTCACACAACCAGGCTCCCTAACTTTGCCGGAAGGTGGCAGTGTTAACGGCCACCTTGTCCAAATGCCCAAGCCGCTCGCCCGCTATACTATACCGCCATGCCCCGTGCCTGCCCCAGGCACAACTTCACCATGCACTAATCTTGCCCTCAAACCGATAATTCCGGGGACAAGCCCCGGCACCCCGGCAACGGTTACATTGAAACCCTGTGCCGACAGCTATACGCCATGCACGAATAATGATTTCCAATTTACGGTAACACCTGGTTCCTTATCAAACACGGATGATCTTAATTGCAATGAATATAAATACACAGGCTCGGCCAACGGAAGTAATTACTCTACCAGTACCGTTCCCGTATTTGTTCCATCATGCCAGGGGATAACGCTCCCTGCCGGTGTTACCTGTACGCCAGCCAGCATAGGCGGCGACACTTCATGCCCGGCTACACTGCCTCCAGGCGTTACCTGCACGCCTTCTGCCTTAAATGGAGGCATCGTATATATGCCCGCCGTCCAGCCTCCCTGCACCTATAGAAATGAGGGTTATGCTAAAGGCGGTGGTGGCGGCAGATACGAGTGGTGCCCTCCACGGCCTCCCATAACATTTCCCGAGGGAGGATATATTGTTACCATCGTTGATCCCAGCAATCCCTACATCTATGTAACCAGCCAGGTGTTCTCCATTTCACCGGGCGGTACAATTACGACTACTGGTAACGGCGATATAACAACATCCGACGGCGATTCCGATGCGTATACCAATGTTGGATATCCCGACTATTATAAAACCGTGCCCTTGCCCATAAACACCACTGCCATCGCCTCGCCCCTGGGCGGTATCACGCTGCCTGTCAGCACTACGTGCGATATATCCATGCCGCAAACATCCACTATCCCCAACCCGGATACGCCGCCAGTGCCGCTTAATATTCCCAATTCCAATCCAGCGCCAAATTGCGCGAGCCGCTAAATTATAACCCCCTGGACAGCAAATAGGCTTCGGCATTGTCTCTGCCAGCCACATCGCCCACATGCAGCCATACGCCGTCATGAATGAGTGCATTAATGCGCGGGGGTGCCGACTGCATGGCCTTATCATAAAGCACATTGAGCGAGAATGCTCCGCCGGGACAATGATTAAACAGGCGCGGGTGCAGCATCTGCACGCCCGCATAAACATAAGGCGCTTTTTGATCTTTCGCGCGGCGGATTAAGTTATTTTTGCTATCGACAAAAAAATCTCCCGGCCCTTCATAGCCAATCGCTGCCGCTACCGGATGCAATAACAGCAACGCGTCCAAATCTTCATTCCAATGCCCGGCAAGACGCTGCAAAGCTGGAGCGTTTCCATTCACCCAGATGATATCCCCGTTAATAGCAAAAAAAGGATCGGCACCAAAATGCCCAAGCGCATGGGCAATGCCGCCGCCGGTTTCAAGCGGCTCAACTTCGCGTGAAAATACTATTTCAGGCATTGTCCGTTTTGCTAAATGCGCTTCAAGGATTTCAGCCTTATAGGAACTATTGACGACCACTTTTGCAACCCCTGCCGCCTCCAGCTGGTCGATGGCGCGATCAACAAGCGTGCGGCCCGCCACTTCAATCATGGGCTTAGGTATATGATCCGTAAGCGGGCGCATGCGCTTGCCCAGCCCTGCAGCCAGCACCATCGCCTGCTTTGGCATCATACCGTTGCCCGCATTTTTGTATCATCCAACACCAACGCGCCACGCCACTGGTGTGGCACATTGGCGTCTATCCATGCCTTAAGAGGAGCCAGCAACGGGTGCTTCAGATCATGCTCCAGATGCCGCCATACGCGCGGCAGGTAATTAAGGTAATGCGGCTTGCCGTCACGCACGGCCAGGCGCGCGAACGTACCAACAATCCGGCAATTGCGCTGCGCTCCAATCATGGCATAGGCCAGCATAAAATCGTCGCGGGGAATAGACGTGCGTTTAAGATAATATTCTATTATCCGCGCCACTGTCTGAGGCGCGACGTCGCGGCGGGCATCTTCCAGAAACGACACCATGTCATAGGCGGGCGATCCCATAACCGCGTCCTGAAAATCCAGAAGCCCCACACGGCGCGCGCCCTCGCGCTCAGGCAACCACAAAAGATTCTCTGCATGGAAATCATATAATATCAGCACTTGTCTGATATCCGGCAAACACGCAAGCAGTGCGCGCCATAGGTCGAGATATTCTTCCTTAAGTGCCTCCGATTGCTCCGCTCCCGTGATGAGTGGCAGGAACCACTCTGGAACCAAAGCAACCTGCTGTAAAAACCGTTTCATATCGTAAACGGGCACGTCGTGATATTTTGTGTGGGCCGCCTGATGGTATAAATCCACCAATACATCCGCCGCCGCAAGGTACAATTCTTCTTCCAATCCAGGTGCTTTATGCAATGCGCGCGCGAACAAACCGTCTCCCAAATCTTCCAGCAGGAGCAACCCTTGCGTCGTATCAGATGCCAGTATTTGCGGCGCGCTCATTCCTGCATTCAGCAAATGTCCGGCTATTTTCATAAAGGGACGTATATCTTCTTTATCCGGAGGCGCGTCCATCAGCACCACCTGTTTGCCGCCCAAAAATATGCGCTCATATTTGCGGAAGGAAGCATCCCCCGCAAGCGGCACGCGCCTGGCTCCTTCCCATCCTGAAGCGGCAAGAAACATATCTATAAGGGCATGGCGATCAGCGTGCTGCATAGGATTAAATTATTTTCTCCAGCCGGTTTCGCCAGGCTTCATTGCCATAGAAATATAATGTACGTGTATCGTCTGTCACGCCAAAATCAAATAGTATCTTAAGACGCTCTTCAGGAAGCAGTGATTCAATAATGTCCGGCCATTCAATGAGCACGATATGCGGCCATAACTCTCTTAACCCCAGCGCTTCGGCTTCATCGCGATGTTTAAGCCGGTACAGATCGAGATGCCACAATGCCGCAGGTATATTGCCCTTTAACGTGACATCATAAGACTGCATGAGCGTAAAAGTAGGGCTGGTGACTTCCAGCGCGGCAGACGACATCGCCCGGATGAGTGCCCGCGCAAAAGTGGTTTTGCCTGCACCTACTTCACCGCTGAATGTTATCACATCACCAGCGCGCAGCTGGCCTGCAAACCGCTCCGCCAGCGACTCCATAGAAGCAATGGAACAGGGAAATGAATGAATAAGGGCTGGCAAGGTCACTCACGTTCATCGATCCAGCATTGCTGAATCGCTTCCAGAATCTTTTCATTACACCCGTCCGGCCGGTCATTAAAGCCCGGCAGCGCCAGGACCCACTCGCGCAAATCGGTAAAACGTAAGTTTACGTTATCCTTATCCGGATGCAATTCCTCCAGGCCTATCGCTATGTTCTGTGTATCTGTCCAACGCATGTAAGTGTCCAATTCTACTCAAAAATACGATTATAATACATATTCAGTATATTCTATTAACCAAGCCTTAAGCATTATAGTTTAGAGTACGGTTAACAAAACGTCTTTATATCTGGATTGTAGGAGTAAATATGGCTGTTGACAAGAACCTGCCCATTCTCATCGTTGATGATTACAAAACGATGCTGCGCATCATCCGCAATCTCCTCAAGCAACTGGGGTTTGATAATGTCGAGGAAGCGACCGACGGCACCATGGCGCTTGAAAAACTGCGTGAGAAACCCTTCGGCCTGGTTATCTCGGACTGGAATATGGAACCCATGACCGGATATGAACTCCTTAAAAAAGTCCGCGCGGACGAACAATTCAAAGCCATTCCCTTCATCATGATTACGGCGGAAAGCAAAACTGAAAATGTGGTGGCCGCAAAAGAAGCCGGTGTAAGCAACTATATCGTAAAGCCGTTTAACGCCGAAACACTTAAGGCAAAAATCGTCAGTGTTTTAGGCCAGTTCTGATATTGTTAAGGAAAACGGGGAGTTATGCCAATGCATCACATCAGCACCGCCATAGCCAGCGAGCTTGCTACCTTGAGAGAAAGGAAAGGCAGCATTGCGTTGGAAGATTTAAGCGAGATTCTCGAAAATGTGAGCCATCTGCTGGATAGCAGCGCTCCCACGCCGGATACTTTCCTGCGCGATGAAATCCTCAAAATAGCCAACCATATCAAAGAAACGAAAAACGAAATTACCGCGCTTTCGCCTTCGTCATCGGGTAAAAACACCGATACGGCGGAACTGGACGCCGTTATGAAAGCTACGGAAGAAGCGGCACACAATATAATGGACGCGGCGGATGAGATACAGAATATACTGGATGCCGCCAATGTAGACAAAGCGCTTAAAGACAAGGTTGTTGCAGTAACGGCGCGCATATATGAAGCCTGTAATTTTCAGGATCTCACAGGCCAGCGCATTATGAAAGTCATGCGCGCGCTGGAATTTACCGAATCCAGGATTCGCCGCCTCGTGGCGCTCTTTGCAAGCGACGGCTCCATCAATACAGAGGAATTCAAAAAAGCCGCTGACAGTCGAACCGACAGCCACCTGCTCAACGGCCCACAGCTTCCCGGCAGCGCGCCTTCACAGGCTGATGTAGATGCTTTATTCGGTAAAATAGAGTAAAATTACTGTCTCCACACTGACCACTGGTCACGTGCAGTTTGCTGTGCTAAAAAAAGCCATGCAATTGCGAAAGCTATACTATCTATTATGCATCCTGGCGCTGCTGCCGGATTTAAGCGCACCCTGCCTTGCCGAAACACACGGGCAGTCGGAAGCGCATGTATCGTCGCGCGATCTTGCCGACGGAACCCATATCGATTTCGCATGGGATTCCATGGAAGATGTTCCTTTCTCTGCAACAAGCAGCGGCAATAAAGTTGTGCTGCATTTTGCAAAGCCCGTGTCGCTTGATTGGGACGGCACCCTTACCAGCATGTCTCCTTATGTGCAGAAAGTGGAAACGGAGCAGAACGGTAAAATCGTCATACTGACATTAAGCCAACCCTCCAAGGCGCGCACTTATGTGGCGTATGGCAGAAATGGTGTTGATTTTGGCAGGAATGGCGTCGACTTAGTCAAAATAAAAAACGCTGCTCCTCTTGCAACACTGGATGACACTACACCTCCTTCCTTACCGTCTACAGCGCATGCGCAGGTTAAAAAAACAAAAACCGCGCAAAAACCTGCCGGCAAAAAGATAGTGGTTTTTCAGAAGCCTCTTAAAACGCATAAAAAAATATATGCCGCAAAAAAAACAGCGCCTGCGGTAACAATAGTATCCACCTCGCAACCCGTCATAGCTCAAAATGCTCCCGTTGCTG
>JABDAT010000019.1:20379-22845 GCA_013288985.1 Alphaproteobacteria bacterium
GCTCAGCGTCGAAAACCTTGCCGCGCTCAAACCTGCTGCGGGTGCGTCTGAACCTCCGGCGGCGGCAACGCCCGCAGTTGCAGCGGCTCCGGCAGCCGCAGGGGAAACCATTGCGCTGCCTATCAAGGAGGGAGAACCGCTCGCCGTTTTTGTTAAGCGTAAAACCTTATGGATTGTAACGGGTAACCCAACTTCATTGTCTATGGATGGGCTGCATAAATCCGGCGCAGATATCACCGGAAACTTTCAGGCGCTGAACGTGCCGGGCGCCACTATAATCTATGCAACACTCAATGGCGACTATGCTGCAGCTCTGGAAAAATCCGCAGACGGTGGAACCGACATCATCCTTCAACCAGACGCAGCCAAATTAGCCGAACCCCTTACGCCTTCCCTTTCCACCAATCCCGCCAAGCAGGTAACGCTTACGATCAATGGCAGCAAAGCGGAGCAAATAATAGCTTTCCGCGATCCGGGCACGGGCGACGAATTATATGTAGCGCCGCTTCCTGTGCTGGGCGCTGGATTATCCGCCTCGCGTTCCTTCGTTGAGTTTAACTTGTTGCAATCGGCACAGGGGATTGCCGTGCAGAAGAAAGCCGATGATATAAATGTTTCCGCCCACAAAGGAATACTGGAAGTCAGCACACCCAAGGGGCTCGCCATATCGCCGGAGATCGCCGCGCAGGTGCAGGATATGGAAACGGAAAGCCTGAACGCACATGGCGCAAACACTTTATTTCCCTATGCGCGCTGGAAGCTGGATGATGAGAAAAATTTCGTTCCCACAGAGATAAAGCTTTTTCATGATATTGCTTACGGAACCATGGAGAATGCCAATAAAGCGCGGCTGAAATTGCTGGGGCTATATCTTTCGGAAGGGCTTTTCCCCGAAGCGCGCGGCATGGCGGATGATATATTGCGCGTAAGCCTCAAATTTTATACCGAGAATAAAGTCGCTGCCTTGCGCGGTGCTTCATATTTCTTCATGTACCGTATCAATGAAGCCGAACGTGATTTTTCCTCTCCCGAGCTGATGAATAATCCTGAAGCAGGCATGTGGCGCACCTTATGCAAAGAGCTGCTGGGCGAGGGAACGGAATCATTCAACTTTCTTGCCAATTACGATCATATTATTCACGACTACCCTCCGGTATTCATACAAAAGCTGGCGCTCATTGCCGCCGATCGCAGCATCGCCCGCAAGGATTATGACTCGGCAAGCGCCATTTTCGACATACTGAAGAAAGATACGCTCGACGAGCCGATTAAAAAATTCATCGACTATATGAATGCGACCATTCTCTCCGAAACCAAACATGAAGAGGAAGCCGCCAAAATCTGGGAACGCCAGGCGGCGGAAGTGGACGACCCCCTTATCCGCGCGCGCGCCGAATTTTCCCTGGTGAATATGCTGCTGCGCGAAGACCGGATTACACCGGAAGAAGCGTCCAAGCGGCTTGAGAAATTGCGTATCGTATGGCGGGGCGATAGTTTGGAGCTGAGCGTGCTGACGCTGCTGGGCAGGCTTTACAGCGAGCAGAAACAATACAGCAAAGCGCTGCATACTTTGCGCGATATTGTACTTTACTACCCGGAAGTGCCAGAAGCCGTCGCCACGGCAAGGCAAATGGAAGAAATGTTCGTCATGCTTTATAACAAAGGCGGCGCCGATAATATGCCGCCCATTGAAGCGCTGTCGCTGTTTTATGAATTCCGCGATCTCGTGCCGCTCGGCAAAGACGGGGATCTGATGATACGCAACCTCGCCGATCGCCTGGTGGGCATCGACCTGCTGGACCGCGCCTCTTTACTGCTCGATCACCAGGTGAAGAAACGCTTGCAGGGAGATGAACGCAGCCGCGTCGGTGCTCGCCTGGCACTCATCTATCTCTTGAATCACAAACCCAAAGACGCGCTGGAAACGCTTAAGACGACGGGCTACGGCGAACTGCCGCCTGATTTGCAGCTTACCCGCCTGCATTTGACTGCCCAGGCGCTCGCCCAGCAGGGCCAGGTGGAAAAAGCCATTGATGTGCTAAGCAGCGACAATAGCGCCGAAGGCACCGCCATGCGGCTTTCAATCTACTGGGATAATAAAGACTGGCCCAATGTAGTGACCAGCGCAGAGGAAATTCTGGGCAACCGCAATGATCCGAGCGCAGCGCTTTCACCCCAGGAATCAGACGTATTGCTCAAACTCGCCACCGCATATGTCTATGAGCATGACACGGGGCAAATCCAATATCTGCATGATTATTTCACGCCGCTGCTTAAAAATAATCCCAACAAAGACAGCTTCCTGTTTATCACCAGCGAATCAGGCGCGATTGATTATGAGAATCTGGAAAACCTGAACCAGGATATCAGTACCGTCAAATCCTTCCTCGACACCTACCGCGATAAGGTGCAGAAAGACGGGCTTTCCAAGGCTATTAATTAACCCCAAATCAGCCAGCCGATAAA
>JABDAT010000020.1 GCA_013288985.1 Alphaproteobacteria bacterium
AAGGCTTGCCGGGTGTGGTTGAGGAAGAAGGAGATGCCATCGCGCTGGAACCATCCGTTACAATAAGAGGAGCTACGTCAAACATGGTGGTTAATGTTGTCTCAGCGGTGCTACCTTGCTGCACCTCGCTTTGGATTTTCTTAAGGCGATCGGATAGCACATCATAGGTTTCTGCGAGCTTCAGGCTCTGTTGCTCATTGGTTTTGGCTGCCTCGCGTAAACTCTCTTTTCCTATGTTGACACCCATATGCTCCATTGCTCCCATAAAATCGATGTCATTACCCATTCTCTGCACTTCTGCGAGGCGTTGTGGAATAGATAAATCACCTGCTTTGTATTTATTAGTTGCTTCCATCGCGGCGCTAATTCCGGCAGTATAAGATATATCACAAAGCGGCTGACGTAATAAAATTCTGTTATTGCACCACATGTCTGGCTCGTTCGGTAAAAGATTCGATGTAATGGTATGAACATGATCCATTAATAGTCCCGCGCTGCCATCCTCTGAAGCGGTATTTATTTTTTTGTATTCTTCGGCCAAACTGTTATAAAAAGCGGCTATGCGCGCTGCCGGAGATAAACCATTTTTCATCTCGCCCCTAAACTGCTCTTCTATCGTCATTTTCTGCAGTTCGCCCTGTTCCGGTCTTGTGGCCAGGTAATCATGCAGGGATATTTCCGCTATCTGAGAATACATTTCCTGCAGAGGAAAATTGCTATTTGCCTTTCGGTCAAACGCAACAAGATGCCCGCATTCATGTGCCAGACTAAAAAGTTGCTTAAGTGTGAGCTTTTCTTGATCTGATCCAAGTGGGATAGATACATAAGGAAGGTGTTTTAATTCTTTAGGGAGCTTTTTGATATCATCCGGTGCATGACCATCCCGGCATGATACGGCACAAAAATTACCATATATATTAGGAGTAAAACTGATTCTTCCATCCTCAAATGCTTTTGTGACTATTCGCTCCATTTCCGGGTCAAAACGGCTAAATGCTTCTGCCACAATTTTTACCGCCTCTTGAGGCGTAAAACTTAAGGAATCATTTATTGTTTTAAACAAAGAAGATCTGAGGTTGTTGATAGATTCAGCGTTTTCAGATTCCCCGATAGCATTATCTAACGCATTACCTTCTTTTTCCACTCTGCGGGCAGCAGTATTAAGGTGGATGTCTGGCAGGGTGATAAGGCTGCCGTAAGTGGCAACGTCCTCCAGTATGGTTGTAACCAGATCTTTGGGAATGGCATTGTTTTTACAAAACACATCAACCAGTGTGGCATCAGGGCCAATCTTTGCAGCCTCCTCCCAATCAAGGCCCAGTTTTAAGTTGAGCGCCTCAAGAAAAACCCGATCTTTCTTTTCACCGTCCGGCATTTTTTTTGCGACATGGTAAAGCCATTCAATTTTTGATCCTATGGGTGCCGCTTTATGGCTATTGCTCAAATCAATATCAAGCGAAGGATTTTGCGCTTTCAGTTCACCGATTGCATTCATCGTGCTTACAAATGTCTGGGTGGGTGTTGTCAGCGAAACTTTGCGTGAGCCATCATTCAACTCTCCAATCAACGCCACCATTGCATCTTGCGTCTGCCCAAAAACAAAATCGAATTGTAAAGCAATATCCTGAATATCGTGTCTGGCTTTAAGAGCTTCGGATAAAGCCTTAATTCCATTCATGGGCATATAGCTGTAATATATCTCTGCCTTCTTGACAGAACTGTTCTGCGCAAGCGCTTTAGCCAGACGCGGCGCATCGAGATTGAACCAATTTTGTGATTCAATGGATATTTCAGATACCTCATTATTTTGTATGCTGGCCAACAATGCTTTGCTTTGTTCCATAGCATTATTATGGAATATAAGGGTTAATTAACGCTTAATCCCAATAGTATTTATTATTAAGTATAATAACCAATATATTAATTAAAATGCACTAGATAGTCATTCCAAGTAAATTTTACCCACATTTATACTTAGCTTACCCCTTGTCACACCCACTGTGTCATCCCCGCGCAGGCGGGGATCTCTCTAGTGATTTGCCGTGTTGATGCAAAGATTCCCGCCTGCGCGGGAATGACAATATCAATGTGTAATGCTTATTTGGAATGACTATATATAGCGCATTTACCCGTGGATCATTTCGCCGTGCTGCGCCTGGTCAAGGCCGATGCGCTGATCGGTGACCGAGAGGCTCAGGCCCATAGTGGCATCGATAATTTTGAGCAGCACAAAACTCACAGCGCCGCAGTAAAGTATAGTGATGCCGACCGAAAGCGCCTGCACATAAAGCTGGGAAAAATTGCCTTCCAGTACGCCTTTGGTGCCGCCAATCGCTTCGACCGCATAGATGCCTGTCAGCAGCGCGCCTATAATGCCGCCCACGCAGTGCACGCCAAATACATCGAGCGTATCGTCAAAGCCGAATTTATATTTGATTTGCGTGGCAAAGAAGCAGCAAATGCCTGCCGCAACGCCGATATAGAAAGCGCCCTGCACATCCACAAACCCTGAAGCCGGCGTAATCGCTACCAGCCCCGCCACGGCGCCAGAAATAATACCCAGCACGGTGGGTTTCTTAGATACCATCCACTCTACCGCCATCCATGCCATTGCGGCTGTTGCAGTAGCCACATGGGTAGTAAGCATGGCCATGCCGGCGCGATCGCCCGATGCCAATGCGGAGCCTGCATTAAACCCAAACCAACCGACCCAGAGCAAGGATGCACCAACAAGGCTTAAGCCGATATTGTAAGGAGGGGTGTTTTTGCGGCGCTTGTCGAAATCATAGCCTTTGCCCATGACCAACGCGGCCATAAGACCTGCGATGCCTGCGTTGATATGCACAACGGTGCCGCCAGCGTAATCAAGCGTTTTGCCCAGGCCCAGAAAGCCGGTGTAATTGTCCATATTGGTGCCGCCCAGCCAGCCGTGATCACCCCACACCCAATGCGCAATCGGGATATATACCAGGGTAAACCAGAACGCCATGAACACCAGCATCGAGGAAAATTTGATGCGCGTGGCGACTGCGCCCAGCACCAGCGCGCAGGTGATGGCAGCAAAAGTAAGCTGGAACATGATGAACACCGATTCGGGAATGGTATTGGCCAGGGTGGAGATGGATTTAAGCCCAAGGCCCGCCAGCATTATCCGCCCGCCGCCGCCTAAATAGACCGAGCTGCCTTCGGTAAAGGCATAGCTGTAACCATAGGCAATCCAGAGCACGCTGATAAGGCAGCATACGGCAAAGCTTTGCGCGAATACGCCCAGGACGGATTCCTTGCTGACCATGCCGCCGTAAAACAGCGCGAGGCCAGGAATCAGCATCAATAATACGAAGGCGGTTGAAACCAGCATCCATGCGGTGTCGCCGGAATCGATTTTAGCTGCCGGTGCAGCGTCCGCAAAACCCATATGCGGCACGGCAATTGCGAGCAGGGAAAAAACAGCGAAAAGTAAAAAACGCACGATATTCTGTCTGGATAAACGGTAAGACATTAGGATCCCTCTATAAAATATAATTACATAGCACCCTGCAGAAACGGGCTGTTTTTATTGTCTGGAAAATACCCGCTACCAGCCTCACTAACATATGGTGCCAGGCTTGTCAAAGAGGGACAAAGAAACCATAGCGTCGCTGCACATACTTTATTATAGTGCTTCTTTATGACAATTTTATATCGCTTCCTTCTTATCGTATTTGTCACCATGCCCTTTTTTACCTGGGTGCAGGAAGCCGCTGCGATCCAGTCGTATTTTATCAATAATGAAGAAAAAGCCGATAATATTGAGATGTTCCCCAAATGGATGAGCATGCTGTCAAATTATGATAAGGAGTCACGCCAGCTGGATAATGTGTGCGGTTCCGATAAATACAATACTTGCAAGCTCAAGGAGTGGAAAAATTTCATGGAAGGGTTAAAGGGCAAATCACGCCTTAGGCAGATGGATGCCGTCAACCGCTTCGTCAATCGCTATCCTTATATTGAGGATATTGTGAATTGGGGAGTGGAGGATTATTGGGCAACGGTCTATGAATTCCAGCGCAAAAGCGGTGATTGCGAGGATTATGCCATTGCCAAATTCACGTCATTGCGCGCACTCGGCGTACCCAATGACGATATGCGCATTGAAGTGGTGCAGGATTTAAACTTAGGTGGTATTCTCCATGCCGTGCTAATAGTATTTGCCGACGGACAGGTTTACGTACTGGATAATCAGATAAAGCAGGTGATGCTTGCGGTGGATATTTATCACTACAAGCCCATCTACTCCATCAATGAAGCCCACTGGTGGCGGCATCTGATGATTCAATAACCAAATGAATACGCAAAGCGCAATAGAAGGATAATATTATGCAGACGGCTGACAGTACTTCCGGTTTCCCGCAATTGGCGCAGCCCACCGTAAGCCCTTCCAAGCTTGCGGCCCTTGTGCTCGTGATGGCGGTGATGGGGCTTATGCTGGTGTTGCGGTTTGCTAAAGCGGAAGAACAGCGCGACCTCATCCAGTGGCAAAATAAACTGAGTCTGATTGCCGACAGCCGTGCAGCTGATATTAATGGCTGGCTCAACCGCCATTTCCGCGAACTGGGAAATGTTGCGGGCAACCCGTCTTTGCAGATTTATGTGACTGAACTGGAAAGCGGCAACGTGAATATGGGTAATGCAGTGCCTAGCATTGTGTCTGAAGAACCGGCGCAGACGGTTTTCTTGCGCAATCTGTTGCTGGTGACGGCGGACCGGCTAGGATTCCTGAACAAATCACCCGATGCGCTTAAGGCTATTCATGCCAATGTCCATCAACCCACCGGCAGCGGGCTTGCCATTGTCGATAACAGCGGAAAAATTCTTGTATCCACCGAAGATCTGCCGTCGCTGGATGCGGCATTAGCCAAAAAAGTAGCGCAGGCGCCCAAAGGGCAGGCTTCGTTTATCGACATGTTTGTTTCCGCCTCCGGTGAAGTGCAGATGGGATTTGTGCTGCCTATTTATCCTATTCAGGGCGATCCCACGGCAGCGCAGGAAATCGGCAAATTAGTGGGAATAAAGCCGGTGAGTGATGATCTGTTTAAATTACTGCAGCAACCGGGCATCACGGAAAAAACCCTGGAAGCGCAGCTGGTGCGCAAAGATGGCGATAATGTGACCTATCTTTCGCCCGTAAAAGACAGCGCGCTGCTTTCTGCGCAGTTCTCGCTGCAAACGCTGGATCTTGATGCAGCGTACGCCCTGCAATCTCCCGGTGATTTTGCCATCAAGCGCGACAGGCAGGCAAAAACGGTGCTTATGACCAGCAGAGCGATTACCAATGCGCCCTGGGTTTTGCTTTTGCATATCGACCGCGATCAGGCATTGGCTGAGAGTGACAGCTGGCGTGATAAAATGGTATTCGTGATGGTCTTTGCGCTCATTGCGTTTATTGCCACTATTATAGCCGCCTGGTGGTATGGCACGTCGCGCCGGGCTATGCTGCTTTCCATTCAGACGGGACGCCTGGCGGCCCATTCCGTCGCCCAGGAAAAATTATTGCGCCTGGTGACGGATAACCAGCCTGAGTCCATCTTCATTGCTGACAACAAAAACATTGTGCGCTTTGCCAATGAGAAGGCGGCAAAGTCATTCAACATCAAAGCCAGCGATGTCGTGGGCAAGGAACTTTCCGCGCTTATTGGCCCTATTGCCGCAAAAGACTATACGGACACCAACGTGTCGGTTCTTTCCATGCAAAAGCCGCTCATGCGCACGCATCGCACAGGTGATGAGGCCAATGTGCGCGTGGTGCGTTCGGAACATATTCCGCTGATGCATATACCGATTGATAGTCTGCCGAATCCTACGCCCGGTGTGCTGGTAGTTGATCAGGACGTTACGGAGATCGTTAATGAACGCGAGCGCCGCGTGCGCATTTTGCACCAGCTTATACAAACACTGGTGCGCATGGTCGATGCGCGCGATCCCAACGCCGCCAATCATTCCGCAAGCGTAGCGCTTGTGGCGCGCGAAGTGGCGATAGGGTTGGGAACGGAGCGCCTGCTTGTGGATACTGCGGAAACGGCGGGCAATCTCATGAATATCGGCAAAATTGTCGTGCCGAGTGAAATCCTCACCAAGCGCGCGGCGCTGGCAAAAGATGAAATACACGCGATTCGTGAATCCCTGCAGACCAGCGTTGCCATGCTTCAGGGCATTGAATTTGACGGCCCGGTCGTGGAAACGCTTAGGCAGGCTCCCGAATATTATGACGGCAGCGGCCCGCTGGGGCTAAGCGGTGAGAATATCCTCATTACCGCGCGCATCATTGCGGTGGCCAATAGTTTCATCGGCATGATCAGCCCGCGCTCCTACCGCGCTGCCATCAGCATTGAGCAGGCGACCACATTGATGCTGCAAAGCATCGATAAGCAATTCGATCGCCGCGTGGTCGTGGCGCTTATTAATTTTGTCGAGAATAAGCAAGGCAGGCAGGCGCTTGCCGAGCTTATGGCAAAAAAATCCTAGAACGCATCTCAAGGGCGCTTGACAGTCGGCATTAGCGCTCTTAGAGTCCGGCAAATTCTCGGAGCCACTCCCTACGATGCCTAATACAAAACCCGTCCTGCCTTCGTCCCTGAACGCAGCCTTGTTGCTTGCGGACGGTACGGTATTTTGGGGCAGGGGTGTGGGCGCAGAAGGCACTGCACTGGGTGAGATCTGTTTCAATACCGCTATGACCGGCTACCAGGAAGTGTTGACTGATCCTTCGTATCAGGGGCAAATCGTCACCTTTACCTTTCCCCATATCGGCAATGTCGGCTGCAACGCGGAAGACATTGAATCGGAAAATGCGCGCGTGATGGGCGCAAGCGGATTGGTGATTCGCGAGCCTATCACCACGCCTTCCAATTTCCGCAGCACCCTTCATTTTAATGATTGGCTTATCAAGCGCGGGCTTACCGGCATTTGTGGCATTGATACGCGCGCGCTCACGCGCCATATCCGCAAGAACGGCGCGCAGAATGTGCTCATTGCCTATATGGAATCAAACGCCAATATTGATATTAAAGCCTTGCAGAAGCAGCTCGCTACTCATCCAAGCCTTGAAGGTCTGGAACTTGCTAAAAATGTTACTACACATAAACCTTATGAATGGCAGGCGATGCGCTGGAAGTTGGGTGAAGGCTACAAGGAAGCGCATAATCCTGAATATCATGTGGTGGCCATCGATTACGGCGAGAAGCTTAATATCCTGCGCTGTCTTGCGAGCCTGGGCTGCAAAATAACCGTGGTGCCCGCCGATACTTCTGCAGAGCAGATTCTGGCGTTCAAACCTGACGGTGTGTTTCTCTCTAACGGTCCAGGCGATCCGGCGGCGACTGGCAAATATGCAATCCCGGTGATTCAGAAACTGATTGAAACGGGCTTGCCGTTATTTGGCATTTGCCTTGGCCATCAACTGCTGGGATTAGCGTGCGGCGGTAAAACCGAAAAGATGCATCAGGGTCATCGTGGTGCAAACCACCCCATCAAGAATTTAGAAACCGGTCAGGTCGAAATCACCAGCCAGAATCACGGATTTGTGGTGACTGAAAAATCATTGCCCAGCCATGTAGCCGTTACCCATAAATCTTTGTTTGACAGCACGGTGGCAGGTTTGAAGTTTAAAGATAAACCTGTTTTCTCTGTACAATATCACCCCGAAGCTTCGCCCGGGCCACATGATAGTCTTTATCTCTTTCAACAGTTTGTGGGGATGATGCGTGGTTAGATTAAATAGAGGTAAACCCTGGAAAGAATTGTTGGTAAATGTGCTCAAAGAATTAGGAGGAGAGGCGCATTTAGATAGAATATATGAGAATGTACTAAAAAATCCGAGAGGTAGAACTCTTCCTGAAAGTCGCAAAAGTCTTACGGCAACGATTCGGAATGCTTTAGAAGTATATTCTTCAGATTCGGAAGCTTTTAGAAAAGAAGATCTTTTTTATCTCAAGGAAAAAGGAACAGGAGTATGGGGATTAAGAAATAAGCAGCGTAAGTTTTTGAATAATCCAAAGAATACTACAAATATCCATTCCGACTTCGATCTAAATCAAGTTGGCGATAAGAAGCGCATTTCCACAACACTTGCTGTCCGCGAGGGCCAAAGCACTTTTCGTGACAAAATACTTCACCAGTTTTCTTCCCGATGCTGCGTAACACATTGTATCATAGAAAAAGCACTTCAAGCCTCGCATATAGCGCCATATACCGGAAAACACTCTAATAACTTGGCAAACGGATTACTATTGCGAGCTGATTTACATCTTTTGTTCGATGCGCATTTATGGAGTATTAATCCCGATACCAAATCGGTAATTATAAGCTCTAAAATTCGAAAAACTGAGTACAAAAAATACGAGGGGAAAAAGTTGAATATACCTCATGTAAGTAAGGCCGCCTTAGAATTTCATTATAGAAGTTTTTTAAATGCCCAAACGCACTGACATCAAATCCATTCTTATTATCGGCGCCGGTCCGATTGTTATCGGCCAGGCCTGCGAATTTGATTATTCGGGGACGCAGGCGTGCAAGACGCTGAAGGCGGAAGGCTATAGGGTTATCCTCGTTAATTCCAACCCCGCAACGATCATGACGGATCCGGAATTAGCTGATGCTACCTATGTTGAGCCCATTACGCCGGAATTTGTCGCCAAGATTATCGAGAAAGAACGTCCCGACGCATTGCTTCCGACCATGGGCGGGCAGACGGCGCTTAACTGCGCCAAGGCTCTGGCAGAGGACGGGACACTGAAGAAATTCGGTGTCGAAATGATCGGCGCTAAGCTTGATTCCATCAATAAAGCTGAAAACCGCCAGCTCTTTAATGAAGCGATGGCGCGCATCGGTCTGGCGGTGGCTAAAAATGCAGTCGTGCACACGATTGAAGAGGCGCGCGCCATACTGGATTTTGTGGGGCTGCCTGCAGTAATTCGTCCGTCATTTACCATGGGCGGCACAGGCGGTGGCATTGCCTATAACCGCGAAGAATTTGAACGTATTGTGGCAAGCGGGCTGGATGCGTCTCCGACTACGGAAGTGCTAATAGACGAATCGCTTCTGGGCTGGAAAGAATTCGAGATGGAAGTGGTGCGCGACAAAGTCGATAACTGCATCATCGTCTGCTCGATTGAAAATATCGACCCTATGGGCGTGCATACCGGCGATTCCATTACCGTGGCGCCAGCGCTTACGCTCACCGATAAAGAATACCAGATCATGCGCGATGCCTCCATTGCCGTCTTGCGTGAAATCGGCGTCGATACCGGCGGTTCCAATGTGCAGTTTGCCGTCAATCCTGCCAATGGCCGCATGGTCGTAATTGAAATGAATCCGCGCGTGTCGCGTTCCTCCGCGCTTGCTTCAAAAGCCACAGGCTTTCCAATTGCCAAGGTCGCAGCCAAGCTTGCGGTAGGATATACGCTTGATGAAATTTTAAATGACGTGACCAAAGTCACGCCCGCTTCCTTTGAGCCGACCATTGATTATATCGTTACTAAAATCCCGCGCTTCACCTTTGAAAAATTCCCGGGCACCGAGCCGACGCTTACCACGGCGATGAAATCGGTGGGTGAAGCCATGGCCATTGGCCGCTCATTTCCTGAATCGTTGCAAAAGGCGCTACGTTCGCTTGAAACGGGTTTGACAGGGCTTAATGATTTGCCCGGAGATATGGAATCCATGCGTTCGGTGTTGGGTATTCCCACACCCGAACGGCTCCTGCAGATAGCGCAAGCTTTCCGGCTTGGCATGAGTGCGCAGGAAATCCACGCCATCACCAAATTCGATCCGTGGTTCTTAGAGCAGATAAAGATTATTACGGATGCGGAACAATCTCTGCGTACAAAAGGGTTAAAAGAAAACAGATTAGATATCCTTGAATTAAAGAAGCTTGGGTTTTCCGATGTGCGGCTTGCTGAATTGGTGGGCAAAAAAGCATCCGATATTGCCGGGCTCAGAACAACATTAAATGTCCAGCCGGTCTATAAGCGCGTCGATACCTGCGCGGCGGAATTTGAATCCGTTACGCCGTATATGTATTCCTGTTATGAAAATGACAGTATCCCTGCATTGCAATGTGAAGCCGACCCGAGCGATCGCAAAAAAGTCATCATCCTTGGGGGCGGTCCCAATCGGATAGGCCAAGGCATAGAGTTTGATTATTGCTGTGTGCATGCATCCTATGCACTCCAGGAAGCCGGCTATGAAACCATCATGATCAATTGCAACCCGGAAACGGTTTCGACCGATTACGATACCTCCGATCGCCTTTATTTTGAACCGCTGACCGCAGAAGACGTTATCGCTATTGTCCGCAAGGAACAGCAGAAGGGCCAGTTATTGGGAGTGGTCGTGCAGTTCGGCGGACAAACGCCGCTTAAACTCGCCAAGGCGCTGGAAGCGGAAAATATTCCCATCATCGGCACGTCGCCCGATTCGATTGATCTGGCCGAAGACCGCGAACGTTTTCAGCAACTCCTGCATAAACTCAAACTGCGCCAACCGCCAAATCATATCTGCCACAGTGTGGAAGAGGTGATGGAACAAGCGGAAGTGATAGGCTTCCCGGTGGTAGTGCGGCCTTCTTACGTGCTGGGCGGGCGGGCGATGGCCATTATTCATGAAGCCGAAGCGCTCAAAAAATACATGCATGAGATTATCAAATCATTCGGCGACGGCCCGATTCTCATCGACGGTTATTTGAGCAATGCGATTGAGGTCGATGTCGATGCGCTGGCCGATGGAACAGACGTTCATGTCGCGGGCATCATGGAACATATTGAAGAAGCGGGCATCCATTCCGGCGATTCTGCCTGCTCGCTGCCGGCTTACTCGCTGAAGCCTGCATTGCTCATGGAAATAGAAAAACAGACGGTGAGCCTTGCCAAAGCGCTGGGTGTGATTGGCCTTATGAACGTGCAGTTCGCAGTCAAAGACGATGTAGTGTATATTCTCGAAGTCAATCCGCGCGCTTCGCGCACCGTGCCGTTTGTTGCCAAAGCCAGCGGTCTTGCGATTGCTAAAATAGCCGCGCGCGTGATGGCGGGGGAGAAACTTAAAAGCTTTAATCTTAAACCGGCCAAGATTTCGCATGTCGCGGTAAAGGAAGCGGTGTTTCCGTTCGCCCGCTTCCCTGGCGTGGACGTTATTTTGGGGCCTGAGATGAAATCGACCGGTGAAGCGATGGGGATTGATGTGGATTTTCCGCGCGCTTTCGCCAAGGCGCAGCTTGCTGCGGGCGGCACATTGCCTACAAGCGGGCGCGTGTTCGTATCGGTCCGCGAATCGGACAAGCCTTTGATTGAAGAATCCGTCGCCCATCTTCTTAAAATGGGATTTGAAGTGATTGCCACACGCGGCAGCGCCCAATATTTTGAGAGCAAGGGGCTTAAAGTGTCGGTAGTCAATAAAGTGCGTGAAGGACGGCCTCACATAGTAGATATGATGAAAGATGGTCATATCCAGCTCGTCATCAATACCACGGAGGGCGCAAAATCGATTGCCGATTCTTTCAGCATTCGCCGCACTGCGCTTTTGGGTAAAATTCCTTATTCGACGACGCTTGCCGGATCGCGGGCGCTGGTGCAGGCAATCGTAGCCATTAAGGACAATGGTGGCCTGGATGTATGTTCGCTGCAGAAGTATTTTGCGCACTAATCTTTCCCAATAACGTAATACATTGTGCCAGCACAAATTTTTTGATGACCTAGCTATAGTTTTGTTTTATTAATACTCCTACTACATGTAGGGGGTTATGGGTGTAATGTGCAAAAGTCAGCGGAAGGCGTGGCAGCAATGGTTTTGCGCATCTGTGTCGATGATTGTGCTTTTTTGTGGCGTTGCGGCAAAAGCAGAAGATCGAACCCGGTATTATAGCTACCCCCAGCCTGAAGAGAGTTCCCGGGATCCGCTGATATTATACCCCGATGATGAACCTGCGGAAAGAACGGTGCAAAACGCGCCTCCTGCAAATCGCCAGCCAGTGGTGGCAAATGCGGATAATGCACATAAAGCCGGCAATCCTGCTGCGCTTGCGCCAACCCATAACCTAACCGCCAATGCCCAATCCCCATTAAACCCCCCCGCGGTTGTTCCGGTTGCATCGGGCGCTCCAAAAATAAACAATATTATGCAGGCGAAATCATCTGTGGTTCCTGTAGCGAGCGCTGCTGCCCAGTCTTCTGCTGTAGCGAGTATCAAGCCTTCGCTGGGTACGATGGAGGCAAAGCCAGTTCGCGCCCCTGTGGTTGCGGCGCTGGTTGTGCCTCAGCAAAAAACTGCAGCTCCTGCTATAACCGTATTGCCTGTTGCGGCAGGCACAGCGCAGGCTTCCCCTGGAGTCCAACCCGGCGCTATAACGGCAGCTTTGCCCATTCAGCAAGCCGTCAATGTTCAGGTTGTTGCCCCAGCCTCTGCTGGTTCTGGCGCGGTGCAGAATCTTGCGCTGCTTGCTCCGGCGTCAGGAGTCCTGTCGCCTGCCACAGAACTGCCCACTCCTCTGGTTTTGCCGGCGGCTGCGCCAGCTGTTAATGCATCATCCGCAGATGCGCCTAAGGGTTTATCAGAGGAATCAAAAGAAATTGTTGAATCCCTTCCGCCTGAAAAACTCAAACCCTCTGTTAAGAAGTATCCGGTATCCATTGATCATCTACACAAGACAACATTAGAGGATGATAACGAGATAAAGCAGCATGAAGGGGTAGGCATCAAAATAAGCATTAAGCGTCCTAAGACGAATGTTTCTGAAATGCTTGAAGAGGCTTATGATGCCCTCATTGCCGGCAATCAGGAAATTGCCATCTCTATTTACAAGGATGTGCTGGCGGAGCAGCCCGAAAATAAATTAGCATTATTCGGTCTGGCTACTACCTATCATCGCGCTGGCCAGCTCCAGATGGCGCGCCCGCTATATGGCAAGCTGCTTGAGCTGGATCCCAATAATATCGAGGGTCTTAATAATTTTCTTGTGCTGCTTGCGGATGAATCTCCCAGGGAGGCGCTGGTTGAATTGGACAGATTGGAAAAGACCCATCCTAATTTTAGTCCGTTGCCTGCGCAGATGGCGGATATATATGAAAAAATTGGTGATTATGACAAGGCGGTCCAGCAGATGAGCCATGCGATTGAAATGTCGCCGGAGAATCTTAAATACCGTTATAATATGGCTATTATTCTTGATAAAAAAGGCGCTTGGGTTGATGCCGCCCAATTCTATCAGCAATTAATAACCGCAAGCGAACGCGGTGAAAAATTACCTGCGACTGTCGATGAAATTCAGGAAAGATTAACCTTTATCCGTTCTAATAACCCTAAGGGGGCATCATGAAATATGCCTCAATACATATGCAATGGTAGCGAGAATGGCTATAGTCAAAAGACAGATGGTGGCGCCTTTAAGCAGCGTATGCGCAAAACATATTGATTGGATATGCTATGGAAATTAATGAGCTGTTATTTGCCACTCAAAAGAATAATGCGTCGGATCTGCATTTATCTGTAGGCAATGCTCCATTATTGCGTGTGAACGGCGATATTCTCCCGCTTAAGGGTAACCCTTTAATGGCGGATGAAGTGCAGCAGCTGCTCTATTCTATCATGACCGAACAGCAGCGTGCGGAATATGAGCAGAATCTTGAGCTCGATTTTTCTTTTTCATTCAGCGAAAATATGCGCTTTCGTGTCAATGCTTTCACCACGCTTGCAGGCCCTGCGGCGGTGCTGCGTACTATCCCCACCCGCATAGTGAGCCTGGAAGCATTGGGCGCGCCGGAAGTATTTAAGAAACTTGCGGAACTGCATAAAGGGCTCATTCTGGTTACTGGCCCGACAGGCAGCGGTAAATCCACCACGCTTGCCGCTATCGTCAACTATATCAACTCCAATTTTCCGAAACATATTCTCACTATTGAAGATCCTATTGAATTTGTGCATCGTTCACAAAAATCGCTCATTAATCAGCGTGAAGTGGGGGCGAGCACAAAATCCTTTGCCAGAGCGCTTAAGAGCGCTTTGCGTGAAGATCCAGACGTTATTCTGGTAGGCGAGTTGCGTGATTTGGAAACGATTCAATTGGCAATGACTGCAGCCGAAACGGGGCATTTGGTTTTGGGCACATTGCACACAAGCTCTGCTCCTAAGACCATTGATCGCATTATAGACGTGTTCCCTGCCAACGATAAGGAAATGATCCGCTCGATGCTTTCCATTTCTATAGAAGCCATCATTACGCAGGCGCTTGTTAAAAGATCTGATGGCACAGGGCGCGTTGCCGTGCATGAGATTTTGCTCGGAACCCCTGCCATCCGCAATTTGATTCGTGAAAATAAGATCCCGCAAATTACTTCCATGATGCAGGTGGGCACACGCCTGGGCATGTGTACGATGAAAGATGCAGCCTACGGCCTTTTTAATGCCGGCACGATTTCCCAGGAGACATTGCGAGTATTGCTGGCTTCCAGCTCCAGCGATATGGATGAAGGGGGTGATAATAACCGTATCAGACAGGTGGCTGGAAAGCTTGATAGTGGTTTTTAAAAATATGTTAAATCAAATACTGCCCGTGTTCTGGTGCGAATTGGTGCAATCATATTACTGCATGATTGAAGGATAGAGCCCAATGAGCAGCAAAAAAAGTGTAAAAGGTGCTAGCTACTTTACACTGATGGTAGGTGATGAGGGAGCGGTGCTCATTCAGATGCAGCGCAAACGCGTGATAAAACGGATGTTTGCATCATCGCCGGAGCCAGAGAATGTGCGTGTAATAGAGGAAATATTGTCGGCATCGCCGAATGCGCCCATTACCATGCTGGTGGATATGATGGATCAATCTTACGTCCGCCAGACACTGCCCCCTGTATCCTCTTTCAGTGTGGGGAAAATCGTTAAGCGGCGCCTGGATAAGGATTTTTCTCCTGATGATATCAAAGGCTATCTGATGCTGGGCCGGGAAAAAACCGGCCGCAAGGATTGGAATTATCTGATGGCCTCCCTGGCCAATCCTCCCATACTGCAAAAGTGGATCAACTTTGCGGTAGAGCGCAGTAATCCATTCAAGGGAATAGGGCTGATACCCCTTGAATCGCAGGATTTTATCATTGCAGCGAACAAGGCTTCGCTGCAAAAAGGCGATGATGCAAAATCTTTTGAATGGCAAATATTAATCAGCCATCACAAAGTTGGAGGGTTCCGGCAAATTGTTTTGCGCAACGGCAAGCTGGTTTTTACCCGTATGGCGCAGCCCATCGGTGAATCATCGCCTGGCGTAATTGCCGGTAATATCGAACAGGAAATGATCAATACGCTTGAATATCTCAAACGTATGGGATTGCAAGATGCGACCTCACTTTCGGTTATTATCGTGGCTTCTGAGGATATTAAAACAGCGCTTGAGCCCAAAAATATCAAAGCAGGTGAATATCATTTCTTTACTCCTTATGAAGTGGCTTCGCTCTTGAATCTCACCGATGCGGCACAGCCGGAAGATCATTTCGGTGACATTGTGATTTCGGCCTTTATTGCAAAGCGGCGTAAATTAATTCTTCTCCTGCAGACGCCGTATATTCAGAAAATCCGCAATCTTTCCATTTATATTAAAAGCGCCTGGGCGATTGGCGCGCTGTGTGTGGTTGGCCTGTTAACATGGGCCGGGATGAGTGAATATGACATCTTAGATGCTAAACATGGCATAGATGTATTGGAAACGGAGCATGTGTCGTCCAAACAGAAATTAGAAAGCGTGAAAGTTAAAGCCCAGGTCCTGCCCAAGAAAATTACCATGCTTGCAGATATAGTAATGATGGTGAAAACACTTGAGAAACGTCGTTATGATCCCTTGGTGTTTATCAATAATCTGGCAGGGTCATTGCATGATGCTGCGCTTGTTAAAGCCTATCATTGGGCTATATCCGATGTGCTGGCGGTAACTCCAGCCGTAGATAAACGCCAAGTCTCTGCAGATATAGATTTGCGTTTGACCATACCTTCTGAACCGCACAACCAATTTGTTGCAGCGTCCCAGGCATTAATGGATCGGATCAAAGAATCCTTTTCGGGGTTTGATGTAACGCATTCGGAATTGCCGGGCTTATTGTCCGATACTAAAGAACTTAAAACTGTAATTGGTGATACGGGAGCTGCTTCTGCCCCTGACCAGGTTTCACAAACTGAAAATAATGTTAAAGTGACTATCAAAGGCCCCATAGAAGAACCAGCAGTCAGAAAATGAAATCCAAAGACGCCATATTAAGAAAACGGCTTATAAGAGATCTGGCCCTTATAATAATAGGGGTGGTAGTCCTATTGGCAGGCGCCTTCTGGGTGTCGTATTATGATGATGATGTGCAATCAGAAAAAAAGCAGAAAGAAGCGGAGAACGACAAGCTAAACGCTGAACGTGAAACTATTGAGGGGCAGCTTAGAACCGGCTCGGAAGTGAATGCTTATTACAATGCTTATATTAAGAACCATAGCAGTAATTTTACGCTTAACCGTGAAGTCGCCACTCAGTGGTTTTCGCTTCTGCATGCGCAATATCACCTGGTTAGTATGGCGGTTACCATTGCTCCCATTATAGATATTCCCGGCGATAATTTTCAGCTCAAAACGGGAATGATGAGTAAAAGCGAGATCAATATTTCATTCGGGGCGCTTACCGATAGTTCGGCGTATGGCTTTATTGAAGCCGTCCAACGTCAATTGCCCGGCATTTTATTAGTGCATGATCTCAAGCTTACCCGCAACGCAGATATGTCGCGCAGTATATTGATGGATATAACGCAGCATAAAATTACGCCCATGGTTACGGGAGAAATATCATTTACATGGATAGGATTTCGTATAAAGCCCGAAGAATCTGCACCGGATGCTGCAGGCGCAAAAGGTCTCGGCAATGGCAAATAAAAAAATTGTACAATCTATCGCAGTGGGTTTGATGAGCGGCCTTATCGCGCTTTCTATTATAGTGATGGCTCAGGCAAGCAATGCGCAATCTCCCAGTGCTGCAAATACCCCGCAGAATGCCCCGCCTAATTCCAGCGGGCTGCTGGAGTTGCCCAGTCTGCCGGCGCCTTCAAATACTCCCCCGATTATGCCTGTCAGCAGTTCCCCGCCCCAAAGCAGTGCTTCGCCAGTAAACAGCCCTGCCATGCTTTCTGCTTCGCCTGTAAATACGGCGCCTATAAAACAGTCTGCTTTTCCAGCTCAAAAGAGTGGCAATGCAGGTTTGACTCCTCTGCCCATTGCCCCCATGCTTTCTATTCCTGCGCCTGTACAATCATTTGCCGTTGGAGCAACTCCTCCTTCTGCGTCTATAGCTGTCGTTCCTGCAGACCAAGCGTCTGAGAATGAAAATAACGCTGCGGTTTCAGAATATCTTTCCCTAATCGAGATTATAGAGAAGAATCCGGGATTCCTTTTAGTGCCAACGCATATGGGCGATACCAGCATCCTGTTTAGCAAAGAAGATATGGAGACGCTCGTGCCATTTATCGAATTGTACGATAAAGCCTCACATGCGCAAAAAACCGAAAATACCGCTACAGATAAACCGGAGAATGACAATAGATCATTGCTTAGTCTTTTACCTCATGAAGACGAGGCGGCGGCAATTCCCTTGCCTTTACCCAATTTATATTTGGGATCGATTGTATATTATTCACCGAGTCATTGGTCGGTATGGATTAATGGAAAAAAGCTGATGAATACGTATAATGTTTCAGGAAACGAATTTTATATAAGCCGCATATCGCGTGCGGAAATCGAACTCGTATGGAAGCCCCATTCCTTGCTCGATACCCCCTCGCTATGGCAGAAACTCACAAATAATGGCAAAAATCCGATTCCCAACATTATGGTTGATGAATCAAAAGGTGAAATTATATTACAGATGTATACTAATCAGACATTTCTTCCAAGGAGCCTTGCTATTCGTGAGGGACTTATTAAATCTAATACCAATGTGCCCATGGATGTTTACGGAGCTGCAACAAATACTGGCAATACTACAGCAAAATCACCGCAACCCCTTAACACAAATACTGTAAAGTGATGAATATGGATATAAAACCTCTTGAGATACAGCAGATTACCAAAAATTATGATCATAATTTGGTGCTTGATAATGTTTCATTGTCGCTGGTGCCGGGCGAGCTATTTGGTTTGATTGGCTTAAACGGTGTCGGTAAAACGACATTGATAAAAATCATTCTTGATTTGACCCGTCCCGATAGCGGTCACGTCAATCTTTTTAACGAATCCTCTACAATAGCAAAAACACGGCGCAATATTTCCTATCTGCCGGAAAAATTTCAGCCGTCGCGCTATTTACGCGGTAAGGAATATCTAGCGTTGGCCTGCTCGTATTTTGGCAAAGGCTTTGATTATGAACGTGCTAAGCATGAAGCCACACTGCTTGATCTCAACCCGGATACGCTGGAGAATAAAGTGGGATCATATTCAAAGGGCATGGGGCAGAAATTAGGGCTTGTTGGAGCTTTTCTTGTCGATGCCCCTTTTCTTATTCTTGATGAGCCTATGAGCGGGCTTGATCCGCGTGCGCGCATCATGCTCAAGGAAAAACTGCTTGCGTGCAAAGCGCAGGGGAAAACGATTTTCTTCAGCTCCCATATTCTCTCCGATATTGATGAAATATGCGATCGCATTGGTATTATCAGCGACCAGAAGTTAATTTTCCTTGGCACCCCTCAGGAATTTAAGCTTACGCATCCTGCTGAATCGCTGGAAAAATCTTTCCTGCGTGCGATTGCCTAAAGACGCTCAGAACACAGCGGATTAAAAATCCGATGAGGTGGATTTCAACTTAAGTGCAGGTATGACTACGCGTGAGGAATTCTGATATTGCCGTATGAGAATGCGAAGATTCGCAGGATTGTCGGATTCTGAAATGGCGATGTCTTCTGATATGACATTGTCTATGTATAATTGATAAAGCGCCTGATCGATAGTTTGCATGCCTTCATTACGGTTTTTAGCTATAATCTCAGGAATTTCCTTTGTTTTATCTTCCTGAATAAGAGTGCGGATAATGCCGCGCACAAGCATGACCTCAACTGCTATCGAGCGTGTGCCCTCAGAGGTAAGCACGAGGCGCTGCGATAAGATGCCGCGTAAATTGCGCGCTATCGTAGCATGTATTTGATGATGCTTGTCTTCAGGGAAGAAGTGAATCATGCGTTCAATGGCCTGCTGGCTGTTTCCGGCATGCAATGTGGCGACGCAAAGATGCCCGGTCTCGGAGAAATGCAATGCATGCTCCATCGTTTCATGATCACGTATCTCGCCTATCAGTACAACATCAGGGCGTTGTCTTAGAACGTTTTTCAGCGCCATGCCGAATGAATAAGTATCAATACCCACATCGCGCTGGGTGATAATGCAGTTTTTATGCTTATGCACAAATTCTATAGGATCTTCCACCGTAACAATGTGGCCGTATCCATGGGTATTGCGATGTCCAATCATGGCAGCCAGCGAGGTTGATTTGCCGGAACCTGTAGGGCCCACCACTACTACAAGCCCGCGATTCTCCATAATGAGCTCACCGTATATTTTAGGCAGTTTCAGCGATTCCAGCGTAGGAATTTCCGTGTAAATATGGCGGATAACGATCCCCGTGTGCTGTTGCTGGCGAAAGACATTGATACGGAACCGCACCGATTCATTCCACTCCATGGGAGCGTTGTACTCCATGAGTGAATAGAACTCTTCACGCTTATCCTCATTGAGCATTTCAGACAGTATCTGCTCAATATCATCGTCCGTAAGCGGTGTGTCGGATAAGGGAATAATGCGGTTGGTGGAACGCACGCTGGCGGGACAGCCGACGGTAAGATATAAATCCGATCCCTTAAGTTCGGTAAATTGAGCAAGAAGCGAATCAAGCATGGGGCGACTCATACGCCGGGTTCCTTATATTATTATAATAAATTATGTAGATATAGGAGGCGCATCATACATTCATTTTACTGAATGACTGATAGAGCGGACCAAAGACGGCTGCGATTACCCAGAATATGAGCAGACCCATTACCACGGTAAGGGTTGGCTGGATCAATCCGACAACGGAATCCACGGCGTCATTGACTTCACGATCATAGAAGAAGTTAATATTATCCAATGCTTCGGTCATATTGCCGCTATCTTCACCCACCTTAAACATGCGGACCACCAGATTGGGAAATTGATTCGATATGCGCATGGAAGAGGTAAGCGATGTGCCTTCTGATACGCTGCGGGCCATTAATTCGATGGATTCGCACAACACACGGTTTCCCACGACTTCCTTAGCTGCATTGAGCGATTCCAGAATGTCGATTCCGCTGTTGAATAATACAGCGAAAAAGTGAGTAAACCGGGCCATATTTAACTTACGGCTGACGCTTCCGAAAACCGGCAGCTTTAAGATGATGCCATCAACCTTGTATGCAAAAGGTTCTGAGATTCTAAACAAGCTGATAAGAGAAATGATAATGACAAAGGGAATCCCGAAAATCAAAAACCAATAATTCACAAAAGCATGGGAAAAGGCAATTAAGGCACGGGTGTGCAGAGGCAGATCAAATCCCTGGGCAAGCATAAAATCAACGAGTTTAGGCACTACGTAAGTCATAAGGATGGCAATTACGCCGCTCATAACCAGCAGGAGCGCAATAGGATAGCGTATGGCTTTTTTCGTCTTACGGCGTAAATCCGACGTCCATTTGAGATGATCGGCAATATGAAGGAAGGCTTCGGAGAAGTTGCCGGTCTTTTCACCCGCTGCGATCAAGCCGATAAATACGGAGTTAAAGACTCTGGGATAATGCGCCAATGCTTTGGATAAAACCTCGCCGTTTTTGATGTATTCATATACGCCGGTCATGATGTTCTTAAGCGCCATGGAATCGGATGAATCACGCACGTCGGCGATGGTCTCCAGAAGCGGCACACCTGCTCTGCCCAACTGCTCCAGATGCAGGCACATAACAATCATATCCTGCATTTTAACCCTGCCGGACGAGCTGCCCTTTTTTTCCCGCAATTCACGGTAATTGACGAGTTCGAGTCCGATCTGCTTAAGGCGCTCTTCGAGATCGACGTCATTTTCCGCTGTCACCACACCATTGATGGTGCGGCCCATTTCATTCATTGCGGAATAGCGGTAAGAGGCCATAAACGTAATATATCGAAATAGAAATTATTGCTTCAAATATAACGCTAAATAGTTAAAAATGTATTAGCACCAGCGCTCTTAATCATTGAAAATAGAAGAATAATGCACCATATCACAGCCTGTCGGTCATATCGATGGTGTTAATAAGCTCTTGCAAGTCGATCTGGCCTGAAACCACTTTATCAATGCCATCCTGCGCCATAGTGACAAACCCGTTATCCAAAGCATATTCCAGCATGGTGGTGCGCGTGGCGTGGGTGGAAATAAGCTCGTCGAATCCCTGATCGGATCGTAAAATTTCAATAATGGCGATACGGCCTTTATATCCCTTGCCCTTGCATTTTTCGCAACCCACAGGATCGTGAACGGTGGGGGGATCGTCCGGGCTATAGCCTAGAATTCTGCATTCTTCGCGGGTCGCCAGGCGCGGGCGTTTGCATAAGGAACATAATTTGCGGGCAAGGCGCTGCGCCATGGTGCAGATAAGCGATCCCGCCAGCAGATGCGCCGGCACTCCAATATCGCCCAGCCTGGGGATGGCGCCAAGCGCGTCATTGGTATGCAATGTGGTGTAGACCTGGTGTCCCGTTAACGCCGCGCGCACCGCCATCAAGGCCGTGTCTTCATCGCGCACTTCGCCCACGAAAATGATATCAGGATCCTGGCGCATGAGCGACTTGATGCCATGAAGAAAATCCACTGAGCCTTCGCGAACGTTGGTTTGGCGGATAAGCGGCAATTGATATTCCACTGGGTCTTCCAGCGTCATGATATTGACATCAATGGAGTTGATATAATTGAGCACCGAATAGAGCGTCGTCGTTTTACCGC
>JABDAT010000021.1 GCA_013288985.1 Alphaproteobacteria bacterium
AAACATCGCCAAGAAATTTGGGATTTCACGTGAGGAGCAGGACGAATTTGCGGCGTTGTCGCAACAAAAGTGCGAAGCGGCAATGAAGGCAGGCAATTTCAAAGAAGAAATTGTGCTGGTGATTATTCCTGATCGCAAAGGCGATATTACCTTTGATACCGATGAATTCCCCCGCGCAGGCGTTACCAAAGAAGCGCTCGCCAAGCTGCGCCCCGCTTTCAATAAGGAGGGCACGGTGACTGCCGGTAACGCCTCAGGCATTAATGACGGCGCTGCTGCCGTACTGATTATGACGCACGGCGAAGCTAAAAAACGCGGACTCAAGCCTTTGGCCAAAATAGTATCCTGGGCGCATGCCGGTGTTGACCCCGCCATCATGGGAACCGGGCCGATTCCTGCCAGCCAGAAGGCGCTTGCAAAAGCCGGATGGACGGTAAAAGACCTCGATCTCATTGAAGCCAATGAAGCCTTTGCCGCGCAGGCGATTTCAGTAAACCGTGAAATGAAATGGGATTTAAGCAAGGTCAATGTCAATGGCGGCGCTATAGCGCTGGGCCATCCCATCGGCGCGTCAGGTGCGCGTATTTTAACAAGCCTGCTCCATGAGATGCAGCGCCGCAGCGCTAAGAAAGCGCTTGCTACGCTTTGTATTGGCGGCGGCATGGGCGTGGCGATGTGCCTGGCAGCAGTATAAAAGAAGGATATATTTATGGGTAAAGGCAGAATAGCGTTAGTAACCGGCGGCACGCGCGGCATCGGCGAAGCGATTTCCAAGGCGCTTAAAAAAGCGGGTTACCGGGTAGCGGCTAACTATGGCGCTCGTGATGATGCCGCCCAGGCGTTCAGCAAAGAAAATGACATAGCAGTTTATAAATGGAATATTGCTGACTTTGAGGCGTGCAAAAAAGGCGTGGAGCATATCACTAAAGATTTTGGCGGGCACATAGAAGTGCTGATTAACAATGCCGGTATTACCCGCGACATGGCCTTGCATAAAATGAATTTCGAAAATTGGGATATGGTCATTGAGACCAACCTCACATCCTGCTTTAATATGTCGCGTTTAGTCATTGATCATATGCGCGAAAAGAAGTTCGGGCGTATCGTCAATATCAGTTCGCTCAATGGCCAGCTTGGCCAATTCGGCCAGACCAATTATTCCGCTGCCAAAGCCGGTATTTTCGGATTTACCAAAGCGCTTGCGCGTGAAGCTGCAAGCCGGGGTATTACCGTAAACGCAGTCTCGCCAGGCTACATTGCAACGGAGATGGTGAAGGCGGTGCGCGAAGATATTCTAGAGAAAATCGTAGCGCAGATACCAGTGGGCCGTTTGGGCGAACCCGAAGAAATTGCCCGCGCTGTCATGTATCTCGTGGCTGACGAAGCCTCGTTCATCACGGGCGAGACGCTTTCCGTTAATGGCGGCCAGTACATGGAGTGAGGGAAGAAGTTAAGGAGTTAGGAAGTTTATGAGTTTAAAAAAGCCAGCTTATGATCTCATTAACTCCCTAACTCATTAACCGCCTGCCCCTACTGTAGCATCTGCGCCACTCCTGGCTGATTAACGCTATTTTTAGAGTGTTATTCATACTTTATTAATACTTTCTTGCCAGAAAGAGCTATAATCAGCCGTATAATAATAAAAACTACCACACCAGAAACGCGTCCTGATTTTAAGTAATGACCTGATGCACTCAGCGGTCACAAGATCGCTTGCCGCATCGGGCGTAATACAGTGGAGAATCTATGGGCGTCGCACGAACTGCTACACTTGGTAACAATATCACTTCATGGCCCAAGCGGCTTATCAACGAGTTTATCGGATTGGTAATGCTTGGCTTTGCTGTATTTCTTTTGGTCTCCCTCGCGGGGTTTCATGAATCCGATCCGTCGTGGAATATGGCGGCCGATCACCCGGTAATGAACTGGGGAGGGTTGCCCGGCGCTTATTTGGCGAACCCCTTGCTTCAGACATTAGGGCTGGCGTCGTTGATGGTTGTGGCGATGGCCGGTTCCTGGGGCTGGAGACTGTTTGCAAGCAAACGCATTCCGTCTTTAATAGCGATCCGTTTTACGATGTTTTTGCTTAGCCTTGTATTGCTGGCCTCGCTTTTTGCAGCGATTGAACCGCCAATGTCGTGGCCAATTGAGAAAGGCCTGGGCGGCGCCATCGGCATGCTGGTGAAGCACAGTTTTACCCGTTATTTTACTGCTTACGCCTATCTGCCATTTAGCTTTCTCATATTGCTTGGAACCGTTCCCATTGCGCTCGGGCTTGCATGGAGTGAATGGAAAGCACTTCTGCGCGGCAGCTGGAGATCGGTTTTATTCGTTTTGAGTATTTTCTCCATTATCAGGCCGGCGAAAATGGAAGATATGGCCTATCAGGAGCATGATGACGAAGATCAATTATCGTGGTTTGCCCGTCTGCGCAGCAAATTCACCTCCCACAGCGAAGATGATGAGGATGAAGAAGATGATGAGGAAGAGGAAATTAAAGTTAAAAGAGCGCGCAAAACGGTAAAGAAAGATATCGTTATTGCGCCTAAAATGAAAGCGCAGCCCAAGATCGCCCAGTCGTCGCTCGAATTGCGCCCACGTAAAGGTCAGTATCAGCTGCCGCCGATGAATCTGCTGAGTGAGCCTAGCAAGAAGGTAAAGAAGCAGCAGATGAATGAGGCTTCATTATCGCAAAATGCGCGACTGCTAGAAACGGTGCTCAATGATTTTGGTGTGAACGGCGAGATTGTCAAAGTACGTCCCGGTCCTGTGGTTACGCTTTATGAACTGGAGCCCTCGCCCGGAACCAAATCATCGCGCGTGATTGGCCTGGCCGATGATATCGCCCGTTCCATGAGCTCGATTTCCGCCCGTATTGCTACGGTCTCTGGCCGCAATGTTATCGGCGTGGAATTGCCCAACCAAACACGCGAAACCGTTTACCTGCGTGAATTGCTGGAAGACGAAGAATTCGCCAACAGTCCCGCCAGCCTGCCCATTGCGCTGGGTAAGGATATCAGCGGAACCTCGGTAGTGGTTGATCTCGCGCGCATGCCGCATCTGCTGGTGGCAGGTACGACGGGGTCGGGTAAATCGGTGGCGGTCAATACCATGATCACATCGCTGATTTATAAGCTTACGCCTGAGCAGTGCAAATTCATCATGATCGATCCCAAGATGTTGGAACTCTCAGTATATGATAATATTCCGCATCTGCTTTCGCCCGTGGTAACGGAGCCAGGCAAAGCCGTGGTCGCGCTTAAATGGACGGTGAAGGAAATGGAAAACCGTTACCGCCTGATGTCGAGCTTAGGCGTGCGCAATATTGACGGTTACAACAAACGCATTCACGAAGCCAAAGCCAAAGGCGATAAGCTCAGCCGCACCGTGCAGACAGGGTTTAACCCCGATACCGGTTCACCCATTATTGAAGAGGTGCCGCTCGATATGACGCCGCTGCCGTTTATCGTGGTGGTGGTAGACGAAATGGCCGATCTGATGCTGGTGGCGGGCAAGGAAATCGAAACCTCGATTCAGCGTCTGGCCCAGATGGCGCGCGCGGCGGGTATTCATATTATCATGGCGACGCAGCGTCCGTCGGTTGACGTTATCACCGGCGTGATCAAAGCCAACTTCCCAACGCGCGTGAGCTTCCAGGTGACCTCGCGCATCGACAGCCGCACGATTTTAGGCGAGCAGGGGGCTGAGCAGTTGCTGGGCCAGGGTGATATGCTTTATATGGCGGGCGGCGGGCGTATTACGCGCGTACATGGACCCTTCATTACCGACAAAGAAGTAGAGGCAATCGTATCGCATCTGCGTGAACAAGGCGCTCCAATTTACGTAGAAGATGTAACCCGCGATCCTGAAGAGGGTTTTGATTTAGGCGAAGCGGGCGGTGAAGACGGCGATGACGGCGAAATCTACCGCCAGGCCGTAGCCATTGTGCTGCGCGACCGCAAAGCCTCCACCAGCTACCTCCAGCGCACCTTGAAGCTCGGCTATAACAGGGCCGCGCGCCTTGTTGACCGTATGGAAGCTGAAGGCATTGTTGGCGCGGCTAATCATGTGGGTAAGCGTGAGGTTATTGGGTGATATAATTCTAGACCCTTTGCGCAAACCGCAGTATGTATAGCGCATGCGTTTTATACTGTCATTTCTGCTGATTTTTTCTTTGGCGTTGCCTGTCTGTGCGGCGGAGCATATGCTGGCGTTTTCTACCAAGCCTTACGCGTTAAATGATGAGGATAAAGCCGCGCTTAAACGCATTGAGAATTATCTGAGCGGGATTCACACTTTGTCGGCGGAGTTTACCCAGGCAGCACCTAACGGCGACATTTCCGCCGGGAAGTTTTACCTGAGCCGTCCCGGCAAGTTGCGCATGGAATATGCGCCGCCTACGCCTGTGCTCATGGTGGCAAGCGGCAATGACATTACCTATTACGACAAGGAACTCGATCAGGTAAGCCACATACCGCTGGAATCTACGTTGGTGGGATTCCTGGCCCAGGAGGAGGTGAAGTTTGATAATACGGTCATCATCACCAATTTTGAGCATGGCGATAAGACAATGCGCGTAAGCCTTATTCAGTCCAAGCGGCCCAAAGACGGCACGCTGACGCTGGAATTTTCCGATGATCCGCTTGTTATCCGCAACATGGTAGTGACGGACAGTTCGGGCCAGGTCACCACGGTCTCGCTCAATAATGCACATTTTGGCGCGCCGCTTGCTGCTGACTTATTCACATTCAAAGACCCGCATCTGGGTGGGCATCGTGGCGTTGATAAGTAAATTAATTAATTAATCGGCTTTTTGTCATTGCTGCGAAAGCAGGAATCCAGAGTATCTATATGCGGCATAAAAGAGTAGATGCCAGCTTTTGCTGGCATGACAAATGATAAATAAAAAAGAGCCCGCTTAAGCGGGCTCCGGACCTTTAAAGGTTCTTTGAAAAGTGCCTTATGACACGTTCTGTTTTTGTGCTCCCATATCCTCCAGCAAACGGGCGATTTCTTCCTTAAGCAGCAGCTTCTGCTTCTTAATGTCCTTGATGGTATAGAAATCGGGTGATGGCCTGTTTGTTTCATCCGCAAGCAAAGTTTCGAGTTCAGCATGTTTTGCCTGCAAATGCGCTATATGCGAGACTACCGACATAAGTGAGACTCCTTTGTTAGGTGAGAGAAGGTTGCTGCGGCCACATAAAGAATTTCACCGCAGCATCTTTCATTAAACAAAATCCGCCTTTTTATTTCAAGTAGAATAGGTGTCAAGAATTATATATTTGATTTGAGCAGTTATTTTGTTTTGAGGGGTGTTTTTAAATGTAGAAGCGATTAATTTTAGCCTAATTCTATATCTGAGCCATCTCGTGCGGTGCGTGCTGTGTGAGCCCCAAGCAGGCCTTTTGATATTTCCCTGGGCTTTTGCATGTCTAAAACAATATAAGGGCATCGTGATGTGACAATGCCATGTGTTTCAGCGGTATCACTGCCATTGGCGGTAACATCTAGCAATTTCCAGTTTATTGAACGGAACCCCGCATTACGGGCTGCCATTTCATAAGGTTTTTTACCCCAATGCCGTGCATCGGCACGTACTTCAATTTTATTGGGGTCATCGTGAGAAAGAAAATTTATTCTGATTCTATGATTGGCCAGCCTCTCAAAGCTACGGTTGGGAGCGTCTTGTTGTCCTGTAGGTATGAATCCGGGATTAAATGTGACTGAAATAAAATGGCCGCCTTTTGCTATATGTCCGTGAGCGGCGGCAAACATATCGTTTAATGATTGTGTGTTCTCAGCATAAGGCAAAACAAGAGTGGAAAAAACTATGTCATAGGTTTCATTGCTTTGAAAAGATTGAGCGCTGGCTTCTATAAAATTAATATCGCTGGCCGATTGTTTCGCGATTTCTATCAGTTTATGTGCCGGATCAAATCCGGTAATTGCAACTTTATCGCCGAATCTGGCTTTTAAAAATTTTGCGAATCTTCCGTCTCCACACCCCATATCCAATATCTTTATGGGGCTTTCGGTATTGAAGTGTGAATCTTTAACTAATGTCTCCAGCTCTCTCAATAATGCCGCATAATGCGCTGCACGGGTTTTATCCTGTCCTATAAATTCAGAATATACTGTATTATCGAAGCAATTGTTCAGCATAACTATACATATTATGGAGTTACCGATTATTGCATGGGATTGATCTCAAAACAAGCGATCACAGAGATTACTCCCCGTCGCCCATCTTGAGCGCGGCGATGAAGGCTGATTTGGGGATTTCGACATTGCCGATGGCGCGCATCTTCTTTTTGCCCTCTTTCTGCTTATCGAGCAGCTTGCGTTTGCGCGAAACGTCGCCGCCGTAGCATTTGGCGGTCACGTCTTTGCGCATGGCGCTGACGGTCTCGCGGGCAATAATCTTTCCGCCGATGGCTGCTTGGATGGCAATCTGGAACATTTGGCGCGGGATGAGGTCTTTGAGGCGCTTGCATAGCGAGCGGCCACGGAAATCAGACTGGGAACGATGCACGATGATGGAAAGCGCATCCACCGGTTCAGCGTTCACCAGAATACTCAGTTTGACCAGGTCGCTTTCCGAGTAGCTGTCAATATGGTAATCAAAACTTGCATAACCGCGCGTGCAAGATTTGAGGCGGTCATAAAAGTCGAACACTACTTCGTTAAGCGGCAGGCGGTAGACTGCCATGGCGCGATTGCCAACATAGGTAAGGTCAACCTGCTGGCCGCGTTTTTCCGTGCATAATGTCAACACGCTGCCCAGATATTCATCCGGTACCATCACGGTTGCTTTAATCCACGGCTCTTCCATGCGTTCGATATAGGTAGGGTCGGGCATATCGGCGGGGTTATGCAGCTCCAGCACTTCGCCGTTGGTGCGGTAAATTTTATAAACTACGCTTGGCGCAGTGGTAATGAGATCAAGGTTGAATTCGCGCTCCAGACGCTCCTCGATAATTTCCAGATGGAGCAGACCCAGAAACCCGCAGCGGAAGCCAAAGCCCAGCGCTGAAGACGTTTCCATCTCATATTCAAAACTCGCATCATTAAGGCGCAGCTTGGCAAGGCTTTCCTTGAGATTTTCAAAGTCGGAAGTATCCACCGGGTAGAGCCCGCAGAATACTACCGGCATGCTGGGTTTAAAGCCGGGCAGGGGGGCGTCGCAGGGTTTGCGGTCGTCGGTTACGGTATCGCCGACATTGCAATCGGCCACCTGCTTGATGCCGGTGATGATATAGCCGACTTCGCCCGGCCCCAGTTTTTCAACCGCAGTCTTTTTTGGGGCAAATACGCCGACCTGGTCTACCTGGTGGGCGGTGCCATTGGCCATCATGCGGATTTTCATGCCTTTGCTTAAAATGCCGTCAACCACACGCACGAGGATGACCACGCCCAGATAGGTGTCATACCAGCTGTCAATAAGGAGCGCTTTGAGAGTGGCTTCTTCCTCGCCTTTGGGGGCAGGCAAGCGAGTGACCAAGGCTTCCAGCACATCCTTGATGCCGATGCCGGTCTTGGCGGAAATCATCACGGCATTGCTGGCGTCTAACCCGATGACATCCTCAATCTGCTGTTTAATGCGCTCAGGCTCGGCCGCTGGCAGGTCTATTTTATTGAGAACAGGTATAATCTCATGATTATTATCAAGTGCTTGATATACGTTGGCTAATGTCTGCGCCTCCACGCCCTGGCTCGCATCCACTACCAGCAGCGAGCCTTCGCAGGCGGCCAGCGAGCGGCTGACCTCATAGGCGAAATCGACATGCCCGGGAGTATCCATAAGATTTAGAATATAGGTCTTGCCGTCATCGGCCTTATAATTGAGGCGCACCGTCTGGGCTTTGATGGTAATGCCGCGCTCTTTCTCGATGTCCATGGAATCGAGCACCTGGGCTGTCATTTCACGGGCTTCCAGGGCGCCGCAGAACTCGATCAGGCGGTCAGCCAGCGTGGATTTACCGTGGTCGATATGGGCAATGATAGAAAAATTGCGTATCAAGGAAAGGTCAGTCATGGTTCGTTGTCATAAACGCTTGCGCGGTCTTTGCAACAATTATCCCAAAATGAGGCGCATCCTCCGTATGATTTATGCATTTTTTTAGATGATTTTTTGAAACTATTGGGGTAGAATTAACTTATTAGTAAGTATTTGGTCTTAAAATACGAACTAAATTCTAAGTTGAGCCAGGTAGCGCCAACTATATAATAGAGTAGGTAACTCGATGACTATAGTACTTCAGGACTTGATCTCTGCTGCGCTGACACGTCAGCCGCCATCTATTACTCCTGCTGTTTCATCGCCGGCTTCTGCTGCTTCGGATACTTCTTCTGTAACCAATGCTGCAAATGCGAATGTATCCGTCTCTTCGTCGCCTAACAATCAGATCATTCAAACTGCAGGTTTGAGCAATGCATCGATTGGAATTGCGCAGGTAAGCAGCCTGCTGCAGGTAGCGGCAACGGGAACGGAGCAAGTGGGCTCGGTCCTGCAGCGTTTGCAAAGCCTTGCTAACCAAGCCAGCATTCCAGGCGAGTCTGACGAAACACTTACCAGCATAGACAGCGAATTCCAGCAATTGCTTGCACAGATTAATGGCGTAACAAGCAGCACGAGTTTTGGCGGCACGTCTTTGCTTGATGGCACGCTTTCCAATACACAAAATAATGCTGCAGTTCCCAATGCAAGTCTTGGCACAACGGGCCAGGCATTATTTTCTTCTCTTTCGATACCGGATTTAAGCACGTCAAGCCTGTTTGGCGCTAATACGCCCGACATATTATCGCCTACAAATGCATCTGCTGCACTGATAGCGGTTGCCGCCGCGCAAAATACAGTTAGCACTGCAAATGCAAGCATTGCCGACACGCAAACCCAGGTAAGCTACGTGGCAGCGGGGATTGATTCGGCGCTGGCAAATAAATCCGCAGCGGCTTCGACATTAAACGAGAGCGATCTGGCCAACAGCAACTCGGCAGATGGTCTGGCGCAATTCCTGAGCAACCCCTCGGCAGCATCCCAGACGCAAACGGTGAATCTGCCTGAAAACCTGCTAAACCTGCTTCAAGGTTAATTTTCTCTTGTACTCTGCGTCTGCCCGAATTACAGAATATGTATTATGTTTCAGGGCATTTACACCGCGTTAATCACGCCGTTTAAAAACGGAAAAATAGACGAGAAGGCATTTCAGTCCTTTGTCGAATGGCAGATCGCTGAAGGTGTGCATGGGCTGGTGCCATGCGGAACTACGGGCGAATCGCCAACGCTTACTTATGAAGAGCATAACCGTGTTATATCCTTATGCGTGGAAGCGGCCAAAGGCCGCGCCAAAGTGCTGGCCGGCACCGGCGCTAACTCTACTGACGAAGCCATCATGCTTACCAAACATGCGGAAAAAGCGGGTGCGGACGGCGCGCTGATAGTAAGCCCCTATTATAATAAGCCGACGCCGGAAGGGGTGTATCAGCATTATAAAGCGATTGCCGAATCGGTGAAACTCCCCATCATCATGTATAATATTCCCGGCCGCTCGGTGATTGATATTAAAGACGAGACGATTGCGCGCATTGCGCAAATTCCCAATATCGTGGGCAATAAAGACGCCACCGGCGATCTGGCGCGTGTTTCCACCTTGCGCGCATTGGTCGGCAAAGATTTCCAGCAGATATCGGGCGAGGATATGACAGCGATTGCCTTTAATGCCCAGGGCGGCATCGGCTGCATATCGGTGACGTCTAATATCGCGCCCAGATTATGCGCTGAAGTGCAGAACCGCAGCCTCAAAGGTGATTTCTCCGGCGCATTGGCGGTGCATGATAAACTGGTGCCGCTGCATCAGGCGATGTTCTGCGAGACCAGCCCCGGGCCGGTGAAGTATGCTGCATCACTTATGGGAAAATGCTCGCCCGATCTGCGCTTGCCGCTCGTGCAGCCAGGAGACGCCAGCAAAGCCCGCGTTCAGAAGGCGATGCAGCAGGCTGGCTTGATTTAGCTATTAAACTATTGTTTTTTAATAATATAAATTTAATTTATTATTGAGGGTACTTTGTCACAAAACCTTAACGGTTTGGTGCTATAGTGTAACTATCGTAAGTAGTTGGATATAGCACAAATATGGCAACGGCTGATAATACAAATCCTCCTCCCATGAAGTGGGCCCCCGTTATTTGGGGCAGATGGCAGAAGATAGCTGCAATGCCTGAAGACCTGTCAAATGAAGTTAAAGAATGGATCGCAAAAGTCATAGACGCTAATACCTTCTTTATTGGTGAAGATAAGAAAGGTGCTAAAACTCGGGATGGTTTACCTTTTGGTTTGGCTAAGAACGGTGAATACACCTTAGTGGGAATTAGAGGCGCTGCTGATTTATTTACAGATAATCCGGATTTTCAAAAGGACGAGGGTAATCGAATTACCCATGCAGGAGTTTATTTTCTTGCGCGTGGCCCTTTGACGGAATTGCCTATAAGAAATCCAGAACCCTATACAAAAGCGTATGAAAAATGGGCTGCAGAACATTTTGCGCAAAGCCTAGATATACGAGCTGAAGTAACACCCACTGATTTTACGGAGCATATTCCCAGCGAACCTATCGCTGTGGCTGCTGAAAGGATGAAAAAATATAAGGGCGCAGCACTTCTGCCAAATAATGAAAAGGAAGCCTGCTTACATCTTTCCGCCAATGTGCCAAGCGATGATCTATGGGCCGCTGCGGCTTTGAGCGCAAAGCCGGTAATAGCAATAGTGGACGGCCTTAGTTATCCATCGGTAAGCGGTGTGGCAAGATTACCTTTGACGGTAGCGACTGTAAAAAGTTTTTCTATAGAAGATAAAAGATTTATAAAAGACGAAAAAATAACGTGGCCCAATAAGCCTGCCAATACGCTTGGCTCTATTCCTCCCATCCCGCCGAGCGCCTTGACGCAATCAACCACCGCGCCTGTGTCTAAACCCATCATCTCTCCGGCGGATACCGAAAAAACATTCAAAGGCCCAAGGGAAATCCAGAATGCACTGGCCGATGCAATTGAGCGTTATGTTGAATCAGAGCATTTTCGTAAGAATATTGAGCCTACTACTTACTACGGCTATACGCCTGGCACCCCGGCAAAAGAATATCGAAAATATGCGGAATTATTTCCCGAAATTTTTGATCTATTAGATCCCGGATTGGAAGTGAAGCAATCTGATGTAGATGCTTCGGCATCCAATATGCTGAGAGAAATTATTCCAGAGCACAGGAGGCACTGCGAAGAACAAGAAGGAATACCTCCTGTTTTTAGTATGCTGCAAATGCGGTTACAACATCTGGGTGATGATGCTTTTGATGCGGTTATGGCGTCGCAAGTGAATATGATACGCTATAGCAAAGATCATTACCCTGAAGCCCATCAACGCGAGATGGAGGAAGACACTAAATTTTATAATATAACCGAAGCAGAAATGCTTGAGGGAAAACATATTAGAATAGCAAGAGAGCGTAGTATTAAAAATAAAGCCCAAACTATAGCGAAGGAACATGCGGAATCGGCAGTGGGAGTTGCAGCGATTAAGGCGGAGTTTGCTGCCGCTATTGTAAGTCACAATAATTTTTTTACGGCTCCAAAACTTAATCAGGTGCAAATAGATAAAATCATCGGGCTTGTTGATAAAGCCCTGACCATCTTTCCTGATGAAATAAAAGATAAAGTATATATAAAGAAAGAGAATATACAGGGTCGAATTATCTGGCTTTTGTCTGGTCCGGACGCTGCTGTGTCTACGGAGGGAGAGAAGTTAGGCGCTCTGCTGGAGAACATACAGCGCGATGCGCGTTTTGAGGGTGCCGAGTTATCCTCCCCCTATCGCCAACAAATAGAGAAAAAAGCCGCTGAATTAGAAACTACGCATACCACTACCGGCCCAACAAAACAGGATGCGCCCCCGCTTACCTCTTCTCCATCTTTTTCCTCATCTTCCAATAGCAATAACCATACCCCTGCCATCGTGGGAACTATAGGGGGGATTGCCGCGGCAGTGGGCGCGGGCTGGGCTGCAAAGAATGCACAGGAAAAAAAGACTCAAGGTCCATCTGGCACGGCAAAATCGCCTGATGCAGCACCGGAAAAGAGCTGGGCAGAGAAGGTGGCTCCCTGGGCGGTTGTGTTTGCCGGCGTTGCAACGGTTGTGGGGGCAATTGTGATGCATAGAAAAGGCCAGTCGCGCTGATAATATATCCGAAATCCTCACTATCGCACCCTGCCAGGGCTTGACCGCGGCCTCTATCCTCGTCATAGATGCATTTTTACGTGTCATTCCTACGAAAGCAGGAATCTATCGGTCTTTTTAGATGGATACTCGGGTCAAGCCCGAGTATGACAATCGTTTGTATTGTAATACAGTAAGTTTATGGCCAACAAGAACGAAAAAAAACCTGCTAAAAAAGATACCAAAGCGGAGGGCAAGCTCATCGCCGAGAACCGCCGCGCACGCTACGATTATACTATTCTTGAAACCGTTGAGGCGGGGATGGTGCTGACTGGCACGGAAGTGAAATCCATGCGCATGGGGCGCGCGACGATTGCTGACGCCCATGCGGGCGAGATGAAGGGCGAATTGTGGGTGTTTAATATTAATATCCCCGAATATACTGCCGGCAACCGCTATAACCATGAGCCCAAGCGCCCGCGCAAGCTGCTGGTGCATCAAAAGCAGATGGATAAACTGCTGGGAAACGCCAAGATGAAGGGGCTGACGCTGGTGCCGCTTAAAATGTATTTCAATGCGCGCGGCATGGTGAAATTATTGCTGGGGCTGGGCAAAGGCAAAAAAGAATATGAGAAGCGCGAGACTATTAAAGAGCGCGACTGGCAGCGCGAACAGCGCGATTTGATGAAAAAGAACAGGGACTAGGTTCTAGGGACTAGGTTCTGGATTTCTTATTTCTAGTCCCTAAAACCTAGAACCTTGCACCTCTTTCAATAAACCATTTGCACATCTCCTGATGGCTCTCTATATTCGCGGACAACGTCAACTAACACTGCATGAAACCTATGAAATTCGTTATCGATCGCTCCGCTTTGCTTAAGTCGCTTGGACATGTGCAATCCGTCGTGGAACGCCGCGGCACCATCCCCATTCTCTCCAATGTGAAGCTGGAAGCCGCAGGCAACGCGCTTTACCTCACCGCAACCGATATGGACATAGCGGTGGTTGAAAAGGCCGCGGCTTCTGTTTCTGAGCCAGGGCAGGCAACGGTTCCCGCCCATACCTTCTATGACATTGTGCGCAAGTTGCAGGATGGCTCGCAGGTGGAAATCGTCCGCCAGGCTGAGTCGGGTAAAGTTATCATCCGCGCCGGGCAATCACGCTTCTCGCTTTCCACTCTGCCGGTGGAGGATTTCCCCGTCATGACCGAAGGCGAACTGCCTTTCAGCTTCACCATTACGACCTCTGAGTGCAATGCGCTGATCGACAAAACGCGCTTTGCCGTCTCGACCGAAGAAACCCGCTATTACCTGAATGGCATTTATTTACATGCGGCGGAAAGCCAGGGCACCCAGGTGTTGCGCACCGTTGCTACCGACGGCCATCGCTTGGCGCGCATTGAAGTGGCGCTTCCGGCGGGCGCTTCCGGCATGCCCGGTGTAATCATCCCGCGCAAAACCATTGGCGAAATTAAGAAGCTGGTGGAAGAAGGCGTGAACGAAGTGAATATCTCGCTCTCGGAAAGCAAAATCCGCTTTACCTGCGGCAACGCCGTGCTGGTTTCCAAACTGATTGACGGCACGTTCCCGGATTATGAGCGCGTCATTCCTTCCGGTAATGATAAAATCATGGAAGTGGACGGCAAAGCTTTCACACAAGCTGTTGACCGCGTATCCGTGATTGCTTCGGAAAAAACCCGCGGCATCAAGCTTGCCATTAATGCTGGAAAACTAACGCTTTCCGCTGACAGCCCTGAACATGGCACGGCAACGGAAGAAGTGGACATTAATTACGCAGCGAACCCTATTGAAATTGGCTTCAACTCGCGTTACCTGCTCGATATGATGGCGCAGATGGAAGGCGATACAGTGCAGTTCGTACTGGCTGACGGCACTTCACCTGCCTTGGTGCGTGATACTGCAGATGTTGGCGCGCTTTACGTTGTGATGCCGATGCGGGTGTGATGTGCAACAGGCACAGCAAACTTTGAGCCAAACTGTTACCCGCAACTTCGTTAAAAGCCTGACCCTCTCGCATTTTCGCAATTATCTTTCGGCACGCATTGAGTGCGGTGAAAATTCAATTGTCCTTGTCGGGCCCAACGGCGCCGGCAAAACTAATATATTGGAGGCTATTTCGCTGCTTACGCCGGGGCGTGGTTTGCGCCGTGCCAAACTTTCCGAGATTGATAGTATGCATGCGCGCGCGCCTTGGGCGGTGGCTTCCGAGCTTTACGGCGCGCAAGGGACGGTAAGCGTAGGTACGGGGCGCAACCCGGAAGACAATGAAAGCGCCGATAAGCGCATTGTAAAAATCGAAGGCAAAATTTCGCGCGGGCAAACGGAACTTTCGCGTGTATTTGCTGCCTTATGGCTTACGCCGCAGATGGACAATTTATTTATTGACGGCGGCACGGCGCGGCGCAAATTCCTGGATCGCCTGATTTATAGTTTTGATGCCGATCATGCCTCGCGGCTTAATGCCTATGAGTCGGCAATGCGTGAGCGCAACCGGTTGCTTCAGACGGGCAATGCGGATGCTTTGTGGCTGTCAGCGCTTGAGCAAAAAATGGCGGAGCAGGGCGTGGCCATTGCCGTGGCGCGCCAGCACGGCGTGGAAGGGCTCAATAACGCAGTGCAGCTTTCTGAACATTCTTTTCCCAAAGTGCAAATAACATTATCAGGGCTGGTTGAAATAGCGCTTATCCATGGCTCTGCGCTGATGGCAGAAGAAAAGTTCAGGGAAACGCTGGAAGCGGGCCGTGGTCAGGACGCAGCAGCCGGCCGCACCTTGTCAGGCATCCATCGCAGTGAAATGGAAGTGCTGCATGTGGAGAAAAATATGCCAGCGGAACATTGCTCTACTGGCGAGCAAAAAGCTTTGCTCGTCTCTATTATCCTTGCCCAAGCCCGCGCAGGGGCAGCGTGGCATGGCAGCGTACCGGTATTGCTGCTAGATGAATTGGTAACGCATCTGGATTTAACCCGCAGAACCGAGCTTTTTGCAGAACTCGCCAGCATTAATGCGCAGTGCTGGCTCACGGGAACAGACGCCGAAATATTTGCCGGGTTTAATGGCCGGATACTGAAGGTAGAAAAAGGCAGTATTTCAACCTAAAATACCTATGAATTTGCACAATAATTTGAAGGTAAAAATAACCTGCAAATTCCGTAAAAAAATCTAGCTTTTGCCTCTGTACCTGCTAGAAATGGATATGGCCAATTTCTGGCTTGTATATCAGTTCAATAATTCCATTTTTTAAGTTAATAATTATGGCAAATGCAGGGTTAAAAATGACGACGGAAATCACGGCTGAAGACGCAGCCTACGGCGCGGATTCCATTAAAGTATTAAAAGGCCTGGAGGCGGTGCGCAAACGCCCCGGCATGTATATCGGCGATACCGATGACGGCTCAGGCCTGCACCATATGGTATATGAGGTGGTCGATAATGCGGTCGATGAAGCGCTTGCCGGCCACTGCGACAAGGTAGAAGTGGTGATTAACCCTGACGGCTCCTGCACGGTAACCGATAACGGCCGCGGCATTCCTACCGATATGCATGAAGGCGAAGGCGTGTCGGCTGCTGAAGTGATCATGACCCAGCTCCATGCCGGGGGTAAATTCGACCAGAATTCTTATAAAGTATCGGGCGGTCTGCACGGCGTGGGCGTGTCCGTCGTGAATGCGCTTTCCGATTGGCTGCTGCTCACTATCTGGCGCAACGGCAAAGAGCATCGCGTGCGTTTCGTGCGCGGCGAAACCGAAGCGCCGCTTGCAATTATTGGCGATGCGGGCGGTAAAAAGGGAACGAGCGTTACCTTTATGCCTTCACGCGATATTTTTGCCAATGTGCTCGATTTTGATTATGCGACGCTTGAGCATCGCCTGCGCGAGCTTGCGTTCCTTAATTCCGGCGTGCGCATTCATTTAAGCGATCTGCGGGCTGCCGAGCCGGTCTTCAGCGAATTTTTCTATGAAGGCGGCACCAGCGCTTACGTAAATTATCTCGACCGCAGCAAAACTGCAGTGCATCCCACTATCGCTGTAACGGGCGAAAAAGACGGCATGAGCGTGGATGTGGCGATGCAGTGGAATGATTCCTATCATGAAAATATGCTGTGCTTTACCAACAATATCCGCCAGCGCGACGGTGGCACACATTTGATTGGCTACCGCGCGGCGCTTACCCGCATCATCAATAATTACATGACGGAAAGCGGCATCGGCAAGAAAGAAAAGATAGCATTAACCGGCGAAGATGCACGCGAAGGCCTTACCTGCGTCCTATCGGTAAAAGTGCCAGATCCTAAATTTTCGTCGCAGACCAAAGATAAGCTGGTGAGTTCGGAAGTGCGCCCCGTGGTGGAAAGCCTGGTGACAGATAAACTCAGCCAGTGGTTTGAAGAACATCCCCAGGAAGCCAAGATTATTGTGGGTAAAGTGCTGGAAGCCGCCGTTGCCCGTGAAGCGGCGCGCAAAGCCCGCGAACTTACCCGCCGCAAAGGCGCGCTCGATATGGCAAGTCTTCCCGGTAAACTCGCTGACTGCCAGGAGCGCGACCCAGCCAAATCCGAACTCTTTATTGTTGAGGGTGATTCGGCAGGCGGTTCTGCTAAACAGGGCCGCAGCCGCGCTACCCAGGCTATTCTGCCGCTCAAAGGTAAGATCCTCAACGTTGAACGCGCGCGCTTTGACCGCATGTTGTCATCCGCTGAAATCGGCACGCTTATTACCGCTATTGGCACCGGCATTGGGGTGGAAGAATTCAATATCGAGAAAACGCGCTATCATAAAATCATCATCATGACCGACGCCGACGTCGATGGATCGCATATACGCACGCTGCTGCTTACATTCTTCTATCGCCAGATGCGCGAACTGATTGATCGCGGTTATCTCTATATCGCCCAGCCGCCGCTGTATAAGTTGAAACGTGGCAGCTCGGAAACCTATCTGAAAGATGATGCGGCACTGGAAGCATACCTGGTGGAATCAGCGCTCGAAGACGCAACGCTGCAAATTGACAAAGGCAGAACCATAAGCGGTGCCGCCCTTGCCGAGTGGATTAAAGATGCAGCGGAAAATGCCGGTTTTATTAAGGCGTTATCACGCCGCATTCCATTGCATATCGTTGAATCCGCAGTGCTTGTAGATCTCTTTGATATGGATATCACCGAGGATGTGGCTATCGCCAAAGTACCGCTTTTTGTGGGCAAGCTTAATGCCCTCTCGCCTGACAGCGGCGGCTGGCAGTGCAAATTATCGGAAATCGGCTTTGTGGTGACCCGCACATTGCGCGGCGTTGAAGAGCGTTACGTGCTTGATGAAAAGCTTTTCATGAGCCGTGAAGCGCGTGAACTGCATGCGCGCGCCAAAACATTGATAGCCAACTACGCCAAACCGCTTACACTTTCACGCAAAGGGGTGGAGCAGACGGTGGCAACGCCTTCCACGCTCTATAATGCGGTGATGGATATTGGCAAAAAAGGCATTACGGTTAGCCGCTTTAAAGGTCTGGGTGAAATGAATCCCGATCAGTTGTGGGATACCACCCTTAATCCTGAGACCCGCACCTTGCTTAAAGTGGAAGTCAAACACGCCGAAGATGCGGAAGAGGTGTTTACTACACTCATGGGTGATGTAGTGGAGCCGCGCCGCGACTTTATTATCAATAATGCGCTGAAAGTGGCGAATCTCGACGTGTAAATTCTACTATACTGGGTCGTTAAGCGTACAATTTTCTTTGCTTACGACTCAGCCTAGCGAATTTTTAATATAGCCGAGTTTACTGCAGTGCATTCGTAAGATCATTAGCCTTGGCATCGCGCGCGCCAAGCGGTTTGAGATGATATTTGGTTTCAATAAGTTTGAGGATAGACGTGGTTTCATACATTGTGTGATCAATAAAACCACGTTTGGCAAAAGGTGAAATAATTAATGTGGGGATGCGTTCGCCGGGGCCAAATCGGTCGCTTTGGGGAGGCGCCACGTGATCCCAGAAGCCGCCCGCATCATCGAATGTGATAATGATAACAGAATCTTTCCATAACGGGCTGTTCTCAATAGCTTTAACAAGGCCGAATACATGCTCCTGGCTTTCACCCAGTTTGGTGTAATACGGATGCATATCAACCGTGCCTGCTGGCTTGAAGAATGAAACAGCCGGAAGCGCGCCGTTTTGTATAGCGGCAACAAAATCGGTTTCGTCTTTTAAATGCTCTGCGCGCCCTTTGGTGCCTTGGGCATAATTGGCGAAATAGCCAAATGGGTGGTGATGAAACGGAAAGAAATGAGACGGATCGGTTTTGCCATTAACAGCATCACTCCAGCCGCCGCCGTACCATGCCCAGGTGATATTTTTTGCGCTTAAGCGGTCGCCTATGGTGGGCAGGGTCTGTTCCGGCAGCCGGTGGACCAGATCTTTGGTGCGGGAATCAAAAGGCGGGCTTGCCGGCTGAATCGTGTTGATGACATAGCCATCGGGTGAAAGCGGACCATCTTTCAGCAGACGGCCGTTTTTATCCAGTACTGAAAGCATGTCTTGAGGCGCATGTTCATAACGCGGCGTACAGGCGCATATCAGCCAGAAATGATTTAGTATGGAGCCGCCAAAGGCAGCGACAAAGAAGCGGTCAGCCAATGCGTAGCGTTTGGCGTATTGCCACAAGGGCGAGTCTTTTTCCTCATAATACCCCATGGTAAGGCCGCCAGACTCATTTGTGACGGCGAATTTATCCATATTGCCGCCGTCTATCTGTGCCTGGTTCTGGTAAAAGCGATGCAGCAGGTCAGCCGTTTTATCATTGGCGGAGACATAGCGAGTAATCAGGAAAGGCTGGTTAGGGAGATTGGCAGGAAAACGCGCATCTGCCGTCTTGCCATTCATCACCGGCGGAAGTGTTTTGTAGGGGATGTTGTTTGCATCAGTTTGCGTTGCTTTATCGCCTGCATTTGCGATACCATCTGCTCCCGGGAAAGTGCCAAATAAATTATCGAAGCTATGATTCTCGAGATAGAAAACGATAATATGATGGATGGGAGTAAGTTTTTCCTGTGCCTCAGATGCGCATAAGGATAACGGCCAAAAAAGTACAATAATGGAAATGAATGCGCGCATCATGCTTGTGCCGATAACTGATGAATTATAATACATTATATCTTCAGCCTTACTTGCGGCAAGCAACAAAAAAAGCCCTGAGTTTGCACCCAGGGCTTTCATGTTCAATTCAACTAGCCGAAAATTATGCGGCAAGCGATTTGCTGAAACGTTCGGTTGCTTCCGCTACACGCTCATTAATGGGTTCGGCTGCTTCGGTGGCAAGCTGGAACACCATTTCAGCAAGGCGCGTGGACTGCGTGAAGAAATTATCAACATTGGTGCTGAGCCATTTGCTGTGCAAATCAAACGCATCATTGATGTTGCGGCAGCCAAACGCTTCTTTGCAGAGTTCCACATTGTCGGAGAAGTTGCTGTTGGCGGCGCTGGCGAGTTCGGTGTTGATGGATTTGGCGATATCGGCAGCAATGTGATTTACTTCTACTGCGGCGTCTGCGTTTTCACGGCTGAGGGACACCAGGTCATTTACCGTGCGCGCAAAAGCATCAACCGCGCGGGTGATATTTTCAGCGCTTTCACGTCCGATGGCGAATACTTTTTCCTGCGCCTTCTGGGTTTCTTCAGTAGTGTTGGCAAAGAAATCTTTCAGTGTGTCTGTGCTGAGTTTCATCATGGATTCAGCGGAGCTGCGCGTTGACTCAACTGCGGATAAGGCAGCGGCGGTTGCTTTGCTGGCGGTGTTTGAGGCAAGCTTAACTGCGGATTGAGCAGTAGCGGCTGCAAGTTTGGGCGAATGATTGGAAGCTTTTTTAGAGGCTGTTGCCATGATTTAATCTCCTTTGGTTAATATATAAATATGTATATGTCGCATCTATAATCGTTTATAGGTGTATTATTTGTATTTATACAACCTATACGATAGTCGAATTCATGCAACAAAAACTTGTTGTCTGCATTTACCCCTAATATTTCATGAGCAGCATAATGCTCTAAAATTTATTTTTCGTTGCAACACACATTTTATAGTGCAGTGCAATATGCGTTCGTATACATAGGTAGAAAGCGGCTATTTGTCAAGTCGGAGCTTGTTTATAAACATTGTTATAAGTATTCCATAAAGATTTATCGGCTATATATAAAATTCCTATGCCTGAGCTTCCTGAAGTTGAGACTGTACGCAGAGGTCTTGCGCCGTATCTGACGGGCACTACTATTACCAATGTAATAGTGCGGCGGCGGGATTTGCGCATTGCGCTTCCTGCGAATTTTGAGCAATCGCTCAAGGGAAGAACAATAAAAGATATTTCACGCCGCGCTAAATATGTATTGATGCATTTAGATAATGCGCAAACGCTTATTGTGCATTTGGGCATGAGCGGCAGTCTGGTGCTCAAGGAATCGCTGCCTGATGAGTTTCGCAAGCATGATCATGTGATAATAGAATGCACTGGCGGCATGTGCTGCATATTTCATGATCCGCGCCGGTTTGGCCTCATGACGCTTGCATCAGAAAAGAATCTGGCAAGTCATAAATTATTCTCTGTGCTTGGACCGGAACCGCTCGATGCGGCAATGAACGGCAAGGTTTTATATAAGACGCTGCAATCAAGCAAGGCGCCGGTGAAATCCGTTATCATGGATCAGCGCAAGCTCGTAGGTGTGGGCAATATTTATGCCTGCGAAGCATTGTTCCTCGCTCATATCCATCCGTCGCGCCCTGCGAATGCTGTAACTGAGAAAGAAGCGAAAATATTGGCGGCGGCGATTAAAAAGGTATTGGAAGCTGCTATTGTGTCAGGCGGCTCAACTCTCAGGGATTATGTGCGATCATCAGGAGATGCAGGATATTTCCAGCATCATTTTAAAGTGTATGGAAGACAGAAACAGCCATGTACGACATGCAAGAATAAAATTGAAGTAATCCGCCAGGCGGGACGCAGCACATTTTTCTGCGTGCATTGCCAGAAATAATTTTGTCTATTAACGCTGCTTGCTGTGTTTATATATTTCGTATCCGCCGATGCAGCACAAGGCAACAGTGCCGGCTACAATCAGTAATGCTTCACCGGGATGTTTTTGTAATTTACTCAGCCAGCTTTCTTCCT